>NZ_JBWHYQ010000012.1:0-182440 GCF_056322905.1 Lysinibacillus sp. G1-3
TACACCTAAGTTGTAAATTATAACAATAAATTCAAAACACTGTTTGTAAATGAAGTGAAAAAATATTTTCTCTTCATCATGAAATGGCGGAAACCGTTGATACATCAATGTTTATAGAGGGAGTTTAACATAAGTAGGATTCTTTTGTTATTTTGAGAATGGCGCTTATAGTAGAATCCGACTCTCAATCAGGTTTTTCAAGCTGATAAGGGACTTGGATGGTCCGAACTTAATAATAGAATCTTGAAATTGACCAATATCCTCTATGGAAGCAGTCTGAATCTTGACCATGTAATTGTATTCACCACTAATTCGAAACATATCGGTTACAACGGGATTTCGTTCGCAAAAATCCACCAGTGCTTGACATTGCTCTGTTTTAATAAGAAAGAATGCCGTGGTCCCTCGACCTAGTGCCTGATGGCGAAAGGTTGCCGTATAACCCGAGATGATGTCTTTCTCCTCAAGCCTTTTTATTCGTTCCCTTACCGAGGGCTGGGACATGGACACTTCTTTACTTATTTGTGAAATGGAGATACGTGCATTCTGCTGAAGAAGACCCAAGATGTGGTAATCAGTTTCATCCATCCAATGTTCCATATATAATTCCTCCTACTGCATTTTCGAAAATAAATAAAATTAATTGATTTTCGTTATTTTTGGAAAGTGTAATTCGGTAATTTCCTTTTATATTGTATGTATTTCCTTGCAACACTATTCTATACTAAATTCATTAGAAAGGGGAAATTATATTTGAATATCAAAGGTCTTGCTCATATTGCAATTCAGGCAAAAGATTATCCGGCAACAATCCGGTTTTACATTGAAGCATTGGGATTTAAGCGTGGACATCATTGGAGCCTTCCTTCGTTTCAAATCAAGGAAGCTTCGATGCTGATCTCTCCCGACGGCCGAACATGTCTCGAGGTTTTTGATGACGAAGCTATCATTCCAGCACAAGGGAAGAAAGCGCGGTCGGAAGAGGAAGTTGCTTACGGAGCTATGCTTCACCTAGCGTTTTATGTGGAAGATGTCGACAAAGCGTTTCAAACGGCACTTGCCCATGGGGCAAAACCTTGTGTGGAAGCAGACTATCTAACTCTCGGAGAGCCTCCTCTTATTATCAGAAACGCTCTAGTCCACAGTCCTAATGGAGAGGTTATCGAATTTATTCAAGATGTGGATTTTGATATAGAGTCCCATAGTTCAGGGCAGTAGTTCAAAAAGTTAGTGGCAATCTAAGACTTTTTCCTATTCTAGAATGCCACTGTGTTCTTCTTAAACTCCCATGAAAGAACGTAATCATCTTTCATTTTCTATGGTGTAGTGTTGATTTTAAGCGATATGGATGGCTAACGGGTGCGTAATTAAAGAAAAAAGAGTTGCCTAGGCAGCTCTTTTTTCTTTATGGATCTAACAGTGCAAGATAGTGGAATAAGAAATCCTTGTAGTAGTAAGTATATGGTACATTAAATGTAATCAAATTAAAGGGAGAAATTAAATGATAAAAATAGACGTAGATTTAGGTTCGAAGTTAATAAATAGCCAATTTCCAGAGAGGTCTAATTTAGAAATTAAAAATCAATTTGCGAATGAATTGGAGGGGTTTAGTTGAATTACAATCTATTGACGCCAGTGGAGGTCCCATAGCTGGGGAATATAATTTTTATAGAGGCGGTGGTATTGTTGTATACGATGATGAGTGTAGAGATGCCATTAATAATAATGTAACTGCTTTTAATAAAACTTATTGAAGGAAATCTGGGAATTGGCATTAACTTCAAAGTGGGCTGGTGAACCTGTTTGGGTCCACGGTGACATAGCGCCAGGAAATATATTAATTAAAGATGGTAATTACGTGTGGGTATTGATTTTGGGATATTGGGAGTAGGAGATCCTTCTTGTGTTGCTGCAATTGCTTGGACGTTCTTTGATGATAAAAGCAGAAAGGCATTTAAGAATGCATTGAATGTTGATGAAGAAACTTGGAATAGAGCAAGAGGTTGGGCTTTATGGAAGGCTTTGATAACCTACGACTATAATAAACAATCTAACAAAGCAGTTGCGGATGAACAATGTAATAGTATAAACGTAATTATTAATGATTACGAAACTGAAAGATAAAGGCATTAAAATAGAATTTTTACTTCACTAACGAAGACTTTACTTCAAGATGGATTCCACAGCAATCCCGTCTTTTTATTAGTGTTTGTGGAACTTTTTTAATCAAACTTTATTCAAAATCAACAGAAAAAGCCATTCCCTCCACAAGCGAAGAGAATGACTTTCCTTCATAAATCGCAAAACTACTGATTACAGTTTTGCCCAACGTTCCTCTAACCAGTTCATAAATTGTACACCTTTGTCGCCTTCATACGCATCAAAGACATCTAAACGCATACGTTTTAGTTTATCCGCAAAGTCTGCCACTGTATGGTCCTTCGGCAAGCTCTTTTTAACTCGAAGGAAAATTTTGTCTGTTCCTTTGATAATATCAAAACGTGCAGGTGATGGCTTCTCTACGTCCTCGCCAAGCGCCACAAGTGCTTCATAGGCTGCTAATTGCACCTTGTAGACAGTATCATGCTGCATACGATTTTTTAATAAATCTATGATTTTGTCATGTTGATAAGCAGATAACATTTCGACTGCGCCTAAACGCTCTCGCCAGCTAGACGTATAATTGGCCTGTTTTTTTAATGTTTCATACTGCTCAGGTAATGCTGTTTCAAATTGTTTCAAGTAATTGCACCTCTTTTTTTAACTAGAGAAAAAATGAATTCTTCTTCTGCTTCTCTTATTATACGTTGTCTTGGTGAAAATAGCGAAAGAATCGCTGATAAGGATATATAGAGAAAATGGAAACTAACTACATTAAGGTGGACCGTATCATAAGTAGGTACTATTCTTTATTGGATTTGCTTTTCTTATTAAACTAACGGGGTGCTTTGGAATAAGGAGATTTAAAATAATCTGTCTTTTTGGGGTCTCGCCAGATTTATGCGGATTTACAACGTTAAGGGAAGAATTGTGACCAAACGACGCTTTGGAAATGTTAAACTTTAATTACACGAGGGGGGCGAAAAAATGGATTATACTAAAATCTATAATGAGGAACTGATTGCCTTAGTAAAAGAGAAAATAAAGTCAGTCGGTGAAATTAAAGCGGTGAAGTTTTTGAGAGAGCAAACAGGTATGTCCTTAATACAGGCAAAAAAATTTGTAGATTTTTGTAAAGAATAGACATAAAAATTAGAGTCAATAAATTAACCTGTGTTTTATTGCAACAATATCTATAAAGCATACAAAATAAATATAATAAACGTTCCCAAATGAAAGTTTGGAAACACACCAAAAAGGCACGAATGTTGTTAATTCAACGTTCGTGCCTTTTTACGAGGACTATTGTTTTTACAGCTTTTTATGCAAAGCTATATATACAAAGCTACGATAGGACTTTTCGAGATTTTTCAGAGTGTGTTATCAGAATAAAAACCTGTATATAGAGACAATTTATTAAGCTGTATACCAGCATTTTTTATCGTTCCTATACTTCAATTACAGGGGCTATACAACAGCGCTTTTCCGTAATAGGGAAAGCTTCTTTATTCATGGAAAGGGCCATATTGCGGAATAACACCTTTAATAGGCATCTATGTTTATATTTAAAAAGCTTGGAAGATTTGAAACTTTATTCAAAAATTAATGTCCAAATTATTAAAGGGGAGGATATTTTGAAAAAGATATTTTTATTATTTGCAATAATTAATTTGGAATTAGTCGGCTGTTCTCAAGAGCCAGAAACAAAAACAAGCGAACCAATAACTAAAAAGAATGTAGAAGAGGAAGCGTATATTAACACTAAAACGATTGATTTAGAATTAAAAGAATCGGAAGAAATAGCTATCTTTGAAAAGGCAGTAAGAAAATCAAAAAAAGAGCCTGGTGTAGTCAACATAGCAACAGAACCACAGTATCAATTTAGTAGTGGCAAAGAAATTTATTTTCTTTGGATTACAGAGGAATCTGGAACCATCATGAATACAAAAGACACGCACACTATTTACACACTATCAAGTAATTCGGTTAAAGAAGTCTACAAGTTTGTTAATAAAAATTAATTAACGGTTGCATTAGTTGAATAACGATTTCAGCGATCGGGCGCGATTGTGGAAGCGTCTCTGTTCTTATTAAACTCCCATGAAAGAACGTAATCATCTTTCATTTTCTGTGGTGTATTGTTGATTTTAAGCGACATGGATGGCTAACGGGTGAAAGAGTTAAACAATGTGTTGTAGTTGCGGCACCTTTTTCTTTTTGTGCTAACGGGGGAGGGTAGTTTAAGATGAGAATAGGGGTGTAAAATGAAGAAAGTAATAATATTCAATATAATATTTTGTCTACTTGTTATTTTTATTTGTAACACATATTATGATTCTAAATCGAGAAGTGCTGTTGCATATAATTATGCAGCAAGCTATGTTGAAACAAATTACGAAATAAGTAGAGAGAACATACAAGCTGTGGAAATTAATTACCGTAGAGGTATGGGGTTATTTGAAATTCTTCTTGAGGATATATCAACAAAGGAAATTTTCTCGTTTACAGTAGACATTAGAAAAGATTATTCATTGTTCTACTTTGAGGACCATACCAAAATTCATGGGAAGAATTGACGACGTTCAATAAAATAGGCTTATTAATGGGTGCTTTACTTGAAGTTACATTGAGTTGCACAGATTTCTCTTTTTTCTTATTCAAATAAAGATGAAGTTTAGTGCTATAAGAAAGTAATAATAAGGGGGAGAACAGGTAACGAAGTAGTTTAGTTAAAAAAATGAATTGGAGGCCGAACAGATATGAAACGAGAGGGAATTGTTAAATGGTTTAAAGAAGAAAAGGGTTATGGTCGTATCATGCTTGACGGTGAGGATGGAAACCATGTTTATGTTCATTTTAGTTCGATTTTACCTGATAAAGAAAGATTTCTGAATGGATTCAGATTCCTTAAACAAGGTCAAAAAGTATCCTTTGATTTAGTTGAAAACCCAAATTTTACTGACCAAAAGCAAGTTGCAGAAAATGTAATCGTAATTTCTGACTAAAAAATTCTTCATCACTAACGGCCGCTTTCGTTGAATAAGACTCATAATTAACGTCATTTCTATCAATCTTCATTCTAAAGCTACACCCTTTTTATACATACCTTAAAAAATCTTATTAAAAAATGACCGTTTATAGTAGAGAGCTGATATTTGATATGAGCGTTTCTAATGTGCAATAAAAAGAACAGCTGACAATTAAGCTACCTGTTTAAAAATGGTTCTATAAAAGTAAATTATTATTTTGGCGTTCATATTGCTGCTTTTTTATTTTTAATTCTATTTTCTCAGGCTATGAACTATTCAAAAACGCTATCGCGACATATTAATAGTAATGTAAAGCTAACTTAGCCTTACACCTCCGAATTTTGTTACTGAGGGTCACTCCTATCCCAAGTGACCCTTTTTATAGTTTCTTTCTTCAAAGTGTTCAGTAATACTTGTTTATATATATTGAAACTAAACCTTACAAAATTATAAGTTTCATGTCACCAAAATTAAATTGTTAAAATTAAAATTGTGTTTTAAAATTACTATTGTCGGAAATCAAGAGAACATGATTTTTTTGATATTTAATAACTTGACAGAAATCTAAATGGGGAGTAAGCTACATTAGCTGCGAAAAAAGCTATTGTGAAGTAACATTTTTCAATGAAATACTTATAATCTAAATTAATAAGTATCTAGATATAAGTAAGTAAGTTTAAGGTAGGTGTAAAAATGAAAAATTTATTAAGTAAAAAAGATGGCCTTTTAAATAAATTTTTAGGGATATATTTATTAGCTGTTTTAATGTTATGGATGAAAACATACATCGCTCAAACAGCACAATTTAAACTAGGAGTAGAAGGAGTACTTCAACAATTCCTTTTACTAATAAATCCACTAGGTTCCGCAATGCTATTTCTAGGATTGTCATTTTTATTTAGTGGAAAGAGAAAATATACATCACTAGTTGTAGTATACACTCTGATGTCTATTGTTTTATATGCTAATATTGTTTATTACCGATTTTTTAGTGATTTCATAACATTACCTACTGTTACCCAAACGCAGAACTTCGGAGATTTAGGTGGTAGTGTTCTTTCTTTACTAAAACCTTATGATATCTTGTTCTTTGTAGATGTTTTTGTAATGTTTTACCTACGATTCTCAAGAAAAATACAAAAAGAGTCTAATCGTTTAGGATATAAAAAAGCAACGGCAATCATTGCATTTGCATTGGCAATTTCCGTCCTAAATTTAGGACTAGCTGAAGCTGATCGTCCGCAATTATTATCTCGAGGTTTCGATAGAAACTATATTGTTAAATATCTAGGAATGTATAACTATACGATTTATGATTCAGTAGAAACGATGAAAGCATCTTCACAGAGAGCTTTGGCGGATAGTAATGATATTACAGAAGTAATGAACTATACAAAATCTAACTACGCCAAACCTAATGCAGAATATTTTGGTGCAGCAGAAGGAATGAACGTCGTCTATTTACATTTAGAATCATTCCAAAACTTTTTGATCGATTATAAGTTAAACGGTGAAGAAGTTACACCGTTCTTAAATTCATTAGCAAAAGATAAGAATACAATGTATTTTGATAATTTCTTCCATCAGACAGGTCAAGGTAAAACTTCTGATGCAGAATTTATGCTTGAAAATTCTTTATTTGGGTTACCACAAGGATCTGCCTTTATTACAAAAGCACAAAATACGTACCAAGCAGCTCCTAGTATTTTAAAAGATTATGGTTATACATCTGCTGTATTCCATGGTAACAACGGAAGCTTCTGGAATCGAAATGAGATTTATAAATCATTTGGGTATGACAAATTCTTTGATGCAAGTTATTATGATACTGGTTCTACAGATAACATGGCTGAATATGGTTTGCTAGATAAACCATTCTTTAATCAATCTGAAAGTTTTTTAAGTTCGTTACCACAACCTTTTTATACGAAATTAATTACGGTAGGGAACCACTATCCGTATAAAATGAATCAAGACTTAGTAACAATTGATAAAGCTAATACTGGAGATGCAAGTGTAGATAATTATTTCCAAACAGCACGTTATGCAGATGAAGCAATCGAACAAGTCTTCAACCAATTAAAAGAATCAGGCTTATATGATAATACGATGATTGTTCTTTATGGTGACCATTACGGTATTTCAGATAATCATAATGATGCGATGGAGCAAGTCATTGGTAAAGAAATTACACCTTATGAAAATGCTAATTTACAACGCGTACCATTATTTATACATGTTCCAGGAATGCAAGGTGGAGCTAACCATACTTATGGTGGTCAAATAGACCTACTTCCAACGCTATTACATTTACTGGGAATTGATACGCAAAAATTTGTTCAATTTGGTTCAGACTTATTATCAGAAGAGCACGAGGAAATTGTACCATTTAGAAATGGCAATTTTGTCAGTCCTACGATTTATTCAATTAATGAAAAATTTTATGATAATAAAACAGGTTTACTACTAGATGATAGTCAATTAGAGTTTGCGAAAACTATCAAAGATCAAGTAGATCTTAAATTGCATCTATCAGATAAAGTCGTGAATGGTGATTTATTAAGATTCCATAAGCCAACAGATTATACGCCAGTTGATCGTTCTAAGTATAATTATTCCAAAGATGAGGATGTAGAATCTAATTAATTATTGCCATTTGCAAGCATTTCAAGAAGATGAGTTTGATATTAAAGGGTTATATTTTTAAAGAAAAATTAAAAATGTCACATCAGAAAAGCGCGAGAGATCAATGTTTCTAAAATTGATTTCTCGCGTTTTTATAGTTTTGAACCAGTTTTATCCCGACCGTGGTACTCATAATGCATGAACATCAAGAACCTTTTACAGATTTTCTGAACGAGAAAGCCATAGTCGTTTAAAACGAACTCGTTCTTTGATAATGAATTTTTGTGTAAGGTTCGATAGCCTAATTCATGCTAACGGTAAAACAATATGTGTTGTCAAGGAAAGAGCGCTAAACATATCGAACGAGACCAACTTTACGCTCTGGTAACAGTAGCGTAGCCCTAGCTGCTATTTGCACTGGATAGGGAGGGGGAATAATAGGATTCCCCAGTCCTGAGAGCTGTTCAAAACAGAAATGGACTGCGAACGCTTAGTTACTCAGCCATCTTACTGACATGAGTCAGCTTGTCCCTTGAGTGGTGGGAGACTCAATTTTCAGGATTATCCACATGTGAAAATATGCTCATAATCCTAAATGCAAATATTTTTCAAACTAATCTCCCGTTAACTCAATATAGAAAAACTGCTCTGGAAAAGAGCTTCAATTTTGATCTTCTACCCATTTGGTTTTGACTTATTCCTAGGTGCAAACCATCCGATTAGGGCAATACCTACTAATACTCCATAGAAAATCGTAGTCCAGGTAGTACTATGAGGGAAGTGGGGATCTAAAATACCTATATCCTCATGGGAGAGAGTTATTATAGCTAGTTTGACACCAACCCATGCAACTATTGCATATGCTGTTATTTCCAATGCTGGACGTTTTTCAAGTAGTTGCACAAACCATGTTGCAGCGAATTTGATTAGGACAAGTCCAGCAATCCCTCCAAGAACAACAACAATAAATTGCCCTCCATCCATACCTCCAAAATCATCTAGGGGAGAATCGGGAAGACCGAGAGCTAGAGCAACTGCAGCTAGTATTGAATCGATTGCAAAAGCAAGGTCAGCTAATGCAATCTTCCCAACAGTTGGACCAAAACCTTTTCCAGCGACTTCCTTTGCTTTGTCGTTATGAGCATTCTTATTATCTTTCCCAAACAGTGACTTAATGACATGATTTAATCCCAGATAAAGCAGATAGGCTGCTCCTACTGCTTGGATTTGCCAGACGTTCGCAATAAAGGAAATCGCAAAAAGTGCAGCAAATCTGAAAATGAAAGCCAAAAGGATTCCGTAATTTATAGCTCTTTTTTTCTGTTCTTCGGGTAAATGTTTGGCAATAACCGCCAGTACTAGAGCGTTGTCCGCCGATAATAATCCTTCTAAACCTATTAGAATTAGCAATGCCCAGGCATACTCTAACCATATTGACTCCATTAAAAATATCCCCAGCCTTTTAAATATAATGTCAGGTAAAGTATTGATAATTATAGAATTTCCTAATTAGCAATTAAGTATACTTAGAGAATTTTGAAAAAAATACAAACAATGACTGTGGATTTTAAAGAAAATCCACAAATGTGGTTACAGTAAGTGTTGGTGATTTCTATTTTTGGGTAATCTAAGAAGAAATGGATGTAAAATAGAAGGGGATAGAAAACACTTCTGTAAATTGTTTGAATTTCTTAACTTCATGGATAAACTAATAAAAAAACTGAGGTGATTAGGTTGACCATATTAAATAAGAATGAAAGAAATAATCATAAACACGAAAATCGTTTTCATTATGGGCAACAAAATATGTGGACGGGCTTATTATTTGGTCTCGGTTTCGTGGCATTTATAGATGAAGTACTTTTTCATCAATTATTACATTGGCATCATTTCTATGATAAATCTACAGCTAATATTGGATTAGTCTCAGACGGACTATTTCATGCCTTTAGCTTTTTTGCCACGATTGGGTCAGCCTTTTTACTCGCCGATCTTCATCGAAAACATGGATTTTGGTTAAAAAGATGGCTTGGAGGGATTTTTCTTGGAGCAGGAGCGTTTCAACTATACGATGGAATCATTCAGCACAAGTTCATGAAGTTACATCAAATCCGCTACAACGTCGATATTCTTCCTTATGATTTAGTATGGAATGTATTAGCAGCAATTTTAATAGTGATAGGTATTGTTTTACTAATACAAACTAATCAACAAAAGTATTAGGAGGATTCAACTTTGCATTCACATGAAACTTACACCCAAAATTTCTCCATAATTGTACAGCTAATATTAGTTTTGCCGTTTCTTATTTCCCTTATCTCATATATTGTTGCGGTTATTTATTCTAATCAGCATAAAAAAAGATGGTCACGTTCTCGCACATTAAGTTGGATTCTAGGGCATTTATGCGCAATCATTACATTAATCGGTCCATTTGCAGAGCTCACTCACGTTAATTTTTCAGCACATATGATCGGTCATCTATTGCTTGGAATGTTAGCTCCGCTCCTTATTGCTCTAGCGGCTCCGATAACTCTACTGTTGAGATCAATCCCTGTGAAAAGGGCTCGTCTTATTTCCTCCATATTAAAAAATTCTTACTTTAGTTTTATACGCAATCCTATCGTAGCGTCTATTCTTAATGTAGGTGGTTTATGGTTGCTTTATACTACACCACTCTTTACCATGATGCATGAAAGCTCGCTTATATTTATTTTGATTCACATTCATATTTTTCTAGCAGGTTATTTGTTTACCATTGCCTTTATCTATATCGATCCAACCCCACATCAAGTATCTTATGTCTTTCGCTCAATCGTTTTATTAGTAGCTGTAACGGCTCATTCAATATTGTCCAAACATATTTATGCGAATCCTCCTAATCATGTACCTATTGAACAGGCTGAACTTGGAGGTATGATTATGTATTACGGCGGGGATGCAATTGAAATCGGACTCGTTTATTTACTATTTTACCAATGGTTTAAAAGGACAAGAAGTACTATTTATTCACCAGAAACGTTTAGTAATTGATCCTCTTTACTTTGAACATTTTTAAACATGGATACTATGGAGGGATATGATAATTCACTCCTCTTAGAAATTTTAAAAGGGTCACTTGGGATGGAGTGACCCTAAGAAGGAATTCGGAGTGCAAAGCATATTTGCTTTACATTTCTATAATATGATTAGGAAGTTATGTTTCGTAGTTTATTATCTTGAGATTTGAAAAAAACATAAAGACGAAGTAGAAACAGATTTAAAAGTTAGTATGTGAGAAATACTTATGACTGCGATATTGAAATAAGTAGAAGTATACCGAACACGATATGTACGTTTTGAAACAGCTAAATTGGCGTTATTTACATATGTCGTAGTTTGGTACAATCAAAAAGGCTATAGGCTTCTAGCGCCCAAGGACTGCGAGAGTATTTGCCGCGTTACGGCGCTGAACGGCTTTTATATTTCCTTTAAAGTTTAAATTTGTCATCGATAGGGAAAATGTTTAAAGGGTCACCGGAGGATAGTGACCCTTAGTCAAGATATAAAAGGTTAAATTAGTATTACCTTACACTAGTTATGAGCAGTATAGGTGGCGGTATTAGGTATTAATATCTCATGAAACTAGCGCCGACAATAATTAGAAGGATGAATAGAACAACAATTAGCGCAAATGCTGAGCCATTGCCATAGCCATTACCATAGTATTCAGACATAGTAAATCCCTCCTTTCTTATACTTTATACTATGTATAGTTGTCAAAAAGAGTTGCGATATTTATCTTAGGATGCCTTTGTAAAATGTTGAAAAAAATAGATTTAGATGATTAAGAACGTAACATTAGGCGCTGAACATTGGATGAGGAAGTATAAAAGGGCCACTGGAGGATAGTGACCCTTAGTACAGATTTGAAGTTGTAAGGTTAAATTAGTTATGAGCATTAATGGCGGTATTGGATATTAATATTTCATGAAACTAGCACCGACAATAATTAAAAGAATGAATAGGACAACAATTAGCGCGAATGCTGAACCTGTACCATAACCGCCGCCACTTCCACTACCACAATTTTGAGACATGATAAATTCCCCCCTTTCTTTAATTTATTTTATGCATCGTCATCAAAAGGGATATTGATTATTAACTATACAATGCTTAAATATTTATAGAAATGAACGTGATAACACTTGAAATTAAAAGGTGATTAGTAATCATTTCATTTTAACAATATAGTAAATCTAATCGAATTAAATGCTCTTACATGAACATAAAGAAGACAGAGGGATAAATTTTTTCTGAATTCCACACAGAGGTTAATATGATGAAAAGGATCACTTTGGTAAAAGTGACCCTAGAAGAAGGAGTTGTAAGGTTAATTAGCTTAATCCTGTTTTTCTATGCTGTGAACAAAAAGGTTCCGAAGATTAATACATGAAACTAGCGCCGACAATAATTAAAAGAATAAATAGAACGACAATTAGAACGAATGATGAACCGCCATAGCCGCCTGAAGAGCCACCGCAATTGTATCCCATGAAATATTCCTCCTTTCTATTTCTATAATATGTATGGTTATAGAAAGTAAGGGGGTAATTATCCTACTTAAATTTTTTTTAGAATTAGGGCTAGACAATAGGCTAGGTGTGATAAGATTTGCTCTGTGAAGATAAAATATTGAATACCCTTCTAATTGTATATAAATGTAATTGTATAGTAAAATAAGGATAATTCTATTTGAATGGAAAGGATACAGGAGAACACGTATGCCAAACTTTACTTTGTAATGATCAATAAATTGGATAGCATACCCCTCAAAAAACAATGTTTTTTTCAAGGGGGTAGTATGCCCATTTTTTCATTACAAAGGACCCGAGCAACCTTGTGGTCTCAATGTGTCAGGAGGTCCTTGTGCAGGATCTCCTTTTTATTTATTTACGAAATTCCACATTGTACTGCGAAATATCCAAATAGATGCTTGCGTACCTTTATCTTAAGAGGTGAAGGATAAATGTTAAATATTACATTCCGCTGGAAGCTTTCTCAATTACCAGAACGAACTGTCAAGAAGCACTGTAAAATGTGTGGAACATTATCTGTTTTTACGGATACAACTGTACGAAGGCATAACGCAAATGGAAAAAATATTTATCAATATGCAATTTTTAAATGCGAAAACAATCATACTTGGAATAAAAAGTTAACTATTTATAAAACGTTCTCAAAGCATGTTGCTGAAATGGAAGACCAGAAAGAGGATTTTTCAATTTTGTCAACGATTGCGATATCTAGCTTAGCAGAACAAGGAATAAAGATAATACACATTGTACTAGATGATGTGACAGGAAAACATCGAATTGATAAAGTGCTTGCAAACCAAATTGAGGATTGGAGCCGATCAAAGATCATCAAAAAAATTGAAAAAGGTATGATTCAATTAAATGCTCAAATCATTAAACCTAGTTCAAGATTATCAAAGGGTGAATGTATTTCTATTTTCATTGACTAAAAGATTTTAAGTATTCTGATTGGAATCTTGAAATAATTGCCTTATGAACAAAGCCATTTCTAAGTGCAGAGGAATCTGTCAATAGAAATGGCTTTTTGTCTGTAAAAATTTGTTTTAAAAATTCAGTCTCGTATCATTTTTAAAACCTAGAATGAAGATAAAGGAAAGGAGTGTTATAGATGAGGATGAAAAAAATAAGCCTTGTTGTAGTTCTTATATTAGCGGGTTTTTTTACAAATGATGTTGTCGTACATGCAGACGATCATAAACATGAAAAGTATAAAGAATATAAGGATTATAAAGACGACGATGATGACGATGACGATGAGAACTTTTACGATGACGATGAAGAAGAAGGTGAAACTTACTATTTTCAAGATGCTGTAAGTGTACAAGGGACATGGAATATTTGGACACGAACAGTCGCAGCTGATAAAGAAGTATTACCTTTTACAAGCTCCCAAAAGGTTACGTTCAAGGTAGAAGGTACGAATAAGGAGCTGAGCTTTTTTGTAATACCAAAAGACGGGGAATTTTTTGTGCCAGGAAAAGCAATAGCTCAAGTTTTAGGAGCAAAAGCAACCTTTTATAAAGCAAGTAAGATTTTAAATATCCAACATCAAAAAAATGAATTGATTTACCGTGCAGGAACTAACGTTGTATATGATAACAATGTGAAAACACCATCACCTGCACAATCGTTTTATGTGAATGAAGAATTATATATACCTATTAGTACAATAACGAATGGCTTAGGTTATATAGCTGAATGGCAAGAAAGTAACCAAACGTTTGTCTGCCAGCCAATTACGAATTAGGGGGGAAGCACTATGAAAGATCCTAAAAAAGCTAAATGGATATTAGGGGCATCGGGGCTACTTTTATCAGCAGCGATACTATCTCAAATCAACAGCCCAGCAGAAGCCGATTCTACACGCACAAATAATATTCAGGGAGTAGATCAGGGAAATATTACAAAAAAAGAAAAAGAACTAGTACAGCTAGATTGGTCAAACTTTGAAGTGACAAGGCAATCTTCTGGCAAAAGCGAGCGCAAAACGAAAAGAACATAATGGAGTGGGGCGTGTGGATACACTAACTTTACAAATAATGAATACTGAATTTTATATTGCTATGCCAAAAGTGGCTCATTTTGTATGGAAAGAAAAAGCAGAGAATTGGCTTCAATACGTAGCAAAAGAATGGTCAAGATTTCAATCAAATAATGAATTATCACAACTTAATAGTTTAGAAATTGGAAAAACGCTTCGCGTTAGTTCGTTCCTATATGATTGTTTAGTGCAAGCGAATCGCTATTATCAACTTTCTAATGGTTTATTTTCTCCATATCTTAAACGCCAATTAGAACATCATGGCTACCATCATTCTTTCCCATTTGATTCAGCTAAAAGTAAGGCATTTCAAAACAAACTCCTAATGGCAGAGCAACCATTTGAATTTCTAGGCAATGAGCAAATACTGAGGGTGGCACAGCAGGAAATTGATTTAGGTGGATTTGCTAAAGGGTATGCGATTGAAAAATTGGCGAATTGGCTTGAGCAAGAGGTATCGCCTGATTTCGGATTAATAGACGGGGGAGGGGATATGAAAATGTGGTCTTCTGGGGAAAAGACATGGACAATCGGTGTTGCAGATGTCTTGAATATAGACAAGGAAATTAGCTCGATTAAAATGAAAACAGGCGCGATTGCTACATCTAATCGGGTATATCGAAGCTGGATGCAAGGAACAATGAAGAAACATCATGTATTAAATGGACAAACAGGTGAAATCGCCAATACAGAAGTATTACAAGCTTCAGTCGTAACGTCCTCTTTATGTGATGCAGAGGTTGGGGCGAAACTTTGCTTTCTTATGGATGAGTATGAATTGCAGCAATGGTTTGAAAATAATTGTCAACAAAGTGCCCGTTTCATTGTTAAAGATGGGCAAGCAGCAAATTGGAAAATGACAGGGGTGAAATAAATGATCATAAGTACGTGGGGATGGATTCGGTTATTAGGGTTGTTAGCGTATTTTTACTTCACAATTTCCATTATATTTGGTTTGTTGAGAAAATCCTCATTTATTAAATCACATAAAAACTTAATTTATCATATCCATCAAAATGCGGGGTGGCTAGGGTTAATTACCGTAATCGCTCATATGGTAGTGCTTTTAATCGATCGTTATGAGCCTTATAGTATAGTTGGGGTTTTAATCCCTTTCTCAGCTAACTATCGGTCTCTACCGTCGACCCTTGGAACAATCGCATTTTATTTGTTTTTAATGGTCATCATGACATCAGATTTATGGATTCGAACTATGAATCGCTCCTTATGGAAAAAGCTTCACTTTCTTGTGTTACCAGCATGGGTATTATCACTTGTTCACGGAGTGCTTATAGGAACGGATACAGAAATTACGTTGATTAAAATGTTTTATGTAATTTCCGGAGGGGTGACCCTGTTAGTACTGGTTGTAAGAACATTAAGTGGGTTCATGAAAAAAGTAAATTTTCCAATGTTCCACAATAATTAACTAAAATCGGGGCTGTTTAAAAAGCCCCGATTCCTTATTAAATAGGGATTTCAATATGAATTGTAGTGCCTTTGTTTACTGTGCTTGTCGCGTAAATGTTTCCATCGTGTTGCTCTACTATTGCTTTTGCTATGGCAAGACCTAAACCAGTGCCATTTCGTTGGCGAGCAGCATCACTTCGGTAGAACCGCTCGAATACTAAAGGTAATTCTCGTTCAGTCATACCGATTCCACTATCTGCAACAGTAATTTTTACATAGTCTTTATTTTTTAAAAGCGAAAGCGTTATTGTTCCGATATTTGTATATCTTATCGCATTGTCTAGTAGAATATAAAGCAGCTCTTGTATTTTTGAAGCATCGCCTAGCAGCTCGATGTTTTCCTGAATTTCAGAAGAAAACTGTATTTCAGGAGGCGTAATCCTTTGAAATTTCGAGCTTACTTTTTCGAGTAGAGTAGATAGTGGTATGATTTCTTTTTGAATGGGAACCTGCTGCTGATCATGCCTTGCCAAGAACAATAGTTTATCTATGAGTTCCTTCATTGTTTCAGCCTCATCTTTTAAATCCGCAATCAATTCTTTTCCAAAAGGTCTTAATTGATGTGCTTCCTCAATTTCTAAAATTTCTAGCGAACTATAAAAAATACTTAGTGGAGTTCGTAATTCATGAGAGGCATCGGATACGAACTTTTTTTGTTTATCGAACGACCATTGAATAGGAACCATCGCTTTACCTGCTAGATAATAGGCCAGTAGACCGATTAAGACCGTAGAAATACAAGTTAATACTATTAGTAAATACTTTGTCATTTGGAAAAAGTGATGCTGTGACGTCACAGATTTACCAACGATAATATAGCCTACTACAGAATCGTCGTTGAAAATGGGCTTCTTTAGAAGTAGGAAATGCTCTTCCTGCCATTCATAGTGCTGTACGATTTCCTCACTTGGTTTCTTATTGCCAAATGCTTTTTCAATCTGATTCTTCAGTCCTTTGTAAGATTCGTCACCATGGACAAACTTATGATCCTTTGTGTAAATATAGTAAAAAAAATTGCGATTGGGGTCATAACTTAGAGTTTTAGTGTTTGCATGAACATGTTCAAAGAAATCATGCTCTTGCCTACCATAAAAGTCTTCCAGTTCGTTTATTTGTTGATTTTCCATTAATTTTACGAGTGAAAAGTATAGAACAATAACGAAAAGTGAAAATAACAAAAAGTAAAGCGTTGCATACAAATAGGATAAATATTTTTTTGTTTTATGAAACATTAGTCTTCCCTCAGTTTATAGCCAATGCCTCTGATATTTTGAATAGGTGATTTGGATCGACTACCATCAATTTTTTTTCGCACGAGCTTGACTAAAGCATCTAAGGAATTATTCGAAACATCGTAATCGTAGCCCCATATATAAATACAAATTTGTTCTCTAGTTAATACACGTCCTTTATTGATAAATAAATATTCTAACAGTAAAAATTCATTTTTAGTAAGACCCACTACTTCATTATTGTACAAAATTACTCGGGAATCTACATTCAGCTGTAATTGATCGATCTGAATGACCTGTTCTATTACTTTATCTTTTCTTCGTAGTAATGCACGAACTCTTGCTAAAAGTTCCTCTATTTTAAATGGTTTTATTATGTAATCATCTGCGCCACTATCAAGTCCTTTAATAATGTCGTCTGTGTCGTCCTTCGCAGTTAGCATTAAAATACTACCATTGAATCCAGTGCTTCGTAGCTGTTGGCATACTTGAATGCCACTAATGTAAGGCATCATCCAATCTAAAATAACGAGATCATATTTCTCAGTAAGCGTCTGGTCTAGCGCTTCCTGCCCATTCTCCGCTTCCGTCACATTGTGAAATTCTTTCTTTAATATATGAACGATATTTTTTCTTAATCGTGCATCATCTTCTGCTAGTAATATTTTCAAGGCAGCTTCCTCCTAATGATTATATTCTGCTAAGTATACGTATAAAAAATGAAATGAAACTGAAAATGTTCCTTTCGCTTTTACTTTATTAAAACTTATGTATTCCATACTTCGATAAGAGTTGAAGTTTTTCCTGTCTATAATGTCCTTAAACAAAGATTATCACAATAACGTGGGTTTGATTTCCGTTTTTATATATGTCATCCCAGACTTTTAGTGATGATCAATAATCATAGAAATAGGAGGACAACAATGAATATTTATAAATTCATAGCATTATTAGTTTTGACAACATTTCTAATGGGGTCTTCATTTGCCATTGTCAAATTGGGGTTGCCGTACGCATCTCCACTGTTATTGGCTGCACTCCGCTTTATACTAGCAGGGATGATAATGGGTGTCATCGTAATCGCTTTAAAAAGGCCTCATCCGACTTCGAAAGAAGGCTGGTTTAAAATTCTAACTATAGGGGCATTTCAAACTGCTGGTGTAATGGGCTGTATTTTTTTAAGCTTACGTACAATTACGGCGAGTGAATCCTCTATTTTAACATTTACGAATCCTTTGCTTGTAGTCATATTTGCTACTATATTTATGAAGGTGCGTTACCGATTGTATCAATGGTGTGGTGTTTTGTTGGGGATTATTGGTGTTATGATTACAATGGGCGCACAAGTTGAAATTAAAATTGGAATTATTTTCGGCATTCTTTCGGCCGTATTTTGGGCCATTGCGACACTACTAGCAAAAAAATGGGGTGTGTTATTTGATACATGGGTGCTATCAGCCTATCAAATGCTTTTTGGTGGTATATTACTTTTATTGCGAGCTTCGTGTTAGAACAACCATTTTTTACTGTAAATGTTCATTCTTTATTTATTTTATTTTGGCTCAGTGTTTTCTCGTCAATTGTTCAATTTGCGGGCTGGTATTATCTTTTGCAAAACAGTGACCCTGGAAAAACGAGTGCCTTTTTGTTTTTAGCTCCTTTTTTCGGTGTGTTAACAGGTTGGGTACTATTAGATGAACCTTTAAAACTATCGTTAGTTGTCGGAGGGCTGTTTATTATTGCTGGTATCTATTTAGTGAACCGTAATTTTGCAGCTAAATCTAATAAAAATATTCGCGGTGAGACTTTGAATGTTAGCCTTCCCGCGAAAGAAGATAGACCATTTTAAATTTCAAATTTAAAAACTTCTTTAAAGCCTGCTCGTCCTTTTTCAGTCACTTTAATGGCACGAATAGCTGGGACACGAGTCACCCATCCCAAGCTTAAAAAATGTGTCAGCATTCCTTCACCAAGTGCGCCAGCTAGATGATAACGTCGTTCACTCCAATCTAAACATGCATGGGAAAATGATCGACGCTTTCTTTTTAAATCATCTAAATCAAGACCGAAATCCGTAAAAAATTGTGCGCCTTCAGCTGTTATGAGAAACTGTTTTTCTTCTAGTTTTAGAAAACCAGCGTTAAGCAATGATTCTGTTAATTGAACGCCTAGTTTACCAGCTAGATGGTCATAGCAAGTTCTTGCATCCTGTAGTAATTTCATTTGACTTGATTGTTTTAAAGAGCGTACTTCAGGTGGTGGAGAAATCGCTAGGAAGGATTCTAGTAATTGTGCAATTTCTTCGCCGGCTAATTGAAAATATCGATGACGACCTTGTTTCTCTACTTTAACAAGTTTACCTTCTACTAACTTAGCGAGATGAAAACTAGCAGTCTGAGGTTTAATAGCAGCCATATAGGCTAATTCACTGGCAGTATGAAAACGACCATCCATCATACTAGCAAGCATCGTAGCTCTTGAAGTTTCTCCAAGAAGAGAACCAATTTCAGCCATGTTTGGATTAATACTCATTCGTCACGATCCTTTCTGCATTCCACATTTCGATATTCATAAAAGTATTTATCGTTTACAATAATACATATTTAGGAAGGAGTAAATAATTATGAAAACATATTATGCTGTTATTTTTACATCCCAACGGACAGACGAGGATGGAGAAGGCTATGCGAATATGGCAGAAGTTATGGATGAATTAGCACAAAAACAGCCAGGTTTTCTTCGTATAGAAAGTGCTAGAAATACCGAAGGGAAGGGGATTACTGTATCGTATTGGGAATCACTAGAGGCTATTCAAGCATGGAAAGAAAATTCAAAACACTTAGTTGCACAGCAATTTGGAAAAGAAAAATGGTATAAGCAATATAATGTGGAAATTTGTAAGGTCATAAAAGATTATTCTTTTATAATGTAATTAAAGGCAGGGAACTTCAATACTATTATTTCAAGTATAGAAGGAATTAATTGAGGAGGAGGAGAATTGGACAATTTTTTTCAACGATATATTGATTCGTGGCGTTTTAATGGTTGGCTAGTCCACGATATCTTTTTAGGCGTTATCATTGGCGTTGGACTTTTATTTGTATTGTATGTTTTGTTTAAACGCCGACTAAAAGCTGCGTTTGTCATAACTTTTATCCTTTATACTTTTTTGGGTAATCTTTTGATGATTGTTTTTGGCTTAGCTGGTCGAAGCTTCCCAATCAATTCCGAGTCTCCTATTTATACAGATGATGCACAGAAAATTGCCGTCCAAATGGTTGAAGGATCTGAAAATAACGGTACAACTAATGGGATTACTCAAATTATTTCACATCATCAACTAGTAGCAATTAATTTGCAAACAGGTGAAAAACAGTGGTCCAAATATTCTTCAAGTAAAGAGGCACTAATTGGCCATTTCATGGGAGGACTTCTTATTCATCATCGTGACGGTGAGTACGGGAATCTTTCATTATTAGATATACACACGGGAAATGAAAAACTATCTAAAAAGGAATTTGCGAAAAAACACAAACAATTAATAGATGTTTTAAATAATGGTTCGCATACCATAGTCTTGTTGCAAAATAATCTTTATTTAGAGGGTGTCGATGGGAAATTTTATCGCTTTGATGGCAACAAATTAATGGAAGATAATAAAGCAGAAAAATATCTTTCTACAAAGTTTTTCATAGAATCCGATATTCCAGGTTATTTTGCTTCGCATAATCAACCGCTAGAGGATTACGAAGAAGTTCGAGAATTTAGTAGTCATGTATTGGCTGAACCTGCTATTCAAACATACAAGAATCTAGAGCCGGCTGTATTAGATGTGGATCTGCAACAACGAACAGCCATTGTATCCTATCGACAAACGAAGCGAGAAAGTGCAGACCGTATTGTATTACTTTATGATATGAAAAACCATCACATTTTGTGGGAAGAAAATATAGGTGTTGTGAATACTGAGCAAAAAAATCCGGGTGTTCGTACATTAGAGAACTATTATGCGATTCAAGCAGGAGATGAGTTTCTATTGTTAGATAAGAACACGAAAAAAGTAATGTTCAGATATCATCTACGGTGGAATCGCCCCGTTCGGTAAAAATTAAAAAGCATGTATTATTTATCCCCTCCAAGTAATGGCTTGCGGGGATTTTTTTATTTTGGATCAAGGTTGCTCAATATATCAAAAAATGATATATTATTTTACGATATATCACTTTTTGATATATTGGAGGTGTAATAATGAAATCATTAGAGCAGTTAACAGATTCTGTTTTTTATATTATGGCTGCCTTAACTGAGCCGAGACATGGCTATGCGGTCATGAGTTTAATTGAGGAAACGACAAAGGGTACTTTCGTAGTTGGTCCAGCATCCCTTTATACAATTATAAAAAAACTAGTAGCTGAACAGCTTATTCAGCTACACGATGATTCAGATTCTCGTAGAAAGGTCTATGTCTTAACGGATAAAGGTCGTAAAATATTGCTCGAAGATATTGAACGAAGAAAGACTATGATTCATTTGGCAGAGCAGGGATTACAAAGGGGGAAAAATAGTGCGAAATAAGAGATATATGCCATCAATTGGTTTAGCTTTTTCTGAGGCACGCGATATGAAAAAAATAAGCGAAAAAGCGGCGAAGGGCTGGCATTTAAAAAGATTTCGATTTGCTGGCTACGGGCTAGAAAAGGGTGAGCCAGAAGAAGCTGTTTTTAGTATTGATTATCGTAAATTACGGAAAGATGAAGAAGAGGAGTATTTTACACTATTTGCTTACGGTGGCTGGACGCATGTATGCTCAAGCGCTAACATGCATATTTTTAAAGCAGCTCCAGAAACGACACCTATTTATAGTGATGCAGAGTCTTCTATTGATAAATTAGTTCGTCTTGCAAAGTCTGTAAATCTAGTAGCATCAATTGCTCTTGCTATCACTTTGGTCTTGTGGATATTTATGATATTTGCCTCTGGGACAATTCAACATATTGCAGAGCAAGGATTTACATATTCCATTATATTTACTGTCCCAGCGCTCATGACCTCTGGTGGAGTTTACTATCATATGTGGAAAAACCTACGATTAAAATCGAAGCATATATAAAGTAAGAACAGCTGATGCTTTTCAGCTGTTTTTTTATGGCCGCCGTATAGGAATCTCAGAACGACGGAAAGCAAGGTCTCAACGAAGGAAAGAAGTCTCGGAGCGACGGAAAGAACTCGGGCACCGACGGAAAGAAACCTCAAGGTGACGGATAGAAATAGCGTCGACGGAAAGCAGGGGAGAAATAGCTACACTGAACTACAGGAAAAACTGATCTGTTGTCGAAGTATTAAGTTATCGTGTTTTTTGTGAAAATGAAAGTCCATACAATGACCTATACATCTTATGGTGATGCCAAGGATGGGGGGAGGAAAATATGACAATTGAACTTTTAAGTGAGTGGTTACAATCATCAAACAGCACGGTCATTTTAACGGGTGCAGGTATGTCAACCGAAAGTGGAGTTCCAGATTTTCGATCGACATCTGGCTGGTGGAAAAATATTGATCCTCGAACAGTAGCTACTACAGAAGCATTGGCACAAAATTATTCATTGTTTCATGAGTTTTATAAAATGCGCATAGAAAATTTGGAAAAGGTAGCACCGCATGAAGGCCATCAAATTTTAGCTGATTGGGAAAAGCGAGGGATTGTATCGTTAGTTGCTACGCAAAATGTTGATGGTTTTCATCAGCTAGCAGGAAGTCAAATGGTAGAGGAGTTACATGGTTCGATACGCTCCATTCGTTGTCATCGCTGCGAGAAAGCTGCTCCAATTGAAAGTTTCTTACACAAAGAGAGTTGTGTACATTGTGGTGGTAAACTACGCCCTAATGTAGTGCTTTTTGGAGAAAACTTACCGCAAGTGAGCTGGAACAATGCAATGGAAGCAATCAGAGCAGCGGAGCTTGTTCTTGTTATCGGCACGAGCCTTGAAGTGTATCCTGTCAATCAACTTCCAATGATGACAAAAGGAAAAACTGCTTATATTAATTTAGATATTGCGCACCATGCAGTACAATTTGATTTAACAATTGAAGGAAAAGTAAAAGAAGTGTTGCAGCAATTGCCACTTTAAAAGGAGGCGCCCTTGAGACATCAAGAGGCGCCTAAAACATTTGTGGTAAAAATTCGGTCATAAAGCGTTGATTTTTACGTAGCCATATTTTTAAAATCATACGGTGTGTTAGTAGTCGTTGTCTTTTTTGTGGTCTAGCTTTCGCCTCTATTAAACTTTGTAGAAGAGTGGATGTTTCAGTTGCTAATGTTTGAGGATCAACGAGGACGTCAAGTTTATAATCAATTAACTGAGCATCCTGGACCTTTGCAAGTAATTGTGCAAAGCGGGTATTCATTTCTGGAAAGTTTTCTTCTAGTTCTAAGTCGATTAAAGAATATAATGTTTGTTCAATTTCAGCTTCGAGCGCTTGTAATTGTTCAATAGATGGCTGTGTCAAAAAATCACCTCTAGTATGTCATAAATGCTGCTACACAAGGAAAAAGCCAAGTGTAGCGAAAAGTAAACCGAATAAAACAGTAGTGCATATATATATAATCACTTGCTTCCATTTTTTCTGTTCCAAGAGCTGCAAACATTCAAAACCAAATGTTGAAAATGTCGTATAGGCTCCTAAAAAACCAAGCCCAATAAACTGCCAAATCCAATCACTTGGCTGTATTGCAAATAGAAGGCCCAGTGCAAAAGAACCTGTTATATTAATGAAAAATGTTGCCCATGGGTATGTATGAGCAATCAATTTTCCAAGATAAAATCTCGTTAATGCCCCCAAAAACCCACCAATACCAATAACTATCATACGCTGCGCCCCTTCGCAAGTCTAAATCCTAGCCATGCACATGCTAAACCGCCAAAAACACTTACTAAAATATAAAGAATAGCTAGTAGCCACTTACTATCTTGCAAAAGTAATAGCGTTTCTAAAGAAAAGGTCGAAAAGGTTGTAAAGGCACCTAAAAAACCAGTGCCAATTCCTAAAATAATAGGCGTACGCTTTGTAAACATAGTAAATAGCCACGCTAAACAAAAGCAGCCAATTAAGTTCATACAAAGTGTTGCAATTGGAAAACCACCTGTATTTTGAAATGCTTGACCAAGGTTAAATCGACAGATGGCACCCAAAAACCCGCCGATCCCAACAGCTAAAAATGATTTCAAAGTAAAGACTCCTTACTAAAATGTCTATATTGAAAAGTGTATCATGAGAGAATCCATTTAGATATATTTCTATAGTTATATGGAATCAAATATACTAAAAAGAGTTAAAACCACATAATTTTGACCTCTTGAAGCGATAAAGTTTAAAAGTTAGGTGATAAATAAACAAAGTTAGTTGGTCTCGCTTAATTCATTGCTTTAAAGCGCTAATTATTTCCTGAAAAACGTAAAAAATAACAGTGAGTTAGTTGACAAATATTTCTAAGATGTGATAATCTTCAAGAACACTATAACAAACTTAAGTAAAGGAGGGCATGACGATGTTAATTTTATCAGTATCATTTCAAATAACAACTGCATACATTGTCCATGTCTTCTAACATTTTATTTTACATTGCAATAAAAGGCATGGGTTACTCCTTGCCTTTTATTAAGAGACACATGCTCTTTTTTTGGGTATGTGTCTTTTTTGTTGCAAAAAAGGGTTGTAGTGAACATGAAGAAGGAGTGTATGTGTATGCTAAACGAAGTACAAAGAATGATTTTCATCAAGGTATTTCTGGATAGTGGGTAGCAAAGCTTTAACAGCACTAGAGAAAGAAGGTTATAACGTATGTTTGATGTTTTAAGTAAATTAAGCTGGTTTTTTAAGGAGTATTGGAAGCAATATACAATAGCTGTTGTGTTATTAATGATCGCGAGTGGCTTAGAAGTTGTTCCACCGTATTTGCTAGGGTCAATTATCGATTTATTGACTGCTGGTGAAATGACGCCAGCTCTTTTAACGAAGTATATTTTGATTTTCGTATGTATCATTATTGGGGGGTATACCCTTAATTTTGTGTGGCAATTCAGACTATTTGAAGGGGCTATTAACCTAGAGAAAATTTTGCGTCGAAACCTTATGCAGCATTTTTTGCGCATGACACCAACGTTTTATGAAAAAAATCGTACCGGTGATTTAATGGCCCGTGCGACGAATGATTTAAACGCAGTGTCGATGACTGCTGGGTTTGGGATTATGACATTGATCGATTCTACCATCTACATGGGCTTTATTATTTTTGCCATGGGTTATATGATTTCGTGGAAACTTACTTTTTTTGCAATGCTGCCAGTACCGATCATGGCCATCCTTATTCAATATTTAGGGAAAATAGTGCATGAACGCTATATGAAGGCGCAGGATGCTTTTGGTGAACTGAATGATAGTGTTCTAGAGTCGGTTGCAGGTGTGCGAGTTGTACGGGCATACGTACAAGAAAAAAAGGACGAAGCAAATTTTGCAGAGATGAGCGAGATCGTGTATGAAAAAAATATGCATACCGCAAAAATTAATGCCTTATTTGGACCGATTACAAAGGTCGGTACTGGGATTAGTTATGTTGTAGCGCTTGGCTACGGTGCTCATTTAGTAGCAATTGAGGCTATGACAGTTGGGCAACTTGTAACGTTCAATGTTTACTTAGGGCTAGCAGTTTGGCCAATATTTGCAATTGGGGAACTTATAAACGTGATGCAGCAAGGTAACGCCTCTCTTGATCGCGTACAGGAAACACTAAACTATGAGGCGGATGTTCGAAATATTGCAAATCCACAAACAATTGCGACACCGAATGCGATTGGCTTTGATGATTTAACTTTTCAATATCCACTGAGTCAGGTGAAAAACCTTCAGCGAATTTCTTTGTCGTTGAAAAAGGGGCAAACACTTGGGATTGTTGGTAAAACGGGAGCGGGAAAAACGACTTTCCTGCGACAATTATTACGTGAGTATCCAATCGGCGAGGGACAGCTATCGATTGATGGAGTAGATATTGCTGCACAAACGAAGGAACAGTTACTCGATTGGATTGGTTATGTTCCACAAGATCATGTTCTATTCTCACGTACTATTCGTGAAAATATTTTATTTGGGAAAGAAGATGCTACACAGTCTGAATTGCATCAGGCGATTCGTTCTGCATACTTTGAAAAAGATTTAAAAAATTTACCAATGGGCCTTGAGACACTTGTTGGTGAAAAGGGTGTATCTCTTTCAGGTGGTCAAAAGCAACGTGTTTCCATTGCGCGTGCTCTTATTAAAGACCCTGAAATTTTAATGCTTGATGACTCGCTTTCTGCTGTAGACGCCAAGACGGAGGCAAGAATTATTGAAAATATACAGCGAGAACGACAAGATAAAACGACGATTATTACTACGCATCGTTTATCAGGAATTCAACATGCCGATTTAATTATCGTGCTAGATGAAGGCCAAATTGTAGAGCAGGGAACACATGAGCAGCTTCTTTCACAACAAGGATGGTATAAAGAGCAATTTGACCGTCAGCAGCTTGAAGGAGGTGCCTCATGAGTACAAGTCAACGTTTAACACGCTATGCAATGTATTTTAAAAAGACGATTCTACTAGGATTATTTTTCTTAACAATCGCCGTCTTTACGGAGCTTGTTGGGCCGTTTATTGCAAAGCATATTATTGATAATTACATGACAATTGGTCACATTGAATTAAAACCAATTACTTGGTTATTACTTGTCTACTTACTTTTAGCAATAGCTACAGCTGTTTTACGCTATTTTATGTATATTTATTTACAAATGGGTGCCAACCGTGTTGTACAAAAATTACGTAAGGATGTATTTGAGCATATTCAAACATTGCCAATTCAATACTTCGATAATTTACCAGCAGGGAAAATTGTAGCCCGTGTAACGAATGATACCGAGGCTGTTCGTAATTTATACGTTCAAGTACTGTCAAACTTCGTTACGAGTTTTATTTCTATTGTGGGTGTTTATATCGCACTCTTCATTTTAAATTGGAAAATGGCATTGTTAGCATTGACAATGATACCAGTCGTTTATTTTTGGATGATTTTATACCGTAAAGTGGCCTCGAAATATAATGATGTCATCAGAACGAAAATTGCCGATATTAACGCAATGATTAATGAATCGATTCAAGGAATGACAATTATTCAAGCATTCCGTCGTGAGCAGCAAATGACGAAGGAATTTGATGATATGAATAATGAGCATTATGCATATGAACGCAAGCTACTTTTCCTTGATTCTGCAACGTCTTTCAACCTTGTTAATACATTAAGACTAATTATGTTTACGGTCTTTATTTTCTACTTTAGTACACAGTCATTTACGGCCACGGAAGTTATTTCTGCGGGGACACTATATGCCTTTGTCGATTATTTAACGAGATTATTTAATCCAATCACGAATATCGTCAATCAATTTTCTCAGCTTGAGCGCTCACTCGTTGCAGGGAAGCGTGTCTTTGAAGTGTTAGATACGAACGGGGAGCCAGTAGCTGAAAAAAGTATGCCTCGATATAAAGGAAATGTGGTATTCAAAGATGTTTCCTTTGCCTATAAAAATGATGATTACGTATTGAAAAATTTATCATTTGAAGCACACCAAGGTGAAACAATTGCCTTAGTAGGCCATACAGGATCTGGGAAAAGCTCTATTATGAACTTATTGTTCCGTTTCTATGACCCATCTCTAGGGAAAATTACGATTGATGGAATCGACATCACTTCGGTTCCTCGTCAAACGATGCGTGAACATATGGGTATTGTTTTACAGGATCCATACTTATTTACAGGTACTATTGCTTCGAACGTTAGCCTAAATAACCCTAAAATTTCACGAGAAAAAATAGAAGCGTCATTAAAGGCTGTTGGGGGAGAACGTGTTTTAGCGAACTTGCCAGATGGCTATGATGAGCCTGTTATTGAGAAGGGGAGCACATTGTCATCCGGGCAACGTCAGTTAATTTCCTTTGCGCGTGCCCTTGCCTTTGACCCGGCAATTTTAATTTTAGATGAGGCTACTTCTAATATAGATACGGAAACAGAGGAGATTATTCAGCATGCGATGGATGTACTGAAAAAAGGACGTACAACATTTATTATCGCTCACCGACTTTCTACTATTAAAAATGCCGATCGTATTCTTGTGTTAGATCGAGGCAAGATTGTCGAGCGTGGCACACATGATGAGCTATTAGTACAAGGTGGCATTTATGAAAAAATGTATCAAATGCAGGCGAATTCATTGCAATAATACTTAAACTCCGACAAGATGAAAGCCTCACTTTGAGAAAAAGTGAGGCTTTCTATTTAAGATTTTACATTTTTAAAGACATTGACAAAAAAGAACAGTACGGAAATTGCTACTGAGATACCGCCACCAGATACAAAGAGCTCAAATAACCAGCTTGGTACATCTATATGAACCATCATCATACCGACCAAGAGGAACGGCAATCCGAGATTGTAGAACCAAAATTGTGCTTTTGCCAGTCCAGTCTCGGCTGCATCTTTATATATTGAATAAATTAAACCGATTAAACCAGTTGTAAGCCAACCTACTACACCGATGTGGGCGTGTGTCGCCGTCCATTCGAGTTGAATTGTATAATGCATAAACAGTCCAAAAGCCAAAACAATCACTAAATATAAGACTGAAATCTTTATCCATTTAGCACCCATTTATAAACAACTCCTTTCCCGAAATGATTTAGCTAGCTATTACAGTTTATTCTTGTCGAATAAAAAAGTTGACATATTATTTTTTGTGAAAAATGCTGATTTTTCCTGTGGGATAAAGTGTTGAAGTAAAAATTGCCAATTGGAGGGTCTATGAAAAAGAAAATTATTTTTTTTATGATTATTTTAATGGTTTGTTGTTTGCCAATCACCTTTTTTGTGAAGGAAAGAGCTCGAAAGCAAACGATGACAACAAAAGTGAATAGCGTCATTGCTGGAAATTGGAAGAACAATGAGTATAGTATAACAGTACGAGATATAGAAACTGGGGAAGTACTTTACAATAGAAATGGAGATAAAATGATACGCCCTGCTTCTTCGCTCAAGCTTTTAGTTAGCGCTGCTGCTTTGGATTTATTAGGGCCTGACTATCGCTTTGCTACGAAGACATATGTCGATGGTACAATTGAAGATGGTGTTCTTCACGGTAATATTTATATACAAGGCGGGGGAGATCCAACGCTTTTACCTGTTCATTTAGAATCGTTTTCAAATGAACTGAAAAAGATGGGTATTTCGAAAATTACGGGTTCCTTAATCGGGGATGATACTTGGTTTGATGCAGATCGTTTACCGAAGGGAATTGTACCTGAAGAAGAGGATCAATCTTATGCTTCGCGCATTTCGGCATTAACGATTTCGCCAAATGATCAGTATGATATTGCAACTGTGCAAGTGAAAGTGACAGGCTCAAAGGTTGGTACTACGGGTAATGTCCAGCTTGTTCCGTTTGCAAGTACTATTCCGGTAGTCAACAAAACAAAAGTTGTGAACAAGGACGAGAAAAGTACAGTGAAAATTACAAGAGAATACGGTACAGATCAAATCATTGTAACAGGTAACTTACCAGCAGATTCACAGGAAAGTACAAATGTAGCTGTCTATCATCCAACGCTATATACACTTGACGTATTCCGAGAAAAATTAATAGCGAAAGGTATCCAAACAATGCCTCTTGAAACTGGAAAGGTACCTGAGAATGCACAACAAGTAGCTATTTCATTTTCAAAGCCATTACAGGATATTAACTTTATGTATTTAAAGCTAAGCATTAATGGGATGGGTGATATGTTTACTAAACAACTCGGGCGAAAGTTACTTGGTGAAGGAAGCTGGTCGGCTGGCATTAAAGCAATTCGGTCGTATGGTAATGATATTGGGCTTAATATGGAGCATTGGTATATTGAAGATGGTTCAGGTTTAAGTCATCAAAATCGAGTAAGCAGTATGCAAGTAAGTCTATTATTATATAACGTTCGCAATAAATCCTGGTATTCCTCATATTTAGATGCATTACCGCATGCAGGAAGAAAGGGCAACCTTGTTGGTGCGACTTTAGAAAATCGTATGAAGGGCTATAGTGTATCTGCTAAAACAGGCTATATTTCTGGAACATATGCTTTGTGTGGCTATGTAAAAGGAAAGAGTGGCAAGTGGTATATCTTTAGTATTTTGACACAGGCCAATAAAACTTCAGCTATCCCAACTATTGATGAAATTGTCAAACAGATTGCAAATGAAATGTAAAAATGTTGAACAATATAGTTTAATTTCTTTCAGCAGATGTTTTGTAGCGAAAGGGAAGCGTCAGAGCAATGTATTTGTTAAAAGTCAAGAAATGAGCAACATTATAATATGCTATTTTTTAAGCTGAAATAATTTTGATATTAGTTCAGCTTTTATTTGTGTTTTAAGATAAAGTTTGAGTATATTTAATAAAAGTATAGTATTGGTAATTTTTTCTACCCGTTATTCAATTAACGGCGCAGGATAGTTGATGAAGGAATTAATGTAACTGAACAGGACACACTAATCCTAAATATAATTTAGGGTGATGAAATTGAATAAAATCATTCCTCCTCTATTGGTTTTTATTTGTGGGTGGAATTACGGAATAGTAAATGCTAATCCAAACGACACACCAACTTCTTTTGAGGAAGGGTTCACAAAAGCTAGATATAAATCTGTGAAAAAAGCAGTAAATGAATTTGAAAATCATTTTAAATGTGATGTAAAGTTGCCCGAAATATTGCCTTCAATTTCTTTCACACATCAATCGTGGATTCACGAAGTTAAAATACCAATTGCTGCAAGTCAGTTATTGATGCGTAGTGGTAAATCTGCAGATATTTTAATGGGTAAGTTAGAAGACGAACTAGGGAAAATTGATCATTTTGTCGATCAAGCACTGTATTACTCGCGTCTTGATTCTTTTTCAAAAGATTATTTTATTCAAGCAATTTCGTTAGAAACTGTGACGGGAGCTAGTATGAAAAAATATGCCAAGACGTTTATTGCAAAACGTCTTCAGTTTGAACGTACAAACTTGCAGCTTCTTGTTGAGAGCGACCCAAAATGGTTATCATTTATCGTGGATCAAATTGTGAGTTAAAAGGAAAGCCCAGCGAATTTATTGCAATTGAGTTGCGTAGGCAGCTCTTTTTTTCTTATTGAATTACGGAGTAGGTTAGTTTAAGAGTGTTGTTTAACTTGTGTTCAACAATCGGCCATTGAATTGAATGGCAATTAAAAGGAAACTCGGATTTTTAAAATAAAAGCACATTAATAGCCTAATAATTATAGGGCTAGAAATATAATGTTGACTAATCTTAATGGCAGGTGTATGATTTCAAAGTTAAAAGTAAATCCTCGTTAGGTGAGGCTCCTATACAAACATAGGCTACTGCCCGGAAATATCGAAAGATGCCAATGGGTAGAACAGGAACTGTCGAATTAAGGCTTTTCTTAAGGTAGCTAAGGATTTTTCCTTTACGTTGTATAGTGCCAAAGCTCTACTGTGGGGGAGAAGAAAAGTATTTTTTAGTTTGCTAATCTAACTCTCTAGGAATTTATCTAGAGGGTTTTTTATTTTGAAAGGGGGAACATTTACATTGGATAGTAGTAGTGAAAGGTGTCAAAAATGTTTATCTTCTATTAATTTTCTGTTTAGTGAGACTGCAAATCTACGGTACTTCAACATGTTCTCCTGTTTTAGTTTATATTTACCAAATTATGTAGAACATGTAATGTTCAAAGATGCTTATTTAACATATTAAAGGTACATGGCAGTTTTCGATTTAGCAACGATCTCAGTTTACAGGAAGAAATTTTTATCTAAAACAATCGTTAATAAATCGAAAGGATGGAAAAAACATGTTGAAAATATATAAAACTGATTTTGCTAGAAAAACAAATGAGATTGCTCAAATTGAGATGGGTTGCTGGATAAATCTTATTGCTCCTTCGAAAGAAGAACTTATTGAGGTATCACAACTTTGTGATATCCCAATTGAATTTTTAGAGGACCCGTTGGATTTAGAAGAAAGCGCTCGAATTCAGTATGATGAAGTAACGAAAAATACATTAATTATTACTGATTTTCCGACTATAGATGTTAATAACGATCAATTTGATTCATATATTACCATTCCTATTGGAATAGTTTTAGGAACGGATTACATTGTTACAGTATGTAACCGAGCGAGCGACTTTTTAGAACAATTAATCAAGAAAAATGTTAATACTTCAATGAAGAGTCGTTTTGTTTTAGAAATATTAATGTCAATTTCAACTCTGTTTATTGAAAAATTAAAACAGGTCAACAAACAACGTCTTAAAATAGAGAATAATTTACGTGATTCATTAACGAATAAGCAACTCTATAATTTAATGGAGATTGAAAAGAGTTTAGTTTATTTTCTCACATCATTAAAGGCTAATGGGGATGTTTTAACCAAACTGTTTCGTATCAATTCAATAAAGTTTTATGAAAATGATAAAGAGCTTCTAGAAGATGTAATAATTGAAAATAATCAAGGAATTGAAACCACAGAATTATATACAAGAATTTTGAACAGTATAACAGGGTCGTATTCTTCACTAATATCTAATGAATTGAATAATACAATGAAAACTCTTACGTTATTTACAGTTTTTTTAACTCTTCCAACACTTGTATTTAGTTTCTTTGGTATGAATGTTACCTTACCTATTGCTGATAAAGATCCAGTGTCTTGGATCATTACTCTGGTAATAGCATTAATTTTTGTTATTTGGATTGGATTGGCACTATGGAGAAGAAGAATATTCTAATTGCTGCATTTAATTTATAAAAGGCAGTCAATTTATAAACAAGATTAAGTTTCGAAATTAAAGACTGTGAATCAATATACTCATGGTAGATTTAGTAAAAGAGGAACTTAGTGATTTTAGGACGGAGGTCAAATTATAGATATTCCATTAAATGGCGCGATTGTTTAATAAGCGTCGCTGTTCTGTTTAAATTAACAGTGCAATATAGTTGACTAAAAATGGGTTTAAAACGGTTGAGTATTGACATCACTTGATGTAGGTGAATTCACGTAAGAATTAGCTTTAAAGCGGTGTCATCTTATACAGTCAAAAGAAAAATAAAAGCTCTAGTTTAAAAAAATGCTAGAGCTTTTATTTTTCTTTTTTCTTCTTTTCAACATGTTCAGATTTTAAGTGCGAGCCTAAATTAAATACACTATATCCACCCAAAATGAGTGCTAGAATTTTTTTATCATCGGGGTTTCTGTATCTGTAACTATCGTATTGGTTTAATTGTTCTATTGTTACCATTTTTTTAAATGGAGTTTTTGCACTTGTTGATAAATAAAGGTTGAAGGTGATTAAGAGTGCTAGTTAAAAAAACAAAGTGGCATCATATAAGTCCTTTTATCGTAATGTTAGCTGGTATTAAATAATCGAAGTTTATTTTACAAATAAAGTAATATTATGTGTTATTAGTAAATATTAGTGTACGTCTTTTTTTCGTCCGATATGCATATAATTAGACTATATTAACTTTTTTCCAACTTAATACGTCAAAAAGTAGGGTAAATTTTTGCAAGAGAGGACTTATGTATGGAAAAAAACACAAAACGCACTAAAGAAAAAAAGAGCAAGAAGAAAATTTTGCTTTGGATAGTAGGTGGCTTATTAACGATTTTTTTAATTTTTATAGGTACTGCTTATTACACTATCCAAAAAACAATGAATAAAATAAATACACCATTAATTGAAACAACAGATGAAAGTAAAGAACAAAAAATAGTTACGAAAAAAGACCCGTTTTCCGTGTTAATGCTTGGAGTGGATGAACGAAAAGATGACAGTGGACGTTCTGACACGATGATTGTCATTACAGTGAACCCTGAAAAACAAACGATGAAGATGCTCAGTATACCTCGAGACACTCGTACTGAAATTATTGGACATAATTCCGTCGATAAAATCAACCATGCCTATGCATTTGGAGGTGTCCCAATGGCAGTCGATACGGTGGAGCATTTTTTAGATATACCTATTGATTATTATGTGTTTGTTAATATGGATGGCTTCCTGCAAATTATTGACACGATTGGTGGGGTGACCATTGAGAATGACATGGACTTAACCTTTGATTCTTATCATTATCCGAAGGGTGAGATAACTTTAGATGGTGATAATGCACTGATCTTCTCACGTATTCGTTATGAAGATCCTCGTGGTGATTTCGGTCGTCAAATTCGCCAACGACAAATTATTGAAGCGGTTTTGAAAAAAGCCTCATCGAAATCTTCTATATTATTAAAGGCTTCAGATATGCTTGATGTAGTAGGAGATAATGTTCGTATGAATTTTACGATGAAGGATTTAATTCAATTACAAAGTATTTATAAAAATATGGATGGTAATCTTGAGCAATTGTCATTTAAAGAGGGAGATGGCAAAAGAATTGATAACATATGGTATTTCATCCCTAAAGAGACCGAACTAGAAAAAATAAAATCGGAATTAAAAGCGCATTTGCAATAAAAGAGTAACAATTTGAGTACGATAGTTGTAAACTTTTTGACAATGAGGGGAGGGAGATACATGAATGGAAGGACCCAGGTGCTTAGGTATACAGCTGTAAACAATTGCATGCAAAGCTATGTGCCTAAGCATAAAGTTCAAAAAAATTCATTCAGTTCAGCTATGCGTCATCTACAACTATTGTGCTTAAAAATTTTCATGTGAAACATAAAAAATCATTCAGGTAGGGTGCATGCCTAGTTGAATGGTTTTTTTATTTTAACTACTTTCAGTGGGTGTCCAAACACCTGTACCTGCAGCTACGCTTTCGGTACAAAAGAGATTCGCTGAAATAGAGGTACTTAGTCTAAGAACGCCATGTCCTGTGGCATACCGAAATGACCGACATCGTGCCCTTCTTCACGCAGGCCTAAGCACAAAGCCGATACCGAACGCAATTATGCCGAGACATAATTAATTTATCGATTTATTTATTTGAAATATCAGAAAATTGATGTATAATTGTGTTAGAAATGGTTGAAGGAGTGATTGTGATGATTATAGGTACATTTTTTTTAGCAGTTGCATTACATGTAGGTATTGTTTTAACAGTTGACTTATTAAATAATCAGCAACACTCTACTACTACGTAAAGTAACCACTCATAATTGAAAATGCATCTAGGCAAAGTTATAAAATAGCTTTGTCTATTTTTTATGAACATGAAACAATTTATGTGAAAATTCGTCCATATACTGTAGAAAATGTTATACTATAAAAAAACAGTATCGGGGTATGAGCATGCAAGAAGAGAAAACAAGTAGTTTCAAACAGGATATAATATCCTATCTTAAAATTATTGTAATTACCGCTATAGTTGTTTTAGGCTGTAAGCAATTTTTATTTGCACCGATTAAAGTACAAGGGGCTTCTATGTACCCAACTTATCATGATAAGGATATTATTATTGTAAGTAAAATGAGTAAAATTGAACGCTTTGATCAAATTGTCTTTCAATCACCAACAGAGGATGAGCTATATATTAAACGAGTAGTTGGCCTACCAGGTGATACAGTTGAAATGAAAGACGATGTTTTGTATGTAAATGGAAAAGCTTATAAAGAGGATTATGTGAATCGTCAAACAGATGATCCGAAGCAATTACGAATTACAGAAAATTTTACGTTAGAGCAATTAGTAAATGAGAAAAAGGTACCTGAGGGTAAGTATCTTGTACTCGGGGACAACCGTTTAAGAAGTTCTGATAGCCGCCATTATGGCTTAATTTCTAAAGATGCCGTCTATGGTGAAGCTAAATTAACAATATATCCGTTTAATCGTTTCCATATTGGTTCAAAGTAAATTAAATCTGGACTTGCAGTGAAAAAGAGGCTACGTTGAGTAGAGGGCACTGAAAAAGTCTATATCTTCTCACATTGCGAAGTATTCAACGATTAAATCGTTGAATACCTCGCTTTTTTCATTTGGCACTGTGACTCTACTGTTGTTTTCCCCGTAGCATTCCGCTCGCTTTCCGCGGGCGAGCGCCGAGCCCCCTCCTACGCTTCGCTTCGTGCGGGGTCTCGTCTGTCTCGCTTTCCCGCAGGAGTCGAAAGGGCTGTTATAAAGAAGGCGCAAAAAGTAAAACATATTCTGTCACAATTAAGTCGGATACACATGCCGAACAAGAGGCATTTCAAAATACGGAAGCATTTAAGCAATTAGCCGTAAATCGCTACAAAGTAGAAGCGAAGAATAGTGAATTAAAAAACGGACACGGGTACGATACGGCATCGGCTGCGGGTCTATTTAGCATGGAAATTCAAGTTGCTACAACGATATTCGCTGTCAATTTGAAACGGATATTAAAGCTACTAAACGAAAATGAATAAGGAATAGAGACAGAAATAAGGCACTTCCTGTTCAAAATTGAACAAGAAGTGCCTTATTTTTATCTGAAAAAAGTTCGCTTTTATGAAAACATAAGTTTTTCAGTGCCCTTCGTTGAGTAGCCTCTTTTTTTTATTTCGCTGATAAATCTTTGCATACTTTATAAGTGGAATAATAGGTACAAACTGTTGAATTTTCAACCGTTTCTTTTATCGGGATTTGCTGTTCGCTCAGACTAGGAGAATTGATTGCTTGTTGATTGATTGAGAGTTCTTCTGTTACTGGTTCCACACCATAAAACAACAATAAAAAATAGCATACTAAACCTACTATACGCAAACAATCACCTCACAATGTTCTGTTATATTAGTATGTATGGTCAAACTTGAAAAAATATAAGTAAAATCTGAAATTTCTTTCTTTTAATATGATTTTTTAGTAGGTAAGCGGTTGTACTTCAATGAATGAGAGTGCTATAGTGAACTAAGTTTATGGATGACAAGAAAGAAATAATAAAAAAATGTTGTCATGCAAAATTCAATATGCTAATATAGCTAACGTAAATATTTGATATGTATAACCTCAATAATATGGATTGAGGGTCTCTACCAGGAACCATAAAATCCTGACTACAAAAATCGTGCTTCATTTTTGTAGTCAGGATTTTTTTCTTTTATCTCCCTACAAAAATGAAAGTGGAACAGAAGGGTGATAATTATGAATTGGAGAGTTTACATTCTGGCCGTTACTACCTTTGGGGTAGGATTGGTGGAATTAATTGTAGGTGGTATATTACCAACAATTGCAAAAGATTTAAATGTGTCCTTATCAACAGCGGGACAATTAATTACAATATTTGCTCTCGTCTATGCGATATCTGCGCCTGTCCTTTTATCATTAACCGCAAAAGTGGAACGGAAGCGCCTTTATCTTATTTCTTTATTTATTTTTACTTTAGGTAATCTTATGACGTATTTTAGTACGACATTCTTGATCGTCATGATTGCTAGAATTTTCACGGCGATGAGTACTGCATTGGTCATCGTCTTATCCTTAACGATTGCAACAAAAATTGTTGAACCAAGACATCGTGCAAAAGCGTTAGGGCTTGTTTTCATAGGCGTCAGTTCGGCACTTGTCATCGGTGTACCAATTGGGATATTTGTTTCGGAAGCATTTGGATGGAGAGCTATATTTTTAGGAATCGCACTTCTTTCAACTATATCTATGATGCTTATTGCGTTATTGCTTGAAAAAATGCCAGTTGTAGAAATTGTCCCATTAAAGACTCAAATTAAATCATTAGCGAATTTAAAAATCTTAAGTGCACAATTAACAACACTGTTTATGCTTGCTGGTCATTATATGCTCTATGCATATTTAACACCATTTTTAGTAGAAGCATTTGATATGAGTGCTTCTTGGATTAGTATCTGTTATCTAATCTTCGGAATAGCGTCCGTCAGTGGGAATGCTCTTGGTGGTTGGCTGAGTGACAAAATTGGTACCGGTAAAGCCATTCTAATTGTTGTCTCTACATTTGCCGTTGTATTGTTTAGTATTCCTTACACAATTGTTGCTTTTCCACTCTTTTTAGTCGTGACAGTTTTATGGGGTGCACTTAGCTGGGCACTTACCCCTCCATTACAAAATTATTTAATAGAAACTGATCCAAAAACGTCTGATATTCAACAAAGCTTAAATACTGCTGCATTACAAATCGGTATATCTATTGGTTCAGCTGTTGGTGGGGCTATGTTTGCTGTTACAGGATCCGCTAAGCATCTAGCTGGCTTCGGTGCCATTTTAGTTTTATGTGCTCTAGGCTGTGCAATTTTTTCTATAAAAAGAGCGCCAGTTTCAGATGGGGCTGAGTTAGGGATGAAATCGGCACATAACAACTCGTAATGCACTCGATTATTTATTATCCGCAAATAAAGAAAGATAACTAAAATAATATAATATTTGCAAGACTGGCCTATCGGGAGTCTATGCATGTGGTGAAGGACATTTGGAATAGTTATATTCCAAATGTCTTTTTTTGCTCACATAGCTAGTAAGCGGAGGTTATTATGTTCGATATCGCTTCATTTTCATCGCGATTTATCTCGCATGGACTACCCGTAAAACCATACTGATTCAAGTTTCAATTTATTTTATATGTTCAATATTAAACAAATATTTAATTTCTATATCGATTATTATCATACTGGAATAGGACAAGGAATAGATTGTTGTAGTTAAAGTATTTTAGGGGCTCAATAGATCGGGAGTCTGATGATTCAATACTATTTTTAGGATATATTATGTGCTCTCTGCCTAAGATAGATAATTCAAAGGGGTCTACTAATGGGAATCTAACTTGTTAACTAATAACAGCATTTTCTCAGGAAAGGGAGGATGCTGTGAGTTACTTAATTGGCATGATTGTCTAATAATTTCACATGGAGGGGGAATCGAATGTCAGAATATCATCAACAATCATCAGCTGAAGTGATGAAAACTTTGAACGTGACAGATCAAGGATTGAGTGATTATGACGTTCAAAAGAGGCAGGAAGTATACGGCTATAATGTATTAGCGGAAGGGAAAAAAACAAGTGCATTCGCCGTTTTCTTTGGACAGTTTAAAGATTTATTAGTCATTATTTTAATCATTGCTGCTTTCGTTTCATTTCTATTAGGAGAAGTAGGAAGCACCGTTGTCATTATGGTTGTCGTTATATTAAACGCTATCCTAGGTACTGTTCAGCATGTCAAGGCAGAACAGTCTTTGGATAATTTAAAAGCCTTAACCTCCCCAATTGCCAAAGTAATGCGAAATAATCAGCTAATAGAGATTGCTTCAGAAGATCTAGTCGTTGGAGATCTTCTTTATTTGGAGGCTGGCGATTATATCAATGCAGATGGGAGATTATTAGAAAGTCATAATTTGCATATCAATGAAAGTTCGCTGACAGGTGAATCAATCGCTGTAGGGAAAAGTGTTGATGCCATTAAGGAAAGCAATGTAACAGTTGCTGATAAAAAGAACATGGTATACTCTGGAAGCTATGTGACAACTGGTCGTGGTATTGTCATGGTTACAGCTATCGGTATGCAGACTGAAATCGGCAAAATTGCAAATTTACTAGATACTGCCAAAGAGAAGAAAACACCGTTACAAGTAAGTTTAGATCATTTCGGAGAAAAATTAGCTTTAGGGATTACGTTAATCTGTCTAGCTATTTTCGTGATTGACCTTGTTAGAGGACGTGCGCTTGTAGAATCGTTTATGTTTGCTGTTTCACTTGCCGTGGCAGCAATTCCAGAAGCGTTAAGCTCGATTGTTACTATTGTGCTGGCTTTTGGGACACAGAAAATGGCCAAGGAAAATGCCATTATTCGAAAGCTTTATGCTGTTGAAAGTCTTGGAAGTGTATCTGTCATTTGTTCAGATAAAACGGGAACTTTAACTGAAAATAAAATGGTTGTTCAAGAGGTTTATGTGGATGAAAAAGTGATTCCACATGATCAGCTATACACTGAAAATGCAGTTGAGAAAGATCTTATGTTAAAGGCAATATTATGTAGTGATGCAGTGGAAAGGGACGGTAAGGAAATCGGTGATCCTACTGAGGTTGCACTCGTAAAATTAGGGAAACAATATGATTTTGACGAATTATTAGTAAGAGATTATTATCCAAGAGTGGCCGAAATCCCTTTTGATTCAGATAGAAAGCTCATGAGTACTGTGAATACGATCAATCAGCAATCTATTATGATTACAAAAGGAGCATTAGATGTCCTTCTTCCTAAAATTGTAAAGATTGAAACTTCAAAAGGCATATTTAATATTACAAAACAACAACGCCAAAAAATCGAAGCAGTAAATCGTGATTTTTCTATGAAGGGGTTAAGGGTACTAGCGGTTGCCTACAAAGAGGTAAAGGGACATCGAGCAATCGATGTAAGAGCCGAAAAAGATTTAATCTTTGTTGGTTTAATCGCGATGATGGATCCTCCAAGAAAAGAATCAGAAGGTGCGGTTGAAAAATGTATAAAAGCTGGTATCAAGCCGGTGATGATTACAGGTGATCATAAAATTACGGCAACGGCTATTGCCAATCAAATCGGGATTTTAAATGATCCCTCTGAAGCGATTGAAGGGCATGAAATAGAAGGCTTATCAGATCAGCAGCTTCAAGAAAAGGTTAACGATTTTTCTGTTTATGCCCGAGTAACACCTGCTCAAAAAATTCGTATCGTGAAAGCATGGCAAGAAAAAGGGCATGTCGTCGCAATGACAGGAGATGGTGTTAATGATGGTCCTGCACTAAAACAATCCGACATTGGTGTGGCAATGGGAGTTACCGGTACAGAGGTCGCGAAGGATGCCTCCTCTATGATACTAACGGATGATAATTTTTCAACGATTGTAAAGGCTATTGCAAACGGTAGAAGTATTTATACGAATATCAAAAACGCTATTTTGTTCTTATTATCTGGGAATGCGGGTGCCATTTTTGTTGTTTTATATGCCACAATATTAGGTTTGCCAGTTCCTTTTGCACCTGTGCATCTATTATTTATTAACTTACTAACGGATAGTTTACCGGCGATTGCAATTGGTTTAGAGCCGAATAATAAAAAAACAATGAAGGACAAACCTCGAAATATTCATGCACCATTATTAAATAAAGCATTTACTACTCAAGTGGTGCTCGAAGGAATATTAATTGCCATTTCGACAACGGTTGCCTTTGAAATCGGTTTGTCAACGGGAGATACTTTAACGGCAAGTACGATGGCATTTACAACATTATGCTTGTCACGATTAGTGCATGGCTTTAACTCCAGAGCTAAAGAATCTATCTTCGCCATTGGACTATTTTCGAATAAATATACTTGGCTTGCATTCTTAATTGGTTTTTTAAGTTTACACGCAGTATTGTTTATTCCAATGCTTACAGGTGTGTTTGAAGTTGCCACATTAAGTACCGCACAATTAGGCTTTATTTATAGCTTGTCTGTGTTACCGTTTATCGTGAATCAATGGTACAAGCTGTTGTTCGTGAGAAGTCGATAATGAGGAATAAATATTGAAGCTCTCGTTTTTTTTGAAACGAGAGCTTTTTAGTGTTGAAAACCAGAAATTTTTTTGAATGAGGCGCTTAAAAATCTATTGTGTAATGAAATGAAGATATCTTACTTTAATAAGGTATAGTCTTGGGCAAAATGAGGGGTTGATTTACGTTCCTAGACGCTTTTAACTGGAATCTCCCTCGTTTAAGAAACATTAAATTGTTGTAGGAGCTAGTAGCCAGCCTTTGTCGTTACTGAGCCGTATTAGCTTTGCGCCAAGTATCGCATACCTCATATGAAGCTCTCCGTATTTTGCTGTATGCTTCTTCTTCACAGACATTTCTAAAGCCTGACTGACTGAAATAACTGAAGAAGCTATATTCATCGATAAAATGGTGCTGATTTCTGGATCATTAATAGCTCGTTTCCCTCGTATATTTTTCATTTTCAATTTTCCATAGTCGATCGATGTAGTAGGGGCAAGTACCCCATTTTCCTTTAATAACGATGTTAGTTGTTTATTTTCCTCTTTTAAACATTGCACAAAATCCACAATAATAGCCTTCAGTTTTTTATCAACAGCGTGCTTGAAAAATGCATGATTTGAAGCTATATAGCCATTATTAACGCCAATCTGCGTCCAAATCTTAAAAATCTCCTTATAGCGTAATGATGTTAGATTTCCATTTGCCAATTCCATTATTACACATCCTAACTCATGTTCTCGTTCATTTATTTGAGATTAGGATGTGTTATTAAATGAAATTCTAATCATCTTTTACAATAAAAGGGCTTATTGCTAAAGATGACAAATTAAAAGGATTCACAGACAGTTTTGTGTATGAATCCTTTTTTTGCTCTTTAGAAGGTGGGGTGTCGATAAAAATTAAAAGTTGGGTGATAAAATGTGAAAGTTGGGTGATAAAATGTGAAAGTTGATCGATAAAATTCAAAAGTTGGGCGATAATTTCTGAAAGTGTTCCGATAAAACTAAAAAGTTGGAAGTCATTTTGTAAAAACGTTTGTCTGTGGATCAGTTGCTTCCCGTTATGAGCTAAGGTTTTATTCCTTTAATTTCTTGCTTTTATAGCTATTTATAGTTGTTTTTAATGCTGCAAAGTTTCCGATAGCTGCGTAACCATAAAAAAAGCCCATAAATATTCCAGCAATAAGATTATGTCTATGGCTAATGAAGATAGAAATAATCAAGCCAATAACAAGGGCAATCGCAGGAACATATTTAGGCTGAACACGCATAAATACCTTAATTAGCTGTGTAATAAGTAACACTGCTGGAACGGCTATTACAGCATCCCAAAAATTTGTATGGATCACTGGAAATAATTCCATTTTCTACACCTCTTTTAGTAATAACGAAGCTATGACTTAAAATATAGATTTTCCTTTTTATTTATTTTTATGCAATGAAAGGTGTAGAGCTTATGATGTCGAGTCAAACACTCGTATGAACGATTTATGATTTTTCGTTTTTTTTTACTATTAATTAATAATATGAACCATAAGGATTTGAGCCATAAGGATTCATATATGGATTCATATTTGGATAGCGATATGGCGGATATGGGTTCAAAGGCATATATTTATTTTTATGTTTATGATGAGGATCTTTTTGCTCCTTTTGATCTTTTTGATTTTCAGCGGTTGATTTTACACGGTTACAGTCTTTAGGTGGACCGATATATGTTGATGGTACAACAGGCGCAATTGTTTTCTTCCACTGAGTTTCATCTAAACAATACGCGTGAGCCATTACATTGGAAGGTGTAAATTTCAATATATCTGAGCCTAAAATAACATCAGGAGTTGGAGCATCAAAAATGGCCAGTAAATGCGTGTCATTCTCAGTTGCTATTTCATAATGCCACCATCCTTGCGGTACATTGGCGACTTGGCCAGGCTCGATCGGATAGTTTTTAATCTCTTTTGTAAAGGGATTAAATATAGAAACAATGGCGGCACCGGAAATACAATAAACAAGTTCTGCTGCATTTTGATGATAGTGAGGCTCTATCATCTTATTCTTACTTAGAAAAATATCAAGCAAAGATATATTTTCTAACGTATTTAATTGTTCTACACCTAGAATGTTTATAAAATTCCGATCATCTCTTTTAAAAAGTGTGTTGTCATTGACATCAGAGGTGAACTGTGTTGACGGTGAAGTATAGTCAATATTTGAGCTAATACTTACATCCTTTCTCTAGTTAATTTTCAATACATGTCTTAAGCACAGAATATGTACAAAGCTATTTTAGGCTTACGCAAACGCCCATTATCTGCTTTCTTACAAAAAACATGTTGACCCATGTCTTCGAAGGTGGGCTCCGGTTGATGAAAGAACCCCTTTAGGCGCAGCCTCATTAAAAATTGGGAAGAAATGAGTGGGCTTTCAATAAAGAACTCTATAACTTTATGTTAGCGTTTTACATCCTTGAATTGGTTTTTTTTGAAAAACATTGAAACTTATTGTAATTGATTCTCGTCTAATAATTGAATTATCATTTTAGGAGGTAAATAATGAATTGAAATAAATCCTTAGTAGTTGTAACAATGTATTATATTGCGGATCAGTTTCAGGATTAAATTTGACTGAGCCGCTATTAGACACAGTAAGGTTCAAGATTAAGTATTCTCCCTTATTAAATAGAAGAAGAACTAACTCGAGAAAGTATTCGACATTAAACAAATTCTCAGTAATGGTTATTTTGATAAAACGCTCATAAAGAAGATTATGTGACTATGAGTCGAAAAGAAAATTGGGGAATTTTCAAGAATAAATGTTTATAATAGCATTCACCTAACTAATTTAGTTAGGTGAATGAGTTCTATAACTTTATGGTTCCATTTAATACAGTTGGATTGGATTTTTATTAAAAAAATCCAATCTTATTCTCGTCTATTAACTGAATCTAATTTAAGGAGGTAAATAAATGAATATTAAAAAAATTTCATTAGTAGTAGCAACAACGTTCGTATTTGGCGGATCAGTTTCAGGGTTAAATTTGACTAAACCAGCATTAGCAGCACACAGTAATGTACACGCTGTAAATATTCTTCCTTATAAAATATCAGAAGAACTTACTCGAAAGATTGAGGGAGCTTCGACATCGGATGTATTCTCAGTAATTGTTAGTTTTAATAAAATGCTCAACAAAGAAGACTATGCGAAACTTGAAAAGGAAATTGGTGAATTTTCAAGAAGATATACTTATGATAGCGTTATTAGTGGTTTTGCTGGAGATTTAACCAAAGAGCAAATTTTATTGTTAAACAAAAATGCGTTTGTCACACTTATTGATTTAGACCAGGTAGTAACGAATTACGATGATATCATTGTTGAATCAACTTTTAGCAAGGATAAAAATGGATGGATCGGTGGGTTTTCTGATTATCCATATAAAGATAAACTTCGTTATAAGCTCCGATTTTCACTTAAGTTACTACCTAAAGAGATAAACAATAAACAAAAAGGTCTTTACTTAAGTGGATATAATGGAAGTGACGATTTATTTATGTTTGTTAAGAAGAAATTGGATACAAATGATCGATTAAAACCAAATACAAAATATAGTGTGACGTTTGATTTCGATATTGCCACTAATGCTGGAGATAAAATGGGCGTAGGTGGATCGCCTGGTGAAAGTGTATTTGTGAAAATTGGTGCAACCAATACGGAACCTATCCCATTTATAGATAAAACGGGATTTTATTTGATGAATATTGATAAAGGAAATCAAAAAGAAGAAGGTAAAGATGCATTTATGATTGGTGACTTGGCAAAAATGGCAATAGATAAGAAATATGAGTTAAAACCTTTTAATAATAAACAACGCCCGTTTATTGTTGAAACTGATAAAAAAGGCGAATTGTGGTTATTTATTGGCACAGATTCCGCGTTTGAAGGTGTTACGAGTATCTATTATCCTCGTATTAAAGTAACCCTAAAAGAAGTGAAAGAATAGAGTAACCTGAGAAGAAACAAGTGAGCTTTTACAAGAACTCTAATTCCATTAGCGGTAGTAACAATGGTATGCTCGGTCAAAAGTTTAATGATTTGACGAAACTAATTAATAAGGTTATATTACAAAAAGTTTCAGTTGATTAAGGACAGGAAGAAAGAAATTAGGGGGCAATGCCATGAAAAAAATACTTTTTATCTCCATGCTTTTAAGTTTCAGTATAATAAGTGCATGCTCTGATAAAGAAGAAAAACCTAATGTGGCGAACAAGCCACCAGAGGAACAGGAATCTAACGTGGCGAACAAGCCACAAGAAGAGCATCAATCACATGAAAATCAGGAGTCGTCCAAAACAAATAAGGGAAACACAGAAGCATCTCTTACACAGGCTGATGTACTAAAAAATATTAAGAACCAGCTTAAAACTAATTTATCTATAACTTTACCAAAAGGGCTACCGATAACAGAAGGTACATTTTTATCTGCAATAACGAAGGCTGAAGCTAACCAAGTTGAAATACTATTTTTTGAAAGTAAAAAGTATTTGCCAATCAATGATGGGAAGCTTAAAAATTCACAGTCAGCTACTGTTATTGCAAGACTAGTGGTAAAACAATATCAGAATGTTAAAGAAGCAAATGAGCAAATTTCTTTTGTGAACTTTAGTCAAAATGGTGGTCAAGAGGTTGATCTTGGCTATAAAATTAAAGGTTATCAGGATGCAGGAGCTGGTTCTTTATGGACTGGTTGGAATGAGGGTAGATGGGCAATTGCGACACATACACGAACAGACAATCCAGAAGCAGGTATGAAGCTTGCAAAACAGGCAGTCCAATTTCTAGAAACACATATGCTCCCAATTCCAAAACAAAACGGTTTTGCGCGCTTAGATGTTTATGAATCAGGGAATTCGATTGTTTGGCAGAACGAAAAACTGGTCTATACGCTTGATTCAATCAAAGAGCCACTTAAAGCTCTTGAAATTGCCACAGCTTTTTACCATTAACAAATTTTAATTAGGTGGATTACGACAACTTGGTAAGAACAATGGAATCCCATTGGCTCCCTATTGTAGGATGCACTCCTATTGGACTCCGCTGATAAGTTCCCTTCGGAGGATATTCTTTTTTCGTTAAAAGTATGGCAGTGAAGACATTTATAAAAATCTAATAAAGAAACTCCATTTTGATTTAAATTTTTTCGAAATGGAGTTTTTTTTTTTGCAGTCGCTGTTGAAAATTAAGATTGTTCGCATCTACAAAAGCACTTTCAATCGGAATTCTTCCTACAAAAAGCGAACTGCTATTTTGAAAATGTTTATTCTTACGAATGAGTAAGAATAGAGAATAAATAGTAAGACAACAGTTATTCAAATATAAAGTATATCTAGTCTATAATTTAGACACTAAGAAAAAAGGAGAAATATATAATGAAAAAAATTATAGGATTAGCCTTAGTTATCGCCATTTTTTTAGGTGTAGGATACGGAGTAAAACGTTATGTTGGAGGTCCACCACAACCGGCCAATGGAATATTAGTTATCGGCACAGAAAAAGATGTGAATAAAGTTAAGCAGGAATATAAACATAAAGCCGAACGAACTGTTGATTACAAAGCGAAGTTCGTAGTAACAAAAAAAGGTGAATCAGAAAGTGAGTATTTGGTTATTAACAAAACTACTGCTGAACAATTAGTTAAGAAAGGAATTATTAGAGCAAGAAAAGAACCAGGCAGTGCATCTATCATTTCAGAACCTGTTAATGAAATTAAAGAATTACCTGGTTCACTAAATTTGTTCTATTCTATAAGTGATTATGATTTGGTAGATAGCCAGATAGATTTGAATGGAAAAATGATACCTGTAAGTTATATTAAGAATCAAATATGGGTCGGATATATGGGTATGGATTTTGTTATTCTAAATGACAAAACTTATGATGAGTTAGCTGACCCAGATTCCATTATGACAGTGATTCACTTAAAGGATAATAAATTTGATTATAAAGAAGATAAAGAAGAAGTAGAACAAGTTTTCAAAACAATTGAGAACGTTTATCCAGATAGCAAACGCAAAGTGAATTTTGTAGACATACAGGATTGAGTTTTAATAGTGAGAGGATGGGTTATATGGAAGTCGTACGTATGGAGAATATAGTGAAAAGTTATGGGGAAGGCAATAACAGGGTAGATGCGTTAAAAGGAATTGATCTTTCTATTCAGCAAGGCGAGTTTGTCTCAATCGTCGGTGCTTCTGGTTCTGGAAAAAGTACACTGCTACATATTTTAGGTGGGTTGGATCGCCCTAGTTCAGGGAAGGTATTCATTGGGGATAATGATATTTATAAATATTCAGATAATGATCTTTCGGTATTCAGAAGAAGAAAAGTTGGGTTCATTTTTCAATTCTTTAATTTGATACCAGTATTAAATGTCCAAGAAAATATTGCTTTACCTACGTTATTGGACAGTGAATCTATAGATATGGAGTATTTAAATGAAATTATTACTATCCTGGGGCTTCAAGAACGTAAGAATCACTTGCCTTCTGAACTTTCTGGAGGGCAACAGCAACGGGTTTCAATTGGCAGGGCGCTAATTAATCGTCCACATTTGATACTTGCTGATGAGCCTACAGGTAATCTGGATACTCGAAATACGAAAGAAGTTATGGATCTATTAAGAATAACTGCAAAAAAATACAATCAAACTATTGTAATAATTACTCACGATCTAACGATAGCATCAGCTTCGGATCGAATTATAACAATACAAGACGGTGAAATCATTTCTGACCAACGACTGACTGCGAAAGAGTCAATGACCGGAGGGAATGATTTTGATCAATAGTTATAAGCAACTTGGTACTAAGTATTTAAAAGGGAATATGAAACGAACAATTCTGACCTTGGTTGGAATCGTGCTCTCTGTATCGTTAATTTCAACTATTGGTCTGTTTATGAAAGGAACACAACTCTCTCAAATAGAAGGCACCAAAAAGTTAAACGGAATTTCTTTTCACGTTGGCATTTCAAACTACGATGAGGCGATTTTAAATAAAGTCAGATTTAATCCCCAAATTGAATCGTTTGGTCTGATGTCTCAGGGTGACGCAGTTCCGGTTGGAGAGGTATCTGTGCGTATGAATTTCGCGGATCATCACGCCTTAAGCTTTCTAACTTACAGCCTTTTAGATGGAAAATTACCAGCCAATGCTCATGAAGCAGCTATCGATTCCTGGTTAATTCCTTATATTAAAGAAGATCTTCAAATCGGTGACTCATTTGAACTGGGCGGAAAAACATATCAGCTGGTTGGTTTACTGAATAATAGTGGGTTTACACAAAAAAATAAAGAGGGGAGATTATTAACATATAAAAGTGAGTTTGCTATTGGAGAGGGAAGGATATTAATTGAAATTAACGAGAAGGCAGACTTTAACGAAGTTATAGACGAACTTAAATCTATTACTGAAGATAATAACATTGTTATTAATACTCAATTGATTCAAGCTTTGAAACCGGAAACGAATCAATCGCTTCTGATTATGCTAGTTATAGTTGTCAGTATTGTTGTAATTTCTACAATTGTTGTTATTTACAACGCTTTTCAAATCAGTGTCGTAGAGCGAATGAAGCAGTTCGGTTTGTTGAGAAGCATCGGTGCTACACGAAAACAAATTCGACAAATTGTAATGAAAGAAGCTGCCGTGCTTGCTTTCATAGCCATACCAATTGGAATTGTATGCAGTTTATTGGCGCTTGCTATTCTCCAAGCCTTTTTCGTGATTTTACTAGACAAAGGTTCAGATATTTTCTTTTTCAATATAGATTGGAAGATATTATTGGCCAGTTCGATTCTTACTCTGATAGCTGTATTAGTATCCAGTTATTTCCCTGCTTTTTTCGCAGGAAGAATATCACCATTGTTGGCGATTAGTAGTAGATTGTCAATAAAAAAAGAGAGAATCAAAAAACAAAATAATAAGGTGCTAAGAAAACCTTTTTCATTCCCATTAAACCTGGCCATTAAAAATGTAAAAAGAAATAAAAATCGTTATATCGTAACTATTTTATCGATCGTTATAAGTAGTGTATTGTTTATTACTTTTTCATCTCTAATGGATATCGCATTTTCATCCAAACTTGTAAACGATCCGTCCGAATCGGATCTTACAATCTATCTACAAGAAGAAAATAATGTTTCTTCTGAGAATCTGGAAATTTTAGAACAATTAAAGTTGATTAAAAATGTATCCGAGGCTTCCGAACAAGACATAGGTTTTAAAATTAAATTGAAGGATACAGATCAATCTCTCGCGACTGTTGAAGACATCCAGAAGACTATTGGAAAAAAACACGATATTGCAGTGGTCAATAACTTTGAAGAGAATAAAGCCAAACATGAAGAAGCTCTCACGATCAAAGTTCTTGTATATGCTTTTATTGTGGTCATTTCTTTAATTGGCAGTGTAAATATACTTAATACAATTACTATAAGTATCATGATTAGACGGAAAGAACTGGCTGCATTAAAATCCATAGGCATGTCCCAAAGGGATTTGAAAAAAATGATTATTTATGAAGCACTGTTTTACGGTTTTTCTGGAAGCTTGCAAGGCATTTTTTATGGTTGTATACTTTCATATATTTTGTACACTGCTGCATCGGGTCTCTTTAAAGTTGAATGGTCTATTCCCTATAATGCTTGCATCATTACGTTTGTTGCAGCATTGTTAATCAGTTATTTATCTGTTCTGCTACCGCTGAGAAGAATCCAACAGGATAATATTATAGATACGATAAGAGAAGAGTAATACCTATGGCCTGGCTACTTATAGTCAGGTTATTCTGATTTGGTGGTAAATGTTAATATGGAGTGAGAGGAAGGAGAAGATATATTTGAATAAAATATTACTTGTAGAAGACGATGAAGCACTCGGTCTAGCCATTGAATTTTCATTAAGAAATGAAGGGTATGAGGTGATTAGAGCTACTAGTGTAAAAGAAGCAAAAAGCCAATTTAATGATAATACTTTTGACTTGGCTATTTTAGATATTAACCTTCCAGATGGAAGTGGTTATGACTTATGTTTACACTTCAAAAACCAAAATAATGCAACAGCAATTATTTTCTTAACGGCTCTTGATGAAGAAGCAAATGTGGTAATGGGTCTAGATATTGGCGGAGATGATTATATAACAAAACCTTTTCGAGTCAGAGAACTTATGTCTAGAGTAAGAGTACAATTACGCAAACAAGTTAGGATAGAAGAAATTTCAATGATTTTAATATCTGAAAATATAAAAGTGGATATGAACCAAGTAAAGGTATATAAAAATCAAGGAATGGTTCCATTAACAAGCTTAGAATATAAGCTTTTGTTAACTTTTATGAAAAACGCTCACAAAATATTAGAAAGAGATGAAATCCTACTGAAAATAACAGAAGAAGATGATGTTTATTTTGGGGAAAATACGTTATCTGTATACATTATGCGTTTAAGAGAAAAAATTGAAGACGACCCCAAAAATCCACAGTATATCATCACTAAGAGAGGATTGGGATATCATTGGAATAAGGATGTGAACCGAGAATAGATGATGAAAAATACCGAATTGAAAGGCTATATGATAATACTGGTGGTTTTATTTTCTCTATTTATGGTTTATCAGTTAATTGCACACCAAATATTTTACAATCATTTAAAAACGGATTCTATTACAGCCTGGGGGGAAATTACCGCTAGATTAATTGAACAAAATCCTGAGAATGAAGCAGAAATTATGAAAGTCTTAACAGGTAATTCTTCTGATTCGAGTGAGTATCAGGAAAAAGGGCGAGAAATCTTTAGACAGTATGGATTATATGAAGATTTGGAGACAAAACTGTTTCCACTTTTAAATAACCATATTTTTAGCTTTAATCAAACAATATTTTGGGGATTGATTTGTTTCGGATTTATACTGTTTTTGGCAAACTATATGCAATACAAGATTATTTTCAATAAAATCAAGCAACTTACTTCAACTGCTAAGAAAATAATTGATGGTGATTACTCAGTTTCAATAAATGAAAATAAAGAAGGGGATATCGCCAAATTAGCGGTTTCATTTCGCTCTATGAAAGACATAATTAGAAAAAATATAAAGGATTTACTGGGTGAGAAGGAATTCTTAGGACAAATATTGCAAGACATATCCCATCAATTAAAAACGCCACTTTCAACTATATCAATCTATAATGAATTGTTATTGAATGAAGACTTGCCCCGTCAGCAACAAATTCAATTATTGCAAAATAATGAAGTTCAAATCTCCAGAATGAATGTCTTGATTCAAAACTTATTAAAAGTAGCGAAAATAGATGCCAAAGCAGTTTCATTTGATAAAGAATCTTTAAACTTGGTGGAGACCATTCATGAAGTTTTGAACCGTTTGGAAAATATAATCAATGAAAGGAATTTGTCAATTGACTGGGACGGGACGGAGGAAGTAGTGGTTACCCACGATAAATTATGGATGCAAGAAGCTTTGATGAACTTGCTAAAGAATGCGATTGAGCATTCCAAGCCTGGTGATACAATCACTATTCAAGTTAAGGATACACCGATTTATACAGAGCTCATAATTCAAGATTTTGGAGAAGGGATTACTGCTGAAGACTTACCACATATCTTTAATCGGTTCTACAAAGCAAGCACTTCTAAAAAACATGACTCGACTGGGATTGGCTTGGCTCTAACAAAAGCGATTATTGAAGCGCATCAAGCCTTAATTAAAGTTGAAAGTGAGAAAAATGTTTATACAAAGTTTACTATTACCTTTATTAAATTTTAAATTTTATTAAATAGGTTATTTTTATCATCTATCAATTAAATGAACCTTGTTCAACTAACCACCTGTTAGTTGAACAAAACACCTTAACTCTACCGTCTACATTGCAACCGTCTTTTTTCTCATAAATACCCTTTTTCTGGAATATCGGACAAGGTGATATTGCAAACTTTTTAAGGAATGTTCATTCAAAAAGAAAAGAATCCATTTTGATTAATCTCTTTGTTAAAATGGATTTTTTATTTACTGTAAAATTGTGTTTGCCATTATTTTATAAAATTTTAGAAAAATATACATTCAACTGCTTGATAATTTGCATAAAATGGTTTATATTAATATCAAATGATACATTTATCTATCAAAAATAATTACTTTATACAAATGAGGGAGAGATTTACAATGGGAAAAGGCTTGTCAGCGTTGAAGGAAGCGAGATTTAATGCAATTCTTGATGCGGCTACTATATTGCTTGTTGAAAATCCTACTGCTTCGATGAATGAAATTGCGGAATATGCGGGAATTGGCATTGCTACACTTCATCGCTACGTCGAAAGCAGAGAGAAATTGATGCTGTTCTTGGGCCATCGGGCTATACAACTGGTAAGTGATACCGTAAACCAGATTCCACTGGATGAGGAAAGAAGCGAAAACTATATTCCGGAACTCATTGAAGCGTTAATCCCTTTAGGTGACAAAATCTATTTTCTAGGTCATGATGCATCTGTATTTAACAACAAAGAATTAGGTGAAGCCGAAGAGAAGCTGAGGGAACCCTTACGACGCGTTATTGAGCTGTTACAACAAAGAGGTTACTTTCAGCAAACGGTTAGCAGCGAATGGATTTTGAATACGCTTTATGCCCTGCTTTTCCATACTTGGGAACAGGTACAAGAAGGTAACGTGGCTAAAAAATCGGCTGCAGAGCTTGTTTTAAATACGTTTTATTACGGTTTCAAAGCTAAGGATGATAATTAACATCAATAATATAGAAAGAGAAAAGGAGTGCTTGGAAATGAATCAAATATCTATTGTAAAGGCTGATCATCGATCGATGGTCAGCGCTAAGCTAAATGTAATGGCATTGGAATACATGGCGTTTTCACTTGCAGGATCTGAGGAGGAGAACACGATCGAAGGGACATTTCGTACACTATGGCAGCAGGAGAACAACCGTTTTAGTCATCAATACGCTTACGAAGCTCAAATGGACGGGAAAACTTTAGGGATGATTACTTGCTATCCCATATCTGTTTTAAATCGTCTTGCCTGGCCCACTTTTAAACAGTTGCTTTCATTCCGAAAGCTGGATCTTGTTGTTTATAACATTCTGAATCTCAAAATGTTTTATTCCATGATCACCATGAAGGAGGGAGAAGATGACGAGTTTCACATCGGAACAATCGCCTTATTGCCCGAAAGCCGGGGACTGGGGTTAGGTACTAGGCTACTTGAGTTTGCCGAGGAACAGGCCAGTCTACAAGGCTTTGCCAAATGCTCTTTGACGGTAAAGAAAGAGAACCATCTTGCCATTAAATTGTATCAGAGGATAGGATACCAGATTACAGGTGAAATCAATAAACCAAAGTTATCGTTGTACAGAATGGTCAAAAATGTCGAACCTTGCAACCATTTATAAAAAAGTTGTACCGTATTACCCCTTTGATTAAAGATTAAGTGAGTTTTAATATTCAAGTATCAGCAGTGTATTAGAGACTCTTTACTATAAAGGATACAAGAGTGAGATTTATAATAACAATTACCTAACTAATTTAGTTAGGTAAACCAAAAATCATCATTATCATACTCTTGATGCAAATAAGCAATTAATTTCATGGTTTAATTCGAGATTTAGTTTTTCATGATTAGGAAAAATATTAAAGGAACTTCTATAGTTACAATTTAGTAAGATTATATTTCAAATTGTAAGGGAACAGTTATTCATTTAAATATAGAAAATGTTTATCTTTAAGGTAATAATAAACAATTAGAAAAAAGTGAGGTAAATAATATGACTTTTGAAGAAAAATTACAAGCGTATGCAGAACTTGCGGTAAAAGTCGGTGTCAATATTCAACCAGGGCAATATTTATTAGTCAATACATCAGTGGATGCATTGGATTTCGCCCGTTTAGTTGTGAAAGAAGCTTATAAGGCTGGGGCAGGACGTGTTCATGTTAATTTATCGGATGATGAAATGGATCGTGCTTACTTTGAACATGCCACAGATGAAGAATTTAATCGTTTCCCAGAATGGACAGTCAAAATGAATGATGAGCTGATCGAACGTAAAGGAGCACTATTAATGATAGATGCTGCAGACCCTGATAAATTTGCAGGTATTTCAGCCGATCGTCTAGCTACCTATCAAAAGGTATCAGGAGCTGCTCTGAGCAACAATCGCAACGCAGTAATGAAGGATTTAATAGCCTGGTCGATGATAGCAGTTCCTTCACCAAAGTGGGCATCGAAGGTGTTCCCGAACTTAGCGGCTGAGGATCAAGTACCAGCATTATGGGAGGCTATTTTTAAAACTGTTCATATCGGTGAAGGTAATGTTGTTGAAAACTGGCGTGAACATGTAACAAATTTAGAATCTCGTGCGGCCCTACTGAACAATAAAAAATATGCGAAGCTTCACTATACAGCGCCAGGTACGGATTTAACAATTGCATTAGCGCCACAGCATAAATGGATTACTGGAGGTGGTAAAACACCAGATGATACGATCTTTATGGCTAATATGCCGACAGAAGAAGTTTATACGTTACCGATGAAACAAGGTGTGAATGGCTATGTCAGCAATACTAAACCATTAGTTTATCAGGGGAATATTATCGATGGCTTTAAACTGACACTCGAAGAGGGAAAAATTGTTCAAGCTGAAGCACAGATAGGACATGATTTATTACAGGAGCTTATGAATGTGGATGAAGGCTCTTGCTATCTAGGTGAGGTAGCACTTGTACCACATGGATCGCCAATTTCAGCATCGGGGATTTTATATTTTAATACATTGTTTGATGAAAATGCATCGAACCATTTAGCGATTGGTAAAGCTTATCCAACTTGCTTAGAGGGTGGAAGAGATTTAGAAAACGATCAGCTTGAAGCGTTAGGTGCAAATATTTCAGTAACACATGAGGACTTTATGATTGGTAGCAGTGAGATGGACATTGACGGTATTTTACCAGATGGAACTGTAGAGCCAATTTTCCGTAAAGGTAGCTGGGCATTTTAAGTTTTTGATAGGAAGAAGGGAGTGGGGCAGATGAAACGATACCTGAGCTTCACTAGTAGCAATACTCCAAAGGTATTTAGGTTTCATCTGCTTTAGCTCAGACTGAAAATTACCTGTCAATTGGATATTCCTTGGCTTCTAGGTTATCTACTAATAATGCTATAAAATATATTTATATTAGGAGTCTTGGAATGAATAGATTAAACTCTTATACAAGAATAGATACTATGGATTATTTACGAGGTTTTGCTTTGCTGGGGGTACTTCTTGTAAATAGTTACCAGGTTTTGAGTGGTTTTTCTTCTAGCGAGTTACACGGAGTATTATATGATATATTTAACAGGAAATTTTATCCTATTTTATTCTTTTTATTTGGATTCGGGTGTTATCTTTTTTTGAATCGATCCAAACAAAAAGTAAACAATAGATACCTTTTGTTTTTACGCAGAATCTCATTTTTATTTGTACTAGGGCTTATCCATACATTTTATGCACCACCAGGAATTAATGATGTATTAATGTTTTATGCTGTACTAGGCTTGTTCATTGTAATATTTTCCAAAAGAAGTAAATGGACCAACTTAATCGTAACGATTACACTAATAGCCTTATCTATAGTTACTGCTTTTTGTCAACCGTATTATGGTGAGAGAATTGTATGGATGGAATTGCTATCCAACATAAGTAAATGGTTTGTATTAATGATGCTAGGTTTTACGATGGGGCAATTTAAATTTTTTGAAAATGTCTATGGAAAATTAAAGTATATTTTGATTTTTTTAATCGTTAATATTTGTACTTATGTATCTTTTTTTTATGTAAAGAAGTTAATTGCCATTACTCCTGCAGGAACTGAAATGCTAGAAGATTATTTGGTGGCTTTTATAATGACTAGCAGTTTTCTTATTATTTTACAATGGGACAAGGCAAAAGTGATATTAACACCATTAAAGTTCTATGGACAAATGTCTTTAACAAATTATCTTGCACAAAGTGTTTTACTAATTGTGTTTAATATCATAATTGGTTTTACACCTATTAATTCATTAATGGTGTGCTTCGTAATCCACGTTATTTTAATTACTTTTAGTATTGTTTGGTTAAGGTATTTTAAAATGGGACCAGTTGAATGGATATTAAGATATTTTACATATTGGAGTAAAATTCCGAATAAGAAGAAATCTGTTAGAACCGAATTAAAAAGCGTTTAAATGTTTAATCACTATATTTAAAAGTAAAATGCATTCAAAGGAGATAGGCCAATGAATTTCTGGGAAGTTGTTTTAATAGTTGTGAATTTTAGTATATTAAGTTGGATTTTGTTAGTGAGCAAGGAAACAAAAAAGTGGTCTAAATTCGCATCTTTGGTTGCTATTGGAATGGTTATAATCCAGCTATTGGCAGAAGGTTTTAGATGGCAGATGATTCCGGTTTATTTAACCCCGGTTATCTTGATTATATGCTATTTATTAGCTGAGCGGAAAAAAGGGTTCAGAAACAGGGGTATATTCATTGTTAAGTCTTTGTTGTTGTTTATCTATATTTCTGTAGCAGTTACATTACCCTTACTAATGCCAGTATTTTCATTTGAAGAACCAACTGGCCCACATACGGTCGGTACGAAACTATATCATTGGGTCGATGATCAGAGAAGTGAACCATATTCAAAAAATCCAACTGACCGACGTGAACTGATGGTGCAAATTTGGTATCCTGCAGCTGAAAAAAGCAATGGAAATCGAGAACCTTATATTGGGAACATGACAGAGCTTGCTAACGGACTGGAAAAAGCATTGTCCATTCCTGCATTTGCATTCAGCCACCTGGGCTTGGTAAAATCGCATTCGTTTAAGGATGTACAACTATCAGACTCAGAGAATCATTATCCGATACTAGTTTTCTCCCATGGTTTAAGTGGTTTTCGTAATCAAAACACGTTTGAAGTTGAGGAGTTGGCTAGTCAAGGATATATTGTTCTAGGTATCGATCATACATTTGATGCTGCAGCTACCGTCTTCCCAGATGGTCGAACTGCTTACGTACAGTCCGACAATTTAACTGATTTTGACGAACGTGATCGCCACATCAAATTATGGAAAGAAGATGTCACTTTTGTACTTGACCAGTTAGAGAAGCTTAATCAAAACGATGAGACTGGCTTCTTTACAGGAAAGCTTGATACCTCGCGTATTGGAATGTTTGGGCACTCTTACGGCGGGGCTACCGCAGCACAAATACTTGCAGAAGACTCTCGTGTCAAAGCAGCTATTGATATGGATGGTACATTGTATGGGGAAGCATTACCTGAAAGTGGGATTGGAAAACCATTTCTGCTCATGAGTGCAGACATAAATGAAGATTCTGATGAAGATGCCTATAAAGACAAGGTTCGCAGTGAACGTGGGTTAGCTGGCGGCGGTATGTCAATGGTCATTTCCAATACGGATCATACAAGCTTCACTGATTTTCATTTGTTCTCCCCTCTGTTGCGGAGCCCAGGTGAAAATCCAAAGGAAGTTCATCGCATTATCAACGAATTCAGCCTGGCATTTTTTGACCAGTATCTAAAACAGAAGGACGACGGTTCAACCCTTAAAAGGCTGAAGACCAAATACCCGGAAGTGAATTTTAAAGTAAACCGATAACCTTATGCAGAAACTAACTTCATCTGTTGAAGAAGCTGGGAAATCGTATTCTCCAATCCATTTAAGGTGTAGTATCTCATACCAAACAAGTTTCTGTGACCTAAGAAGAAATATCCGCATTTTCAGAGGAGATTACAACAGGTGTAATGGAAACAACAAATAAGGTTGCAAAGGTAACAGAAAGTGTTGTAGCGTACGATGGTGCAAGAAAGCTACAATCAAGATAGCCTTGAAAAATCTATTTCAAAGTTTGAGTAAAAATTCTACCATTATGTAATTTTGCTATCGATTATCTTTTGGAGGGTGGGATTAGAAGAACATTTTTCAATGTTCTTTGTAAATCCCATTCCAATAAATGTTCCAAACTTGCTCGGCGCGCCTTCTAAATTTTTCTTCCGTATAAAAAAGTAATTCCAAAAAGAGTCCATCCATCAAACAATTAAACGAGGCTATTAAGTCATCAACCGGTTGATCCTTTATTATGCCTTGCTCTATTCCTTCAGAAAAGATTGTTTCAAGCACCTCAAAAAGCATTTCTTCCATCTCATTAAAAATGTTTTTCACTTTATCATTTAAAGTTGGAGGAAGGTAAAAAGCTAATTTTGTATATGCTGCTGTTTTTTCAGGTTGACTTAAATAGTAATTACAAAGTTCTTTCACTATTTGGTAGAGCTTTTCTTTAGCCGATCCATTTTTTAAATTGGCAATTGATTGTTTTATGTGAAGGTAATACTCTTCGAGCAGATCTTTATATACAGCCATAAACAGGTCCTCTTTGTTTTTAAAAAAGGCATATATCGATGGTGTTTTAATGCCAACCTCTTTAGCAATACTAGAAAGAGTTGCCTGATCGTAGCCTTTTTCAGCCAATTGTTTATAAGCAACTTCTTTAATCTTGTTTTTTGTCATAAATATCACTTCTAACTTATTTTTTATTGTTAAGCTTACTATCTGTATTTAAAAACAAGGTGCAAAAACTTATTATAAAAATACTCCTCTATCTATAATACAAAACATTTGAGTAAAACAAAAATAAAAATCAGGAATATTGTTAAGCAATACGTTATAGAGAATACTAAATATGAGGTGTTTTCTATAAAAAAATTTCTTATATTTATTTTTGCTATTTCTCTTTTTGCCGTTTGGTACTCCGAGTATCTGTCAGACATATACGTAACCCACAGGAGGGATTACCTAAAAGTCCCATAGTAGAAGATTTAATTTCTATTTGGTTTTGATCAAACTAGTATTATCCCCTTTAAGTAGACAATTAGTACTTTATTAAACAATTACAATAATGATTTTTTTAGGGCAACTATAGGTGGTGATAGTGTTTTATTGCGAATTAACTCATTCTTTGTCTCTTGTTCGCTAAATTAGTAAGTGACAGATAAATGAAAATATTTGTTTTTTTAAAACTATTTTCTTATAATAGATTAGCTGTTACCTCAATGATCTCATTTAACTTTCGTAACCCATTTCTTTCTAAAATAGTTAAGTTTTTAAAGGTAATTTCGAATGTAGGGAAAGGAGAGATTGGAATGAAGCTATCATCTGTTGAACAAGAAAAATTATTCCTTCATGTGGCAGGAGAACTTGCGCAAAAAAGAAAAGCTCGTGGACTAAAGCTGAATTATCCAGAAGCTGTAGCACTCATTAGTAGTTTTATTATGGAAGGTGCCAGAGATGGAAAAACAGTTGCACAATTAATGAGTGAAGCGAAGCAAGTGCTCAAAGTAGATGATGTTATGGAGGGCGTCGGTGACATGATTTCAGATGTACAAGTTGAATGTACATTCCCAGATGGAACGAAGCTTGTAACTGTACACCGCCCAATTCAATAAAGGAGGATTTGTCTATGATTCCTGGAGAAATTCGCCCAGCTAAAGGCGAAATCGAAATGAATGTAGGACGAGCTACTAAGACGATAGTCGTTGCTAATACTGGTGATCGTCCGATACAAGTTGGTTCGCATTTTCATTTTATTGAAGTGAATAGATTTTTAGAGTTTAATCGGCAAGAGGCAATCGGGATGCATCTAAATATTCCTTCAGGTACAGCAGTTCGCTTTGAACCAGGTGAAGAGAAAGAAGTAGAGCTTGTCGAGTTTGGTGGTAAAAGTTATGTGTTTGGTTTGGACAAACTAACAGAAGGCTCTACACATCATAAGGACGAAATTTTAGACAAGGCAATTGAAGGTGGTTTTAAAGGAGCTGAGGAAAAATGAGGGTGACACATGATGCGTATGCAAAAATGTTTGGACCGACAGTTGGAGATAAAGTTCGATTAGCGGATACCGATCTATGGGTTGAAATAGAGAAGGATTATACAAGCTATGGGGATGAGGGTGTATTTGGTGGCGGAAAATCGCTACGTGTCTCTATGGGGCAAAATGGTAAGAATACACGAAATGAGGGTGTTCTCGACACGGTTATTACCAATGTAGTCATTATTGATTATACAGGTATTGTAAAGGCTGATATTGGTATTAAAGATGGCCGAATTATTGGTATTGGAAAAGCCGGAAATCCGAACAGTATGGACGGTGTCGGTCAGGATATGATCATCGGTGTTGGAACAGAGGTATATGCTGGGGAAGGTTTAATTGCAACGGCTGGGGCGATCGACACACATATTCACTTTATCAGCCCAGATCAGGTAGAAACAGCATTACTAGCAGGTACGACTACCTTTATCGGGGGTGGTACAGGTCCAGCTGCTGGCTCAAAAGCGACAAGTTTAACTCCCGGTGAATGGCATTTACATAGAATGCTTCAAGCAGTTGAAGGATTCCCAATCAATGTTGGATTACTAGGAAAGGGTAGTGCATCTGATCCAGAACCGATTATTGAGCAGGTTCGAGCTGGTGCAATCGGCATGAAAATCCATGAGGACTGGGGCGCAACCCCTACAGCGCTAAATCAAAGCTTATCCGTTGCAGACGAGTATGATATTCAAGTGGCACTTCACTCTGATACATTGAATGAGGCTGGTTTTGTGGAAGATACGATCAATGCTATTGATGGACGTGTTATTCATATTTTCCATACGGAAGGTGCGGGTGGAGGACATGCTCCTGACCAATTAGTCATGGCGTCATTACCTAATATTTTACCAGCATCTACGAATCCCACGAAACCATTTACAACCAATACGATTGATGAGCATTTAGATATGCTAATGGTGTGTCATCATCTTAAACATGATGTCCCAGAGGATGTGGCATTTGCTGATTCACGTATCCGTCCAGAAACAATTGCTGCAGAGGATATTATGCAGGATTTAGGGATTTTAAGTATTATGTCATCCGATTCCCAAGCAATGGGGCGTGTCGGTGAAGTGACAATAAGAACGTTCCAAACGGCAGACAAAATGAAAAAACAACGTGGTTCCCTGCCACAGGATGAAGGTAAGGATCATGATAATTATCGCGTGAAGCGCTATATGGCGAAGCTTAATATTAATCCAGCGATCGCTCATGGAATTAGTCATGAGGTAGGATCACTGGAAGAAGGAAAGTTAGCAGATATTGTCCTCTGGGAACCAGCCTTCTTTGGCGTAAAGGCAGAGTTGGTCATTAAAGCAGGTATTGCCGTTTATGGTATTACAGGTGATCCCAATGCATCGATCCCTACTCCACAGCCTATGCAAGGGCGACGTATGTTTGGCTACTATGGACAAGGGCCACAAAATTGCGGAATGACGTTTTTACCAAAGATTGCTGTGGAAGAAGGATTACCAGAAGTATTAGGGTTAAATCGAATGATTGGTACGGTGAAAAATTGTCGGAATATTGGTAAAGCTGATATGAAGCTTAACAACGCTACCCCAAAAATTGATGTTAATCCAGAAACGTACGAAGTGAAAATTGATGGTGAGCTAGCAACTTGTGAGCCAGTAGATGTACTACCAATGTCCCAACGGTATTTCTTATTCTAATTGTAATGAAAAGATTGAATTGCAAGAAAAATGAAGTTTCTATATGAGATTTACAGAGGAGCAGCCATTTAAATCCATTAAAATATGAGGTGCCTATACTATGTTAATAGAAAAAATTATCGGTAATATTGCCAACGAGGAAGAATTTACTCACAAATCCACGGAATGGATTGAGCTTGAATGGGAAGAGTTAAGCAAACGTATTCTTCGCACAGAAACGGATAAGGGAACTGACATTGCTTTACGTATTGATGGAGAAGAACCTTTACTATATGGAGATTTATTATTTGAAGATGACAACCGTCGTATCGCTATTCGCACAAAATTAGAGCCTGTGATTGTTATTACGCCGAAAGATATGGTTGAAATGGGGAAATCTGCATTTGAATTAGGGAATCGTCATACACCTTGCTTGATTGAAAATAATGAAATCATCGTACGTGCAGATCATACGATCAATCCATTATTAGATGAAATAGGAGTAAACTATGAAACGACAGAGCGACGTTTTAAACAACCGTTCAAATACCGTGGACACTCTCACTGATTTATCCATATTGCATTTATTACAAATTCATGATTCCGCATTTCCGATAGGGTCCTATACGCATTCATACGGAATGGAAACCTATATTCAAAGAGATTTAATTCGCACAAAGGAACAGTTAATTCAGTTTTGCAAAGCGTACTTAATGCAAAACTTAGTATATGGTGATGCCATTATCATTAAGGAGTCGTTTCATGCAGCGGTAAGCAAAGACGAAGCTCGTTTAAAGAAGCTTGATGAGCTTTGCGGGGCTATGAAACTTGCGAAGGAATCGAGAGATGCTAGTGTCAATGTCGGAAAGCAATTTGTTCGAACAGTAGCACCTCTTGTAGAGAAACCTTTTATAGAGCAATGGAAGGAAAAAATAGAGCGTGAAGAAGTGAAGGGACATTATGCAGTTCTTTATGGTGTTTATTGTGAAGAATTTGGTATCAATGTCTATCATGCTATCATGACTTTTATGTATGCATCCATAAGTGGCTTAGTGCAAAATGCGGTACGATCTGTTCCATTTGGACAAAATACAGGGGTACAAGCATTACACGAACTACTTGCTTATGTAGAGCAAGCAGCCAAAAAGGTGATAGATTTAACCATTGATGATTTGGCCAATAACGCATTAGGGATTGAGCTTGCATCCATGAAGCATGAATTTTTATTTTCAAGATTATTTATTTCGTAGAAAGAGAGTGAAGATTAATGAAACCAATAAAAATTGGAGTCGGTGGGCCAGTTGGTTCAGGAAAAACATCGCTGGTAGACCAATTAACACGCGCTATGCATGAGCAATACAATGTGGCGGTTATTACTAATGATATTTATACACGAGAAGATGCCCAATACCTGATTACGAATGGTGTTTTAAATGAGGAGCGTATCGTTGGTGTAGAAACGGGTGGATGCCCACATACAGCTATTCGTGAAGATGCGTCGATGAACTTTGCGGCCATTGATGACTTGAATAGACGCTTTCCCGATTTAGATATTATTTTCATTGAAAGTGGTGGAGATAACTTATCGGCTACATTTAGTCCTGAGCTTGTTCATGGCTATATTTATGTTATTGACGTAGCAGAAGGCCAGGATATTCCACGAAAAGGTGGCCCAGCTTTAACACGTTCAGATTTGTTGTTAATAAATAAAACATCGCTTGCTCCACATGTTGATGTTGATTTAGAGCTGATGGATCAAGATGTGAAAAAAATGAGAGGTGGGCGTCCATATATTTTTGCTGATGTTCGCTCTCAAACGAATGTGGATCAGGTTGTCGCATGGATTCAGCATCATATGTTACTAGAAGGGGCAGAAGCAGTTGACGGCAATGTCTAGTCAGGGAAAAGTAAATCACTTTGGCAAGCTAGAGATGGCATTTGAGCTTAGAAGAGGATACACAAGACTTGTTCATGTGTACCAGCAGCCCCCATTGAAGGCAAGTCGAGAATTATATGAAGGAAATAATCCAACAGCTACTGTTTTTATTATGGAATCCTCAGGTGGTATGGTGGCAGGTGACCGAAATGAAATCAACGTTAAACTTGCTGCTAATAGTCAAGTGCGCTTGAAGCAACAATCAGCATTAAAGATATATCCGTCTCATACAGGCGAACGATGCACACAGTCAATTTCGGTTGAATTGGAGGAGCAGGCTCGCTTAGAATGGATGCCCGAGGTAACCATTCCATTTGAGAGGGCGAAATTTCAGGTGGATACAACGATTCGCATGAAGGAAAGCGCGACACTAATTTGGGGAGAAATCATTGCACCAGGAAGGGAAATGCGCGGAGAAATCTTTGATTATCAGGCATTTCGCTCAATCTATCAGCTATATGTGGAGGATGCATTAATAGCATTTGATACATTACTATTCAAGCCACAAGAAATGGATTTATCATCCATGGGCTTGCTTGAAAAAGCGCTATACATCGGATCATTATGGATTGTTTCACCACAGGTTAAAAACCTTAACATAAGAGACTTACAGGATATGATACTACAGGAGAGCTCACTAGAAGCAAGCGTAACGCGGCTTACGGATCATGCGATTCATTGTAGATGGCTTTCTAAAGAGCAACGCATTCTACATAAAGAAATCAATCGAATGTTTATACATGTTGCCTCGCTAATTTAAAGCGCTTGTTTGTTTAAAGGAGAAAGTGAATTGAATTGAAAAAGTTTTTAGTAAGTTTGCTAGGAACAGCACTGTTACTAGGTCTTATGGGTTGTAGCAAATTGTCTAGTGAAGGTGCAAAACAGCAACAATCTGCTGAAGCGACATCACATGCAAATGAACTTATATATGCTTCAGAATCTGAATTTACAAACTTAAACCCTATTTTAGAGGAAACAAATTTAGATGCTTTATTATTTCGTGGATTAATGCGTTTTGATGAGCACAATAATCCGGTGAATGACATTGCAGAAAATGTTCAAATATCGGATGACCTGTTGACATATACGATTACTATAAAAAATGATGTCAAATTCCACGATGGGCAGGTTTTAACAGTTGATGATGTCATTTTTACAATCGATAGTATTTTAGACGATCAAAATGCCTCGTTTTTAAAGTCTGATTTTATTCATGTAAAAGCAATGGAAAAAGTGAATAACTCGACTATGAAACTCATTTTAGATGAACCTTTTACGCCAATGCTCGATAAGCTGACAGTCCCGATTTTGCCGAAGCATGCGTTTGAGGGGCAGGACATGCGAACAATTACGTTTAACCAAGAGCCTATTGGTGCTGGTCCATATATGTTTGCTAAATGGGATCGTGGCACGAGTTTAACACTGAAAGCATTCCCAACATTTTTTGGTACAAAAGCTTCTATTGAAAAGGTCATCTTTAAGTTTATTCCAGACAGCAATGTTCGTGCATTACAGTTAAAGTCTGGGGAGGTTGATATTGCGTTACTTGACCCTAATCAAGTGGATGAACTTTCTAAAGTAGAGCATTTAAAAATGTACGAGGTTGAATCAGCGGATTACCGTGGCATTTTATTTAATATGAAATTTAATCTTTGGCAGGATTTGAATGTACGTAAAGCAATGAGCTTTGCGGTAGATCGTGAAGGAATTGTAAAAGGCATCTTACATGGCTTTGGTACAGAAGCATATTCGCCACTACAGAAACACGCTTATGTCAACGACAGCATTGAGCACTATGAATACGATTTAGATAAAGCCAAGCAGTTACTTGAGCAATCCGGCTGGAAGCTAAAGGATGACGGCTTCCGCTATAAAGATGGCAAAAAACTTAGTTTTACCATTACTGCCCCTGCTACAGATACAGTACGTGTAAATATGGCAAACTATGTAGCCGAGGGTTATAAAGTGATTGGCGCAGATGTGGAAGTGGCCGCCTTAGATTGGAGTAATATTGTCATTGAAGATACAGAAGCGTTTATGGTTGGCTGGGGAAGTCCTTATGATGCAGACCACCATACCTATAGCCTATTCCATTCAGGTGAGTCTAGCTTAACGAGTGCTGGCTATAATTACGGAAGCTATGCTAACGCAAATGTCGATGAGTTGTTAGGGGAAGGGCGTTCAACGGTTAATCCTAACAAACGTAAGGAAGTTTATATGGCATTACAAAAAGTGCTAGCAGAGGATCCACCGTTTGCTTATTTTGCCTATGTAGATGCGGTTTATGGCATTAATAAAAATATTAGTGGTGTAAAAGAACGTATTTTGGGTCACCACGGAGCGGGCTTCTTATGGAATGTTGAGGAGTGGAAATGGAATGATCGCTAAGTGGCTTGGGAAGCGATTGATAATGGGGACACTTGTCCTCATTATCGTGAGCTTCCTCTCTTTTTTTATATTACAAGCCGCTCCTGGCAATCCAGCAGCGGCTTATTATGGAGGCAATGCACAAACATTAACTGCAGCCGAGCAAGAGCGCATTGAAAAAGCTTTTGGCTTAGATAAACCCATCTTCTATCAATACGGAACATGGCTTCATGAAGCTGCTCAAGGCAATTTAGGATATTCCGCAAAAGAAGGAAGACCGGTTTTAACGATTTTACTAGAGCGATTACCTAACACCTTACAGCTAGTGGGTATCACCTTGTTTATTGTAGCGCTTACCTCTATTTGGTTAGGACTTCATGCAGGCTTAAATGAGGGTACGCTACTAGATCGTGGATTATCCGTTTTTAGCGTGGCTAGCTCAGCTGTGCCACCATTTTGGATAGGTATTGTATTAATCATTGTATTCTCCGTACAGCTTGGCTGGCTCCCGTCATCAGGAATGAACGATATACGTGGTGATGGAGGATTAATAGATAGAATGCGCCATCTCGTCCTGCCTGTGATTGTACTTGTTGTTTCACATGTAGGGATATTCGCACGCTTTTTACAGGATTGTGTGAAGGTTGAAAACTCAAGTTACTATGTACAGGTTGCTCGTGCAAATGGTGTGGCACATCGAGAAATACGTAGTGCTATTTTACGGAATTCCATTATCCCATATCTCAATTACGTAGGGGTTACGATTCCATCATTCTTTGGTGGCTCCGTTGTTGTAGAATCATTATTTGGTTGGTCAGGCTTAGGGCAGCTTCTAGTGAAATCGGTAATGGTTAAAGACTTTCCACTTTTAATGGGAGGCATCCTTATTATTGGGGTGGTCGTTATTTTGTGCCTATTTGTAATCGATATCATCATGATTGTTTTAAATCCTAAGCTGAAAAGAGGTGCTTGGCAATGAGAAAACAACGGAAACTATCAATCTTTTGGCTTGTGATACTGTGCATTATTTTCACTGTCACTATTTTTTCTTCCTTCCTTGCGCCCTATGAGCCAAATGCAATGGATATGAACCATACTTATGAAGCTCCTACTCCGACACATATACTTGGAACAGATCAGCTAGGCAGAGATGTACTTTCACGTTTACTTGTTGGTGGACAGGTAACACTTTTAATTGCGGTTGTTTCAGTAGTGATTTCCAGCTTAATTGGCATACTATATGGTGGTATAAGCGGTTATTTTGGCGGCGCTGTAGATGCAGTCATGATGCGAATTCTTGAAGCCTTGTTAACGATTCCTTCGTTAGTTATCGTTCTTGCCTTCCAAGCGATATTGCAAGGCAATGTCTGGAGTATGGCGTTCATAATGGGGGCAACAGGGTGGTTTGTTACGGCACGTATTGTGCGCTCTGAATTTATTCGTCTGAAGGAAGCAGAGTTTGTACAGATGGCAATCATGTTCCGCACACCTATATGGAAGATTTTTGTTGGGCATTTATTGCGTAATATCTACCCAGCAATTTTTATCGTGACATTGTTTAATTTTGCTGGGGCTATTTTTACAGAAGTTTCATTGAGCTTTTTAGGAATTGGCGTACCACCCACAACACCTTCCTGGGGAACCATGTTGAATTCTGCTCAAAATGATTTACTGATTGGTGCATGGTGGATAGGGCTTTTCCCAGGCATTTTAATATTTGTGACGATTTTATGCGTACAAATGATTGGTGGGGCTTTCAAGCAAGGAGGAGAGCGTTCACATGCTTAAACTAAAAAACGTTTCTGTTAGCATTAATAATAAGAATTTAATCCAACATATTTCCTTCACTGTCCCAGAACATAAAATTACAGCTGTTATTGGTGAAAGTGGTAGCGGTAAAAGTACTACAATTTCCGCAATTCTAGGTATATTACCTGCTCAGGCGGACATTCAAGGAGAGATATTCTGGCATGACAGCAATGTCCTAGCAATGTCGTCAAAGGAAAGGTCGACGGTAGGAAAAACGAATTTCTTCACAATTTTTCAGGACGCAGCAAACAGCTTTTCACCAACGACAAAAATGAGGAAGCAATTATATATGTTTAGCGGACAACGCTTAGGTCATAAGGAAGAGCTGTTTCTCTCAAAAATGTCCTTGATCTTTAAGGACCTAGATTTAAGCGAAGATATTTTACAACGCTATCCCTTTGAGCTTTCAGGAGGCATGCTTCAAAGGTGTATGCTAGCTTGTGCGTTTTACAATGAGCCTGCATTACTAATAGCTGATGAACCAACATCGGCGCTAGATATGCTTCATCAACAAGAGTTTATTAAACTATTGAAAAACCTCAATAACCGACTTGGAACGACGATATTATTGGTTACGCACGATTTAGCAATGGCCGTTTCGACTGCCCATTCCATTGTGGTAATGAAAAGCGGCGAGGTTGTTGAAACTGGACAAGCGTCGGAAATTTTTGAGGCGCCAAAACATTCGTATACAAAGCGACTTGTCGCGAATCATTTTTAGAAGGAGTGGTTTTGTTGCTTCACGTTGAAAATATTAATAAAAGCTACACAGGGCAGCAAGTACTACATCATATAAATATAAACGTTGGACATGGAGAAATCGTTGGGCTTGTTGGTGAAAGTGGCAGTGGAAAAAGTACGTTGGCTAAAATCATCATGCAGCTAGAGCAGGCAGAGCAAGCCCAAATTCGCTTTAATGAAACCTATATTACAAAGAAAAATCGTCTATCTTTATATGAAAACTGCCAAATCATCTTTCAAAACGCGACTGCCGCTTTCAATCCAGTTTGGACGGTCAGAGAAATTTTAACGGAGCCATTACAGCAACAAAAGTCAGATTGTTATTGGCAAACAATGCTCGAAAAGGTCAAGCTATCAACGAATATATTAAATTCCTTTCCACATGAGCTAAGTGGTGGTGAAAGGCAAAGGGTAAATTTATTAAGAGCCATTCTAATTCAGCCCAAATTGTTAATATGTGATGAAATCGTTTCAAGCTTAGACCGTTTGATTCAACGTGAGATTATTGATTTATTAATTTCATTGAATAAAGAGCACAGCATGGCTATTTTATTTATCTCACATGATTTAAAGGCTGTTTCATATTTATGTCAACGCATTTATGTGATGAAATCTGGCGAGATTGTTGATGAGTGTTGTAAAGGGAAAGATGGCTTTACATTCACGGATAGCTATGCGCAAAAACTGTTTCAGGCAATGAAAAATTGAATTTTTACAATTGATAATAGAAAGTCTGTGAAGGGAATGGAATAGCATCTACTTTTCAGACTTTCTTTATATTTCTCCTACGCCTAAATTATACTTTAAATCAATTGATTGGTGTTTTGAAAATTCAGATATTTAAAGAGGGTGCTAGGATAGGACAATAACCTTGGCAAACAGGAAGATTGACTATTTCTTTTTTCTCTCAGCCTATCTATATTCCCTATACATATGAAAGATTTGTGCAGTGAATAAAATGGGATTTCGCGTCTGAAGGTAGCCGTTTTGTAGATAATTCCATCATACTGAAAAATATCAGCATTAGTATTTAATGTTAAAACTTCTTCGGCATCAATATCAATACACGCCAAAATTTAAATTCCATTAGTTATTGTTCTTTGGATTAATTTAATTTAATATACAAATGATAACTAACTAACCATTAACTTACAATGAAAAAACTGAAAATTATTATATGGGTTCTTTATCCTAAAATCGGGTGGGGAAGTTTTTTAGATAGCAAGTTTTCGTATAAAATACAATCGAAGGAGGCGGAATTTTATGGATTTTATCAGGAAATAAACCGCTTGAAAATAATTTATTCCTTTCTGCTATTGCGGAGTGTCTCTTATAGTAAGGGAAGAAGGGTACGGAAGAAGCCGTATCAGAGAAACCCTTGAAAAAGTTAGTTCAGAAAATTTCTAGTAGGAGCGTGTAAAATGAATTTAAAAGAAAAGTTGATATTAATAAAAGAAAATGGGTACCAAGCACCCCCCGATACATTCCAGTTGATACTAGAAATGATAAATAACATCGGTTCTTTGGATGCCCAACTACGTGATGAGCTAATCTATACAACCTTATCGCATTGGATTCCTGATAATTCTCTAACAGCAAACGAACTAGAACAACTTCTACCGATTGTTTTGGATAAAAACCATTTGCTTTTTAAGCTTGGTGAAACAAATACAGACTCTGTCTTCACTCGATCTTTCTCCATGTTAGTCATACCGCTCCTCTTCATGAGGCATAGAGAATCACCATTTCTCTCAAGAGAGCAAATTCATCAGATAAAAGAGAAAGTATTTTACAATGTACAAGAAGAGCGAGATTACCGTGGGTATGACGAAGAAAAAGGCTGGGCTCATGCTATAGCCCATGCAGCAGATGCTTTAGAAGATTTGGCTCAATGTTCCGAACTGGATAAAAATGACCTCTTAACTATCCTCGATTTGGTTTACGAAAAGATGACCATAACAGATCGAATTTACTCCGATGGGGAAGATGAGAGAATGGTAAAATCCATAATTAGTGTTTTAAATAGAAAAATACTTAGTCAGACTTATGTAGAGCAATGGATTCAAAGTTTTGGTGATGTGGAGAAAAATTCAGAATTTCTCCCTGCCTTTAAGCAAAAAAATAATATAAAGAACTTTTTGAAAAGTTTATACTTTCGAGTTAAATTTTACAAAGTGGATGCCGTTCTCTGCTCGACTATCGAGCATACATTATATAAAGTAGAAAAAGTATACTATTCTTAATTAAAAAAATGAGGGGAAAGCACTTGTCCGTCTCCACTTCAAATGTGGTAACAGGCAAACAATAGCCCTCAGGGGACATTTTTACTTCACACTTTTCACAGAAAATTTGATTTGCGAGGATTCAGATGGATCTCCGTTCTACCTGGCGTCAAAGGAACGTTGAGGGTTAAAATTATCTTTGAAGCAAACGTATGCAAACCTACAATAATTACGGGGGTTATCTTTTGTTTCTCTTCAAAATAGTTTCGAATAAACCGTGTGCCGTTGTTCGTGAATTCTTTTAGTAGTTCACGGTGTCGGTGGATAGCTATTTTTGAACTTTTTGCTTAGCTTGAATAAACGTCGGTTTTTCCGGATTAAGCCAAACTTCTTCTACCAGACTCCAATCACGTGTAGCCCCTGACCAACGACTAGGGAGAAACACCTTGTCCTTTTCCTTTTTTGTACTCTGAATAAAGGTTAAAAGTGTAATAGTTGTACTCATTGTTAGTTTTGTCTTCCTTAATAGGGACTTGGAAACTCAGAGGGTCTTTATAAAATCCCATTCCTATTGCTTTTAAAAAGGCCTCTTTTCTTGTCCATATATATAAAATCTTGATTCCTTTTCAAACAAAGTTTTTACCTCTAATACATAATCATTTCTTCTATTCTAAAAATGTGCTTCATAATATTGAAATCCACAGGACAAATACGTTCAACATCAACTCCTACCTCATCTAAACCTATCACACAGGCGAGTAGGCCATTACTATGAGATAAATTAAAATAAATAGGTTTGTCTTTAAACATAGAATTATTTAAAAATAATTTCCCATATTTGCTTTTCTTAAATACTACTATATACTTATCTATTTTTTCTTCGTAAATTATTTTTCGTAGCCTTTAAACAGTATTTTTTTCTATTTTGAAAAGTTGCACATATTCGATTGGTGATACAACAATTCATAAAAGGATAACGCATTTGTTTACTTGACAGCGGTAGATTCAATGCTTTTAGTACCTACTTTTATTTTATTTCCAAAAATTTAATCTTGCCAAAAAGCAAACGTTTGTTCTAATATGTATACAAACAAGTGTTCTTACGTATGATAAGTAAAGGGGAAAATCATTGTGCCAATAATAAATAACTGTATAGGAGATATTTTGGTTCAAATTGGATATAAAAGGTTTGGAAGTCCAGGTGCGATTCAATTTATGGAAGTTAATCCTTTACTAGTAGGCATATCGGTAGAAATTGAAAGTCAAGATATAGTGATTAGCCAATTAAAAAATTGCGAGAGGTAATGGGAGGAAACTACGTTGAGAGAACAACTGATTAAAGCTATGCAGCGCAAACAATTAATGAACATGATGTATGTAGCAAAAGATGGTTCCATAACAAAAAGGCATGTAAAAGTCATTAAAATTGTTGGTGATTCATTTCAAGCATTTTGTTTTACAAGACATGCAAAACGTACTTTTTTGATTAGTAACGTTCTAGCCGTTATTCCTTTTGTTAGTAGGGGACGTGAAGTTGTATGAATTATGAGAGTATGCCCAATAGACCTATTATGTGTATCGATATGAAATGCTTTTACGCCAGTATCGTAGCGATGTTACATGGGCTAGATATTTTAAAAACTCCAGTTGCAGTAGTAGCAAATTTTGACCAACCAGGTAGCGTAGTGCTTGCTGCATCCCCCTTAATGAAAGAAAAATTTAGTATCAAAACTGGTAGTCGTCGTTATGAAATACCTAAACATCCTGACATTAGATTGTTTGAGCCTAAAATGAGTTTCTTTATTCAAATGTCGATGACGATTACAAAGCTAATCTCTAATTACGTCCCGGTTGATGCTATACATGTGTATAGTGTAGACGAAAGTTTTGTTGATTTAACCGGCACTGAAAAGCTTTGGGGTTCACCAGAAGAAACGGCTAAGGAAATACAAAAGGCTATTCTTGACCAATTTAATATACCTAGTGCAGTAGGTATGGGACCAAATATGTTAATAGCTAAATTAGCTTTAGATCTTGAAGCAAAGAAAACAGGCTTTGCTAGATGGACTTATGAGGATATTCCAAAGAAATTATGGCCTGTACGACCTCTATCGGAAATGTGGGGCATAGGAAAACGAATGGAAGTAAATCTAAATGCTATGGGAATACAAACAGTTGGTGGTTTGGCTAATACAGATCTAAAAGAATTAGAAAAGCGATTTGGTGTAATGGGCAATCAACTCTATTACCATGCATGGGGAATAGATTTATCCAAATTAGGGGAGCCGTTAATAACAAACGGAGCTTTAAGTTTTGGGAAGGGACAAATGCTGATGAGGGATTACCATACACGAAAAGAAATCTCTGTAGTGCTCCTTGAAATGTGTGAGGACGTAATGAAGCGAACGCGGGATGCAGGTTATGTGGGTCGTACAATTAGTATTGGTCTTTCTTATAGTCGAAACGCCATGACCAAAGGATTCCATCGGTCTAAAACAATTGCAGTGCCAACAAGTGAAACTCTTGTGATGTATAAAACTTGTCTTGAATTACTGGATGAATACTTTGCAGGGGAGCCAGCTCGTCAATTATCTGTCCGAATAACGAACCTCGAAAGAGAGCATAGTATCCAATTAGATTTATTTGACGAACGCAAACCACAGCGTCAAATTATAGGACCTACTATGGATGCCATACGCAATCGGTTTGGAGCAACATCCATATTAAGAGCAGTTTCTTTCACAAAAGCTGGTACAGCTATTAATCGAGATCGCCTAGTTGGTGGTCATTTGGCATAGGAGTGATTTATTAATGATACAAGACAGAGGTAATATTAAATGGGCATCGATGATGTTGCCGGAGCATTTGGAGCTTCTTAGAGAGTACAAACAAGAGTGCACAGAACAGCCAAGAGAATTGACTGAATGGGAGCTGGAAGAGCTACAGAAAACAATTGATCAAGCTTTTAATCAGCAATTGGACATAAAATTAGAAGTGTGGAAGGACTACAAAATCACAAAATGGACGGGAATAATTAAATCGATGAATACTAATGAACTCATACTTGAAACACTACTTAAAACGAAAAGTATTCCAATCCAAAGTATTCAATCAGCCCAACTGGATGCTGATTATTATGATTAAAGCCGACGAAAGACAGTTACTTCATAAGTATCTTTTGTTAGAGCTAGCTGTTAAATCATTGCAGGTTGACTATTGTAAATTAGAGCAGTTTAAAATGAAAACGGTATTTCTTCCAATGATGGATTCATTGCTAAAGGATCTAAGACAAGAATATTTTAGCCTAAAACGAGAACTTGCACAGCAACGTATACGAGTAGTAGGTTGGCAGCCAGTAGATGAATACTTTAGTGACGTGCAAATTGCCACTGCAGGTAATGATGTAGTACTTCGTTATGCGAATCAAGCTCTTAAATCCCAGGTGGAAAAGTTGTTAGCTAATCATATACATGTAGCTTTAGAATAAAGACTTTTTCTTTCAACCTTTATTTATCAGCAAACGCAAAAACACTCCATTTCGAAAAAAGATTGATCAAATATACTGTGACAAGGTGTTTTTTGTTTGGAAGGAATTTGTAACTTTTTAATAGAAAATCAGATAATAAATTTTTACACATAAGGAGATAAGACTATGGCAGAAAACAAATTACTAAGAATGGACAATGTCGGCATCGTTGTAGAATCTCTTGATAATGCAATCGCTTTTTTCGAGGAGATTGGCTTGAACCTTGAAGGGCGAGCCACTGTCGAAGGGGAATGGGCTGGTCGCGTAACTGGATTGGGTTCTCAGTGTGTAGAGATTGCTATGATGGTTACTCCGGATGGCCACAGTCGACTTGAACTTTCGCAATTTCTCAGCCCACCTACTATATCAGATCACCGGACTGCGCCTGTAAACGCCCTCGGCTATTTACGTGTCATGTTCGCCGTTGAAGACATTGACGAAATGGTATCCAGACTCACAAAGTATGGTGCTCAGCTCGTTGGCGAAGTGGTTCAGTACGAGGACTCGTATCGGCTCTGCTACATTCGTGGAATCGAAGGACTTCTAATCGGTTTGGCGGAACAACTCGGAAACAAATAAGTAAATGGCGTTTTATCGGTTTTCCACAAGAAGACTCCTTCCTCAATCACGTGCAGGGCGTAACCCAGTGATAGGTGGGAGATGAATTATGATTGGCGTTAGCCAAAAGTATTTATACACATCATGCCTTATTGTATAATCAGGCATATCAGAGGAAGGCGTGATTATACCCAAAGACCATGTTCACATTTTGTTTAAAGCACAACCTAATACAGAATTATCTAAGTTCATCAATGCGTATAAGAGTGCTAGTTCCCGACTGATAAAACGTGACTTCCCATTAGTTCGTAAAAAACTTTGGAAAGAAATGTTCTGGTCAAGAAGTTTTTTTGTTAACTACTGGTGGTTCTCCCATTCATGTGGTTAGAAAATACATCGAAAACCAAGGAATGAAGTGAGGTGAAAGCATTGTTAGTCAAAAAAGCTTATAAGTTCAGAATCTACCCAAATAAAGAGCAGGAAATACTGATTGCGAAAACAATCGGTTGTTCTCGTTTTGTTTTTAATCACTTCTTAGGTATGTGGAATGACGTATACAAAGAAACTGGTAAAGGTCTGACTTACAATTCTTGTTCTGCTCGACTACCGCAGCTCAAAATGGAGCTAGAATGGTTGAAAGAAGTTGACAGCATTGCTATTCAATCAGCAATTAAAAACCTCGCAGATGCATATAATCGCTTTTTCAAAAAGCAGAATGACAAACCACGTTTTAAATCTAAGAAAAACAACGTTCAATCTTATACGACTAAGCATACAAACGGCAATATTGCTATTGTAGATAATAAGATCAAGCTACCAAAGCTCGGTTTTGTTAAGTTTGCCAAAAGTCGTGAGGTACATGGACGTATTATGAATGTTACTGTTAGACGAAATTCAAGCGGAAAATACTTCGTGTCCATTCTTACAGAAGTTGACATACAACCACTTGAAAAAGCTGATTCTGCTATCGGTATCGACCTAGGAATTACTGACTTTGCTATCCTTTCTGATGGTCACAAGATTGACAATCATAAGTTCACTTCCAAAATGGAGAAGAATTTAAAACGTGAGCAACGCAAATTATCAAGACGTGCATTAATCGCTAAAAATAAAGGAATCGATCTTCTTGATGCGAAAAACTATCAGAAGCAAAAGCGTAAAGTTGCTAGATTACATGAAAGAGTCATCAATCAACGGGATGACTACTTAAACAAGTTGAGTACAGAGATCATCAAAAACCACGATATCATCTGTATCGAAGACTTGAACGCAAAAGGCATGTTGCGTAATCATAAATTAGCTAAATCAATCTCTGATGTATCTTGGTCTGCTTTTGTATCTAAATTAGAATACAAAGCGACTTGGTATGGCAAAACAATCGTCAAAGTAAGCAGATGGTTTCCATCTAGCCAAATATGTTCTGATTGTGGACATCATGATGGCAAGAAATCTCTTAAAATAAGAGACTGGACTTGTCTTATTTGTCATGCAAACCACGATAGAGATATAAATGCTAGTAAAAATATTCTAGCTGAAGACTTACGAACATTAGCCTCGGTTTGAATAATCATAGAACCGTAGGAATCTACGGAGATAGCTTGGTAAATAAGAGAAACCGCTGTTGGTAAAGAAATACACCAACAAGTATGCTCTGTTCCCAAGAATCTCGCACTTCAATCTAGACCGGAAGGTCGATAAGTGGGGGTAGTTCAAAAAAAGCCTTCACTGAAATATTTGAAGAAAATTATTATTCAATAAAGGGCGCATTTGTTGGTTTATACGACCTTATTGTCACATCTACGAGTTCTTATTCGGAAATTGTACCCAAAATTAAACGACTTTATTTTACACCGTCCGCAAATGTGGACGGTGTTATGCGTTTTTTAGCTTCAAAATTAAACAACAGTATTGTCATTACATTCAACGGAAGCTCCCAGTAACCGTCTATTATACATAAGAAAAAAAGAGCTGCATATTCTGATTCCCCTCCAATCACTACCTCTTACTGCTCTCCTAATTTTCTATAAGAAACTACACCACCGACTATATCTACAACTGCTGCCTTGATAGGATAATGAAAAAATTACTGAATTACTGTAGGTCATTTCTCATTTAAAAGTTCTACTTTTTTTATAAAATTACTAGGAATATAGATTTAATCTATATTTGATAAATTGATACAAATTATCAATATTTTAAAATGTTTAAATATTCCGATATTCATATTAGTTTATTTGTGATAAATTGGAAATATCACACTAAACTGAAAAGTGTGACAATTATAGGTGGAAGGGGAAATGAGATTTGAAAAAGTTTAAGTTTACGAAGTTCTTAAGTAGTATTCTAGCTTTCGTTATGGTGCTTTATCTATTGGTTCCATTGTCGAGTGCTAGTGCTGAAGAATCGAAGCCATTCAAGCAGGATGGTCAAAGTGAAAGTATAATTCAACAAAAGGCGGCTATTGCTGAACAGCTAAGCTTGTCTAAAGATGGTCCAACTCTTCACGAAAGCTTACAAAATGTATCAGGTAATCAAAAAGTTGCAGTCATCGTTCATTTATCTGAAAAGCCTGTGGCACTAGAGCAAGGAATGAGCGAAGTCAAAGGTGAAGAATTCTCTAAAGCCCAAGCAAATGAAGTTCGTTCAAATGTAAAAGAACAACAAGCAGAAGTTAAAGAAGAGTTAGCTGCTAAAAATGTTCAGATGACTCAAGGATATGCATTTGATACTGTTTTAAACGGTTTTGCGGCAACTGTGAAAGCAAATGATCTCCCGAAACTGCTTACAGTAGAAGGAATTACATTAATTGAACCTGATGCAATTGTTTCCGCATCAGAAGATAATACGAAATCATCGGAACTTATTAAGGAAGATCAATTAGAAGCTCAAATGAATACAAGTAATTCTTTCCTTGGCATCGAACAGCTTTGGAAGGAAGGACTTGAAGGACAAGGGATAAAAGTAGCAGTATTAGATACTGGTATTGATGTAGATCACCCTGAGTTTGCTGGAGTTTATAAAGGTGGAAAAAACTTCATTCCGAATTCAGCAACATACACGAAGCCTAGGGCAGATGACGATGCATCGGAAACATCGCCTTCGGAGCGTCCAGCCGGGACACCTGAATTTAATGAAAAGGGAAGCGCGTTCTATACTTCTCACGGTACACATGTTGCTGGAACAATTGCAGCAATCGGAGCTAACAAATTCGGTATTAAAGGAATTGCTCCAAAAGTAGACCTTTATGCTTACCGAGTTCTTGGGGCATACGGAAGTGGAGCTACATCCGGTATTGTTAAAGCAATTGAAACTGCTGTAAAAGAAAAAATGGACGTTATCAACCTTTCACTTGGCGGAGGAGCTAACTCTGAAACGGATGCTGGTTCATTTGCTATTAATAATGCAATGATGGCTGGAACAATCGGAGTAGTTGCAACAGGAAATGAAGGTCCAAATCGCGGAACAATGGGCACGCCTGCAACTGCTCGTTTAGGAATTGCTGTTGGTAACACAACAAATCCTGAAACAATGTATAACGGGGAAGTGAATGTTAAAGTTGGCAACTACAACTTAACAAAACAGCTTCCATTAATGGGAACGACTTTTGGGAAAGATTTAGCAACACAGCTTCAAGGAGAATTTGACCTAGTTGCAGTTCCTGGAAACGGGGAAGTAAAAGACTTTGAAGGAATTGATGTAAAAGGTAAAGTGGCATTGATTTCTCGTGGCAGTATCGCATTCGTTGATAAAATTGCGAATGCAAAGGCAAAAGGAGCAGTGGCAACAATTATTCATAACTTTGCTGGTGGAACGAATGCACCGAACATTTCAGGTACATTCCTGGGTGATTCATTTGAGTTCCTGCCAACATTTGATATGTCTCAAACGGATGGCGCTGCAATTCGCGCTGCATTAGCAGGCGGAGCCGGAAAAGTAAGCTTTAGTAAATTCGCTTCCACAAAGACACTGGGGGATGATGTAAACGATTCAAGTTCACGTGGACCATCTACACCAAACTTTGACATTAAACCAGATGTAAGTGCACCTGGAACAAACATTATGTCAACGATTCCAATGTATAAAAAAGATTTCCCTAATGCAGATTATGGGGAAGCATATGGTCGTAAAACAGGGACTTCTATGGCAACACCGCATATTGCAGGTATTGCTGCATTAGTTAAACAAGCAAATCCGGATTGGAACGCGTTCGATGTAAAAGTGGCGCTTTCTAATACAGCGAAGGTTATAGATAAAACAAAATACGATGTGTTTTCACAAGGTGCAGGGCGTGTAGATCCTTATGCAGCAGCTCATCCGGAAATTCTTGCCTATGCACTTGATAGCGCAATTTTAGATGGAACTGGTGTAGTTACAGAAAACTTGAAAGGTACAGTTACTTTCGGTCCACAATCACTTAAAGACCGAGATATTTCTGTAACGAAACAAGTTTTAGTAAAAGATATTAAAGGGAACGGCGGCAATTATAACGTATCAATTGATGTAACAAAAACATTTGGTGATGCAACTGTTACAGTAGATCAGCCGACATTTAATCTAGATGGTGAGCAAGTTTTAAATATTACATTAACTGCTTCACAAGCTACGGCGCCAAACGGCTCTGAAATACTAGGGTATATTTACATCAGCGGTGGAGATACAGAAATTTCATTGCCATTCGCAGCTGACCTTGGCGGTGCGGAAGCAACTGCAATTAAAGATTTTAAGATTACAGAAACAGACCTATCCTTTAACGGAGATGGAGTGAAAGACTCAGCTGTACTTTCATTCACATTAACTGGAGATGTAACAACTAACTATATCGAGCTTTGGGATATTATGAATCCTGAAGGTGGAGAATACGGAGACGGCTACATTGGTTATCTACATGCAGGTACTGCGCTAGGAAAAGGCTCTTATACGCTGAATATTGGTGGGCAATACAAACCATGGGGGACAGCACCTGCCACAAAGATTCCAGATGGTCTGTATACAATTGACTTCACCGGTCTTGCAGCATCAGGAGCAGTTTCCGATTATGTTGGACCAATTATCGTGAAAACGACTAAACCAGAAATTACTGGTTCAGTAGCTAAAGGTGTCGCTACAGGACAAGTAGCAGATAAGTATATCGACTACAATGAAGAGTTATATTTATACGGTTTAGATTACAATTTAAATGATAAATTAAAAGCTTCCTATGTTTCGACGGTAAATGGTGAAGTACAAGCTCCAGTTGCTTTTGAATTAAATCAAGACGGTAGCTTCACATTCCCAGTAACAGCAGAAACTAGTGCTGTATCAGTAATAATTAAAGACGCTGCCGGGAATGTTGGTGAAGCGAAGATATATGAAAAAGAAGTAGTAGAACCAGTAGTAACACTTTCTGTAAATCCAACTAAGCTAGATCTAACAGCTGGAGAAACTGCACAACTTACGGTAACAGAAACGTCAACGCCTGCAGAAGGTGACGCAACAGAGGAAGACGTAACTTCAAAAGCTACTTATGTTGTTGCAGATGAAAATGTTGCAACAATAGTAAATGGATTAGTAACTGCAGTAGGTGAGGGCACGACTACAATTACTATTTCATACGGTGATAATGAAGTTACTTTAAATGTTACAGTTAAAGCACCTGTTATAGAAACACCTATAGTAACATTAGAAATTGATCAAGCTCAGGTTGAAACTAGAATAGGTAAAGAAGTTCCAGTTAAGATTACTGAAGTAACTACTTTTGATGGTAAAACAACAGAAAAAGATGTTACAAATCTTGCAACCTACGAAGTAGCGGATGATAAAATAGCTACTGTAAAAGATGGGGCTGTAAAAGGAAAAGGTCAAGGTAATACAACGATTACGGTAACGTATGGTGAGAACACACTAACGTTTGATGTGTTGGTTGTAAAGCCAGGGAATGACAACGGTAATGGCAACGGAAACGGAAACGGAAACGGAAATGGAAATGGAAATGGAAATGGCAACGGAAACGGAAACGGAAACGGAAACGGAAACGGAAACGGCAATGGAAATGGAAATGGAAATGGAAATGGAAATGGAAATGGCAACGGAAACGGCAATGGAAATGGAAATGGAAACGGAAACGGAAACGGAAACGGTAATAAAAATAATTTGAAGTGACCGAGGATGAGTTATAATTAATTTAAGTTCAAGCAAAAAGAGAAATTGCACAGCGCAATTTCTCTTTTTGTTATTTATTGCAAGCCAATCCCTTTAAAAAGATTATCTCCTACTAAACTAACTGTGACATATTCTTCTGATCTTCTTGCCATATTTGATACAAATCAGTTCCTCTTTATCTCTTCAAAATCAACATCATAAAAGCCTCCGTACGCAATTATGCCGAGGTCTAATTGATTTGATTAAAGGGTTTTTAATGAAATGTATTGAAAAGAATATACATATTATAATCTGGAGGGTTTAAAATGATTTTTGAAACGACTACTCAAGTACGAGTATCTAATATCGAAGAAGGGCGTAAGTGGTATGAAATACTGTTAAATAAGAGACCGGATTTCATACCACATGATGGTTTTGTAGAGTGGGAACTTATACCTGGCTGTTGGTTACAAGTAGCAGAAGGGAATCTTACTGAAGGAAATGGTCCTTTACGTTTAGGTGTTACAAATATCGAAGCTGAAAGAGAAAGGCTTATAAAAGAACTTAACATTGATAATTTTGAAATTTACTCAAGACCAGAAGTTTCAGCTAAATGGGGAACATTTACTGACCCTTGGGGAAATCGTCTTGGATTTTTTGAATACATGGATAAGAATGAAGAACAAGCACGGATAAAGGCTATTATCGGAAAAGCGGGAGTTTAGGTATTGTATTAACGGTCGTTATACGTCAAGAGGATCTCTTTGAATTTGGCGTTTATTGGAGAATCGTATTATTTTTTTGCGATATTTTTCTACAATTTTTTAAGACCAAAAATGAGGACTAAATATTGACAGATTTAATAGAAATGGAACTAATAGAATCTACTATAACTCAAAATCGTGTTCCTTTGAAGTGTCGGTTCGATCCCAATCACCGGTATCATTACGTATATTTACGTTACGATTAAAAAGTTAAGAAAGCTCATAAACCTTGATATAACAGGGTTTATGAGCTTTTTACATTTTTGGGGGTTATGATAGGAAACGATAAGAGTTGAAATCATTTTACATACATTTTACATATAGGCAGGTTCATTTTACACAAGCTTCGTTCCAGGAAAATGTGATTGATTAAGGGAAGCAAAATAAAAAAGCTCATGTTTGAAAATGAACTGAACCCAATTTTGTAGACAGTTTAATAAGAAGGGATGTAGTTGTAAGTTAAGCCGCAATGAGATGGCTTCGGTAAGTTGCCGGAGCCATCTTCGAATGGATGAAAGAATTAAATACCACAACTACCTGATTCAGGGATGGGTTAATTACTTTAAAATCGGGGACATTGGAGAATACGCTAAAAAGATGGATGCCCATAAACGCCGAAGATTGAGAGCGTGTCGATGGAAAGAGTGGAAGAAAACCACAACCAAGTATTGCAACCTTAAGAAACTTGGTATCTGCCCGAACGACGCTTACAGAAAGCAAATACCCGAAAGGGATATTGGCGTTCATCCAATAATCCAATCATAAATAGAGCCCTAAATAATAAATACTGGGAGAAACAAAATTTAAAAAGTCTCTCCCAAATCATTTTAAAACCATAAAACTTTCGAACCGCCGTATACGGAACCGTACGTACGGTGGTGTGAGAGGTGAGTCTCTCAGGCCTCTACTTTATGAATAGACCGAATGAAGGAATTGTAAGCGCAAATGACGCTAAGAGACATGGGAGGGTACGTCGTCATAAGTATCGCAGAGATCCATTGTGCATCACATAGTGGATAAAAAGGCTAATGATTCCCATTAGTTTTAGCGAAGCGTACACTCAAATTGTAAATTATAACTATAAATTAAATTAAAAATAATGTTTATAAATCAATTAAAAAAATATTTTTTCTTCATCACGAAGTGGTGGAAACCGTTGATACATCAATGTTTATAGAGGGAGATTAGTTAAAGAAGGTAGTTTTCAAGTGAATGGTGAATTGTTAAAAAAATAATTTATTACAAGGAGTCTGTAATGGAAAGGTTGGAGGTGATTTTTATGAAGAAGGTTATTATTGGACTATGTAAAGTTGTAACTGGATTTATCCTCTTTATCGCACAAGATGAATTTGAAGGGAACGATACTGCAAATGGTATTGATAAAATGTTTTCTGGTCAACCTGTTCACCCCTACTTGTAGAAATATGTTTGAATACGTTTAGAACCAAAAAAATAGTAATACAAACCAAAGCTATGGTTTGTATTACTAATGTTAGTATGCTTCACCTTTTGACAATTATTGAACGCGAGCAAATCCAAACCCTGAAGCGTAGTCATCACCTATAGCAGCTCCATAACCACCTTTAATATCTACTGATTTTGCTCTTGCTTGTAAGTTAGAACGTAGTTGCGTGTTAGACAATGACGGATTTTCAGCCCAAATTTTTGCTGCTAAACCAGAGACATGAGGAGTAGCCATTGATGTGCCGCTAATTGTATTATAACCGCCATTATACCATGAAGAATAAACTGATGAGCCAGGAGCTGAGATTTCAATATCACCTTCCTGGATTACATAATCTCCAGTTGTAGATGTATAACCACGTGAAGAGTAGTCAGCTACACGATAAGTCCCATTTTGTTGTACATTTTCTAAAGCTGCAACGGCGATTGCATTTGGTAATGCCCCCGGATAACCAATTGTTCCTTGCGCATAGCCTGAATTACCAGCTGCAGCTACTACTAGAACTCCTTTACTGTATGCGTAATTGACAGCACTTGAAATGAGGCTATTATTCGCTGAAGAACCTAGAGACATACTAATAATTGTTTTGGTACCAGTAGCTGATGCTTGATCTGCTGCATGTCGAATAGCAGCAGCAATATCATCTGAGTATCCAGAGCCGCTATCTGATAACACTTTGTAAGCCCAAAGATCAGCATCTGGAGCGACACCGTAAATGCCTGCTTGATCGCTTCCACCATCAGCTAAGGCCGTACCAGCAACATGTGTACCATGTCCGTTTTTGTCTGTACAGCTGTTGTTAATGGGTGTTGTCGCACCTGTAAAGTCTTTACATTGCTCTACGTTATTGACAAGGTCAGGATGAGAAGTATTTACACCCGTATCGAGTACGGCAATATTAATGCCACTTCCTCCAGTTGTAGATGTTAAAGTATCATTGTTATATATTGCTTTAATTCCCCAAGGTATTTGTTGAGAAGCTCTTAAAGAAGTTACCGAATCCAAGGTTTCATTTTCTACCATACTATCGTCTTCCAAACCTATCGTATCTAATGTAACGATAGGAACTTTTGTAACTGTGAAATTTTTATTCTTCTGTAATGCTTCGAATTGTTTTTCATTCATATCAGTTGAAAATCCGTTCTCTGTTAATTCCCAACGAGCAGAATATTGAGTTTTTAATGTTGATTTTTCTGATTTTTTGTTTGCCTCAACATAAACACGGAATGTCTCCTGACCACCGTCGTTTCCTGAGCTATCTTCGCTATTCATTGCTGTTGCGTACACCGGATTTATTACTGATCCTGCAATCAAAAGACTTAGCAACGTACTTTTCATTTTTTTCATTCATCCCAACCCCTTTTCAAATTAAGTTATAGTACTACAATTTAAATCTACCATAATTTAGGCTTTTTGATTATTGGGAAAATTTTGATTATAATAAATGTAAAATATAGTCATTCGATAGGGAGGTTATGAAAATGAAAATAGGTTCATTAATTAAGTACTATCGTACAAAGCTAGGAATGACACAGAACTCGGTGGCGATGGGGATTTGCTCGATTCCTCATTTAAGTAAAATTGAGAATAATAATAAAGAAGCAAATAGCGAGACAATACGATTACTGCTAGAACGATTAAATATTAGTATTCACGATGTAGAGAATAACGAACAAAATATTATTTGTCTATTAAATGATTTACAAAAACATATAAATTACCTAGAGAATGAGAAAGTAGAAGAGACGATGAGCAGATTAAAAGAATATGAAGAAATAATAGGTTTTACAGAATCTATTTATTTATATGAACTTTATAAGTTACGTTATTATGTGTTTGTTAAAGAGCATAAATTAGCAGACAATCAATTAAGATGGCTAAATGCCCACCGACAAAATTTTTCCCAACATGAAAGGTATTTACATTCATATTATTGTGCATTAGTTTTAATAACAAAAGGTAAATATGAGGAAGCAGCTAAAGAACTAACTCAAATACTTCAAATACATCCAGAACTAGGGTCACTAGAAGGAGAGTTTTACTACCATTTCGCTTTAATAAAAGGGCGGTTAGAAGAACCAAGCCAAGCAATTATTTATGGGAAAAAAGCTCTTCAATTCTATAAGGACCAATTTAATTTTAAAAGAATTGTTTATACTTTAATGTCTCTGGCACTCAATTACTCTCGAGGAAAAGTGTTTCACGAAGCAATCGAAATCTATGAACATTTAGTGAGAAATGTGGAGCTATTACAGCAACAGCAGCTATTACCTGCTATATATCACAATTTGGGGGATTTGTACCAAATGAGAGGCGAATATGAAAATGCATTAATATACTTTGAAAAAAGCGCTTCTTTAATGTCAAAGAACTGTGATCATTATCTGCTTTGCTTATATAATTTAGGTGTTACACAATTTCGCTTAGAACAAACGGAGAAAAGTATAAAAACCTTTACTTTTCTAAAGGAAGAAGCAAAAAATAAGAAAAAATTAAGTTTTAATTTATTTGCTACTTTCTATTTATATTTGCTAGGAGAAGAAAAAGAGAAAGCAATGGATTTTTTAGAAGGGAGGTTAATTCCATTTACAGCAGATAATGAAGAATTAAAAGAAATGCACCAACAATTTTCTAATTTATTGAGAGAGTATTATCGACAAGAAAAGAAGTTTGAGAAAGCTATGCAATTTATTGAAATCTAAAGGAGAGTGTGAATATGAAGAAAAATGTTGGATTATCAATCTTAATACTGAGTGCTGCAGTAATGATTATATCTGTTCCAATTCATCCACCGGTTTTATTTTAAAGTTTATACAATGAAATTAAAAGGCAAGAGTGGTAGAGGGTAGTGGCTCTATCTTATGATTGAGGAACAGTGTATTTCAAACTCGAAATATGAGGCACTTCGCAACTGAAAAATTGCCTTTTTCTTGGACAAGATAAACGTAGCAGCATGTACTTTGGTAGGCTTTATATTGAGCCTCTGCGGGCATAATTCTCGCATTAAAGACGTAGCAACCGGGATTAAACGCCAATTACCTTAGGGGCAAAGGCAGTACTAGTAGGTCGTCGCCCCTATATGTATGGATTGGCTTTGGTTGATGAAGAAGGAGTCAAGCAGGTGTTAAGAAACCAGATAGCCGATTTTATAATAAAACCCTACCAGCATCCATGTGTTGCCACATCAACTTCCCACAGGGGGAATGTGTGAATAGATGCTAACATTTTGTTATCGGAATTTACTCACCAAGAGGCTGGAACAAAATAGGTCAGAACTTTAAAAAGCACTAGAAATCATTTTAGACGTTGATTTCTAGCGCTTTTTTTGTGGGTATTTATAATTTTTGCTTGTTAAAAATACTTATGTTCATCCTCTTTTATGTATCCAACTCTTCCAAAGCCGGTCGATTGTTTAAAATTACGGTGACTTTCTTTCATAAACAACTACTTGCATTTTTTGATGAGTATGCAGTATTACACCTTTTGACTATTAAACTAGGTAATACTCATTTGAACTATATTATGAGTACACTTTTTCTTTATGTTAATATATTTCTTTATAAGTTATAAAAATCAAAATATTCGTAATGTTTTACTTGAAGTGACGAAAATCGCCTTGTTTATACAAAAATCGCGCGGTAATATCGTCTAATATAGGAGTTTACTGTATGTGAATATTAATTATTTTTGGTAATAGATCGCCGTTAGTTGAAAAACTAAAGGTGGTTGCAAAAGAGGCTAAGTTTGTTAATCCATTACAAGTCAAAGATTTAGGAGGAGCCGATCCTCCTAGCGTAAAACTTATTTGAAAAAATAGGAAAAGAATGCCCGACGATTATACTATCAGTGAGAAGGTATTAACTAGACGACAATTAAGGAGAGAGGTGAAGATAATTAACGGAATATTGTGACTATATTATTATTTATAGTTTATTACCATTAGATATGAATTTTTAGGGGGCTACAGGAAGTATAGTTCATTCTATATCAACATGTTATGTATTGCGAAATAAAACAATTTACCTATTTAAACAAAAAGAACAAAATCGAAGAAAACGATTCTTATTGTAATGCTTAGCTTTTAAAATCAAAGACACAATAAAATAAAGGATGGAGGATAAATAATGAATAGAAGATATGCTATAAGCGCTTTAATTTTACTTACAATGAGTCTTGGTGCATTACCTGAAAATTCTAAGGCAGCTTCAGAAGAAGAAAATGGTAGTGGTGCTTCGAATGTAGATATAGATTATATAGAAAACAAAGAATATTATGATGAATTGGCGAGACAAAGGGATTTAGAAATTGCCGAAAGAGAAAAACGAGAACAAGAACAAGGTTTAGCACGTGCTTCCGCCTATTATACAATACCAGTTACCTACAATAAGCAAGCGTATAAAAATTTTTGCGGTCCAGCGTCAGGAAGACAAGCTTTAAGTTTCCACAAAGCAAAAAGTAAAAGTAAAGAAGCTTTGCCAACTCAAGAGCACTTTGGTGTCACTATTGGAGTTCTACCAGAAAAAGGACCAACAAAATCTACAGATCTAAGTAACGGTTTAAATAAATATAAAAATGTATATGGCTTTAGTTCAACCCCTTATATAGTAGGTAGTATTATTGACAGTAATGATCCCCAAAAAACGTTTATTTCACGTATTATTGATAGCTTAAAGAATGAAAAAACAGCACCAATCTTATTAACAGAAACAGAATGGATTGAACAATATAAAGGTACAAATTTTCGTCACTATGTAACGATAAGTGGGTACAAAGAATCGAATAAGACTCTAAGGATTGTAGATCCAAATCATCATACAAAATACACAGGCACTGGAACATATTGGACAACTATCGGAATTGCAACAGATACTACTAGAGAGGGTAAAGGTATTGCAAAAGCAGTATATAAAGCTGATGGTACTAACCCTGCAATGATTTGGTAAAATAAACAAAATTAAATAACTAGGTTATTTGGAGAGATTATTTTGAAAAAAAATACATTAGTAGCATTCGGGTTAATTGCCAGCTTAGTTGTTGCTCTACTAGTTATTTTAAAAGTGGTTCAAAACAATAATAATGCTGAAGATGAGACTCTTGAATATTATCAAATAGTAGATGAAGATTTTAATAAAACAGTAGATGTTCCTTTTTCTAGGATAACTTCTTTTAAGGGGAACGCTAGCTCAATTTTCATGAGTGTGGATTATAAGAGTCCGTCTGGTCTAGATAATAAGATCATTCAATATAATCGAAAGACTCAGCAATACAAAACTATATTTAATAGCAAATTTGAATTTCCGTCTGTCCAAGGTCTAGAAATGAATGATAATTGGTTAGTGTGGGTTGATGCTGATGAAGGTGGTGGACAGAAAAATTCGTATTTGATGAATTTAAAGACGAATGAAATACAACCATTAACAGAAGAAAATAATCCAAATATCGATAATGATTTTCCTGTACTTGTTGAAGACTATGCTACTTGGATATCAATAGATTTAAGGACGGGAAAGCCGAAAGTTATGTTGAAAAATCTTAAAACAAATGAAACTGACAGTATATTTGATTTAAATAATTATACATTTATGAATATGTTTTTATCTGCAAAGGATGGAAAAATATTATTAACTGATAAAAAAATAATGTAGGTTATTTATATTTATATGATTTGAAAAGTAAAGAAATCGAAGAAATAAAAACGGACTATCAATTTATTGGTTGGGCAAGTTTGCTAAATGGGCAACAATTTATTTATCTAACCTTTAATGACCCTAGTGAACCTATAGTTGATGAACGAAAGCTTCTTTTTTATAATGTTTCGAATAAACAAACGCAAGAAGTTGTTTCGGATGTATTAATTGTAAATTCTATTTACACAGATTTTAATAACCAAGTGTTTTTTTCTTATGATGATAAATATTTTATGAAATTTAAGGTAAAGAATAATTTACTGGTTAAAAATGGAGAGTTGGAAACTCCCGATATTTATAGGTTTTCTGCGGAAAATGATCTCTATATTATTAACCAAGACCTTTCAGATGAAAAACGTAAAAACAAATTAATTATCCAAAGTGAATTCTCTAATTAAAAAATTGGCTATCCCCAATGATAATATGATCCCCTTTAACATTCTACTTAAAGGGGATTTTTCTTTGCCTAGAAAAAATAATTCGAATACAAATGAGTTTAAATTAGAAGTTCAGGCATATTTAGCTGGTAACGAAAGCTATGTTTCCATAGCCAAACGATTTGGCGTTCAAAATAAAACACAAGTCGAGCGAAGGGAAAAAGTAAAGTTTAAAGAAGGTGAATCCATTGAAGCGTTCAATTGTCTACCATCGCCAAGTTCTGGAGCTAGAGGTGTGAAGAATCTGTTGAAAAGCAACTTATCTAAAGAGCGTAGAGGAAGAAAGTAATTACTATAAATTACAGGTCAGATACTTTAATTACTGTGGGGGAACATCATGTTACCGATCGGTTTACGGAGCGGGAGCAAGAGAGAGCTTGCTAAATAGGGGATTGATTGAATAATTATATTATGTAAACTAGTTGGAAGAATAATTAAAACCAAAAACCCTCTTTAGAAAATAACTTCAATAATCGACATGTTGATGTACTCATTGCAAAACTTTGTAAATTAATAGTGCATGTTGTTATTATGTTGTGAATATAATAGACCAAACGCCACTTGAAATTTAAGCTTTATTAAGGAATTAGGGTGAAACGAAGGAGTGTAAAATTGTCGATTTCAAATCCGCAATACACATTTTTAGAAGTTGATTTTCATAATCCTAATTTAACTCAAGCAGAACTGAAGGTTGAGAATATTTCTGAAGGGGTACGGAAAAATATTGAACTCGTAGAAAATACAAATGTAGCATTGAAAATAATATCACCTAATGTATATATAAATTTAAACTGGTTGATAGGATGGCTATTATGGATACCAGTAGATATTTATTGTGCTACGGCTTTGGTAATAGATAAATTCTTATTATAAGTGAAGACGTTTTTTTACTAATCAAGCAGAAAAGAGGGGTAACCCGATGAATACAATAGATCGTTTACTCTGAATAACCATCAACTGAAAGCTAAAGAACGGTTATCTTAGGTTATTCTTAAGATCGCATGCGAAAGCGAGACAGTGTGTCATGAATGAAAAAAGCAAGTGGTAATCCGCCTGGAATTATTTCCGGGTTATTTGTATTTTTAGAATTTGAAAGAGATGGAGCAAGGTGATGTTTACAGACTAAGAAAAACCCCAATACTCAACTTTTTATAGGTGAATATTGGGAGATCAAAATTAATTTTGATATCACTACTAACGTTTATTTTCATTTTGAATACTACTGAAATCTACTTCCTCAGCGAACTCTTCTCTGTTTTCATTTTTACGTTCTCTGTTAGCATTTTGATTTTGATTCTGCTGTTTTTTGTTGTCTTGTGTTTTATTATTTTTATGTTTATTACTACCCATGATCATCTCACCTCCACTATTAGTGTGAGAGAAAGATGATTTTTTATTCGCATAACTTAAAATTCATTTGAAATATATGTGATGAAACAAAAGATATGAATAAAGTAACATTTTCGGGTTATGTTGTTCATACACTCCGTACATTGCGAGGCTGTTGCTTGATTGGTGTTGGAATTATATTGTGAATCGTTTTTAGGTAATGAAAAATCAAAAGGTGAATAACTAAATACTTATACAATTGTTGATGTATTGTTTGTATTTATTGTAAATAGTTATTGTTTTAAGTGTTTTGATTGTCTTTTTTTGTGGTTATGCGCGATAAATCTTATAAAATATAGTAAATTTTAAAGTTGACATATAAAAAACGCAATAATATAATTGTTTCAAATAATTAAATAATTCTTAATTTTCTGATAGATAGGTAGAGGCGCGGCAGTTAATAATTCCTAATGGAGTCCGAGAAGATGAAGATATTAGATACAAGGAAGTGTCGCCGAAGTATGTGATGAGTTCTCGCCATTATTTACTGGGGCTGTAGCGAATAGTTACAGGACTGTCTTCCTAAACATAAATGTTTAGGAAGTTGTGCTATCTCTGTTTAGACAAACAGTGGGAATTTTAAATGGTCGATTCATTTTAAGTTTCTAGAAATGGGTAGGTCTTTTTTGTGTTAGACAGATTCTTTTGCTCAGAGAGTCTATATTTTATTTGTCAATACATTTTAGAATTAGAGGTATTTTGGGGGGATTTTATGGATAATACATCAACATTATACTATGAATTTTTACCGACTGACGGTCAAAAAATAAACGTGAACCCTGATAAAACAGCATTACTAATAGTAGACATGCAAAATCAGTTTATTAGCCGAGACGGATTAGACGCGCAGGTTGCAAGAGAAAAGGGCATGTTTGATCAGTGGGAATACTTTTTTGATCGTATCGACAATTTAACGATCCCGAACAATAAAAAGCTTTTAGATTTTTTCCGTACTAATAAATTAGAAGTAACATTTGGTCGCATTGCTTGCCATCATAAAGATGGACGAGATCGTTCTCCTGTACAACGCCGGACAGGATGGAACAATATTTTATTGCCAATCGGTGACCCAGGAGCGGAGATGGTGGATGAATTAAAGCCTCTTGATGACGAAATTGTTGTAAATAAAACGACAGATAGCGTATTAAGTGGTACGAATTATGAATTTTTACTGCGTAATATGGGCATTGAAACAGTAGTTTGTACAGGTGTTGTAACAGATCAATGTGTTGCTTCAACAGTTCGAAGTTTAGCTGACGCAGGATTTGAAGTTATTTTAGTTGAAGATGCATGTGCAGCTGCAACGCAACAGCTTCATGATGCAGAAATTATGATTATGAATCAAATTTATTGCCAAGTGATGAGTACAGATGAAGTAATTGATTTAGTAACGGAAGAACTATCAAAACACGAACCAATGAACCTGTGAGAGGAAATGGACTATGAGTCAAACACCAAATGTTCATACACCACAGTTAAAGCGTGTTTTAACATTAAAAGATTTAGTCATTTATGGTATTGCTTTTATGACACCGATTGCGCCAGCTTATATTTATGGCTTTGCAGCAGAGTCTACAGGTGGGATGTTGCCATTAGCCTACTTGATTGCGATGGTTGCAATGATGTTTTCTGCATATAGTTACGGTCGCATGGCTGCTGTTTTTCCGAATGGAGGGTCAACTTACACATATACCCAGCGTGCAATCAATCCGCATTTAGGTTTTTTTGCGGGTTGGGCAATGTTTATGGATTATGTCTTAGTGCCACTCATTGTATTCATGGTAGGTGCTTCATATGCGAATGCATTAATACCATCTGTTCCGTATTGGGTATGGGTGTTATTAATTGCAGGTATTATAACTACAGTCAATATTCTAGGTATTGGCATCGCAGCAAAAACAAATCAAATCCTCGTTATATTTATGGGAATTGTAGTTGTTATTTTTGTGATTTTTTGTGTAAAGACAATTGTCGGTGTGGAAGGTGATACGTCGCTCTTTACTGTTGTCCCGTTTTTCAACGATGAAAAATTCGTTATGTCTGCAATTATTTCTGGTGCAGCAATGGCCTGCTTCTCATTTTTAGGGTTCGATTCGATTACAACACTTTCTGAAGAGGCAGTCAATCCAAAAGAGGATATTTGGAAGGCAGCTATTTTAGCTTGTTTAATCGGAGGACTTATTTTTATTGTGCAAGCATATGTAGCTCAGCTCGTATGGCCTGATGTTACAAACTTTAGTTCAGCTGATACGGCTTTATTTGATGTAGCGGAAAAAGCAGGAGGTGCAGTTCTTGCAACTCTTTATACGGTTGCGATTATTGTATCAACAGTGACAGCTGGTTTAACAGGACAAGCAAGTGCATCTCGTTTAATGTTTAGTATGGGGCGTGATGAGGTACTTTCGAAAAAGTTTTTCACACATTTACATCCAAAATATCAAACACCGGTATACAATATTTTATTGATGTGTGTGATTAGTGTTATAGGAGCGCTGTTTTTATCGGCAAATTTTATAGCAGAATTAATGAACTTTGGAGGCCTGACAGGATTTATGTTTGTCAATTTGTCAGTGATCGTGTATTACGTCTTCCGTAAAAAAGAAATGAAAATAATTCGATACTTATTAATTCCAGGGCTAGGATTTGGTATTTGTCTCTACTTATTTATTAATTTATCACCGATGACATTGAAGGTAGGCTTTATCTGGCTTGCAATCGGTTTTATCTATGCTTTTATTACGACGAAAGGCTTCAAAAAGAAACCACCAACATTTACGGATTTATAAAATACCGAAAGAGCTTAGGGTGAATTTCTACGATAAGTCAGTTATCTAGTATTGGTAATGTTTATCGATATTAGGTAGCTGATTTATTTTTATACAGGAATATCTTATACGAAAGTAAAATACTCGCAGCATAGAAATATCTTCACTTACTGGTATAGGTGTATAACTTGAATTTTTAGCTTGTTGTTTCCATATGTAGCTAAATAGTACCGAGGTAGCTCAATACATGGCAATTTAAAACTTTAACATATAAATGTAGGTGTGTTATGCATAAAAGTAATAAAATTAAAACTGGCCTTGAGGAATTCCTTATAAATATTCAGAATAATATAGCCAGTACTGTATATCAGTATGCTGTAAGGAGAGAACAAAAAAATCACCCATGTCATGAAGAGTGATTTTTGAATATCTATTTAAGGTATAGGTTCATAACAATTTGCTCGCCAATACGTCCCATTCTTCTTTCCCCGTTATCGACAAAGCCAGCTTTTAAATACAAGTTTTGAGCCGGAATATTTTTATGATTAACGACTAAAACGACTTCATTACAATCTTTAAATTTTCTTTTAATAAATTCAGGCAGTGCAAGCATCCCTTTTTTGGCATACCCATTTCCTTGTTGTTTATGGTCAATAGATAATGCAGTAAGCAGCATAGCTTTTGGATTAGTAGAGTACTCTTTTACTCTATCAGTTGCATGCAGGACAAAAAATCCTACAGGAACATGGTCACTCAAAATAACAATCGGATATTGTCCAACCATTTCTATAGAAATCTCTTTTGGAAGGGTAGTAAATTGACTTTGTTCTGCTGGAAGGTCAAAGTCATTCAAACTATCCACAAACTCTTCAGAGAAATGTACTAATTCAATGGTGTTCGTTTTTTGCATAAAATTGCCTCCTTTTTTTATTATTCTAATACCAGAACAAGTGTTCGTCAAGAGACTTGGTTTATAAATGCTTTAATTTGATGGTGAAATATAGTAAGCAATACACATATATATTTAAGGAAATGACAAACAAAATGGGGGAATGAAAAATGTTATTACTTACATATAACGTAGAGGAAAACGAGCTAACAATGTTAAAAGAAGTTTATCAATCGGTAGGGTGGATGAAACATGACGAAAGCATAATAAGAAAAGTTTTCAATGCAAGTACACACAAAGTTTTCGCAGTAAAAGATCATCAAATTATCGGATTTGCGAGAGCTCTTTCAGACGGTGTTTTCAATGCCGTAATTTATGATGTTGTCGTACATAGAGATTATCAAGGAAGAGGAATTGCCAGAACTCTTTTAGATGACATCATTCAGCAATTAGGGGATGTTTCTTGTATTCAGTTAATTGCAACAACTGGAAATGAATCTTTTTATGAAAAGGTTGGCTTTAAAAAGTTGAAAACTGGTATGGCGATATACAAAAATCCTCAACTAGCCGAGGAGTATTTAGAAAGAAATAATCCTTGAGGAGGAGAATGATTTTAGTGAGTCTTAATTCAGTACAAAAAAAGCTGTAGCGTACGGCATCGCTACAGCTTAATATTGTCTTGCTTAGGTTAGTCAGTAAATGAATTATATCATACAATACGGAAAACTAAAAATAACAACAGCTATTTATTACATATAAATTATTTAATTGAATTTGTCCTTGAATCTCTAGTAGCGTCACCTTTTATGATGAATTTAGTTACTCATCAAAAGGTAACAATCAAAAAAGCTATTGGAGGAACGGCACAATGAAAAAAGAGAGTTTATTAAATAGAGGATTGGCAAGTTTAATGCATCTGTTCTCACTATTATTAACCTTTATTTTACCAATTTTGGTATACTTAGTATCGAGGGATAAGAATAAATATTTTGCTGACCATGCAAAAGAAGGGATGAACCTTCACTTTACTTTCTTCCCGATTTTTTTGTTATTAACTTTTATTTCTAAAAAATGGAGCGCGGTTTCAATGATTTCTTTTGCACTTATTATTCTTGAAACAATACTAATAGTAGTTGCTGCAATTTATACTTTAAAGGGAAAAAAGTTTTCTTATCCCGTTATACGATACTTTAAAGTCAATCATTAAGGAGAGAATAATTTGTGGGGAAAGGTATATTTACGATAGGTGAGCTTGTACAAAAGTCTGGTGTTAGTATTAGAACCCTACGCTATTATGACAGTATAGACTTACTGAAACCAAGTGATTACACAGAGGGTGGACATAGACTATATTCTACAGAGGACCTATCTACTTTACAAAACATTAAGTCATTACAGTTTCTAGGCTTGTCGCTAAAGGAAATTAAAGATATGCTGCAAAAAAACAAGATTAAAGGTGAAATTATCTTAAAATCTTTAAACAATCAAAAACAGTTGTTTGAAGCTAAACAACTTGAAATCATAAATATATTAGCCGATTTAAACCATCTTATTGAAACAGTGAAAGATGAAGAAGTTATCAATATCGAGATATTTTGTGCTATGCTACAAAAATTAATGTTTGCTGAAAACACCGAAACATGGTTTAAAGAACACTTTTCAAAAGATATAACTGATGAATTATTTAGTATAAATAAATCTGAGGAACTCGATTTAGATAGAAAATGGACTAAAGTTTTATCAGAAATTAAACATTTAACGTTTACAGACGCTATACCTTCTTCAAAAGAAGCTCAAGAAACGGTTAGAACACTTCTACAGCTTATGAATGAAACCTTGAAAGGGAATTTAGATTTAGTTGAAAAAAAGCTACCATTTACAGAAACATTCAAATTTCCAAATCCTTTTACAGAACAGGAGCAACTATTTTTAAAAGAAGCAATAAGTATATATCAAAATAATTGTCAGGAAACGGTGAAGAATTAAAGTATAATCAAGCATGAAAACGCAGATTGAAAAAATGGATAGCATGGAAATTGTGCCCCACTTGTGACTAACAATTGGGGTACAGACCATTATTAGTTATCTGCTTCACTCTTTCTTTAGTTATCTAATAAACAATTAGCTCTCAAACTTTCATCACACCCTTCTACAATCACATTTCCTCTCGTACATACATATACCTAAGTACTCAGTGTCACACATAAGAATACGATTCAAAACATATAAATAAAGGTGGTTTAAAAAACTCTAAAAGCATTTACGAAAAATTAAGAAAATATTCAGTTTTTACTAAGAAAAAATATAGTATCATAATATATACTTATAAAAACAGGAAATTAATGAAACCGATTGAATATTTAAAACGTATTGGTAGTAGGAAACAATATTGAAGTAGGTGAGAAAATGGCACACACCATTTACATAGTATTAACAAAAACAGGTACATTATTATCAAAAGCTATAGGTATGTATACTGGAAAAGAGATGAATCATGCATCGATTGCTTTTGATGAGGAGCTCTTTGAAATGTATAGCTTTGGACGTCGACAATTAAACAATCCTTTAAGTGGGGGGTTTTTACGAGAAGATGCAGTCAGAGGGCTATTTGAAACAGCTGATTGTGTCATTTATCGTTGTAAAATATCCCATTATCAATACTTAGAGATGATGAAGATCGTACATTATATGTATTGGAACCGCGATCGTTATAAATATAATTTTATTGGGCTCTTTGGCGTTATGATGCAAAGGGAGGTTCGAAGAGAGCGCGCCTATTTTTGTTCGCAATTTGTGGCGATGCTTTTAAAGGTTGGAGGGCTGAATGTTTATCAAAACCCAGCATTAATGACCCCCCATTGCATTTCACAATTACCTTATTTAGAAAAAGTATACGCAGGGAAGCTTGCAGACTATTTACAAAGTGTGCGTTCACCAGCAATGTTATACGGTTAAGGACAAACCTCGAATCATTTTAATTATTTTTACCTTCGCTATTGATAACGCCTCGGCATATTTAGATATCGTCGAGGCTTCACTTGATGGTCACTCTAGGCCGAAGTCGATACAGATTGTCATTGGATATAATTCTTAAGTCCCGATAATTAACTCGACATCCTTCATCGATTAATGAACATTAAACTATTCTGTTATAAAATTAAAGGTAATCAAGTTGGGTATTATTCTCTTTGGAGTATATTATATACTTTAAAGTAGAATCTGAAGTGATTATATTAGTAACGAAAGTGAAACGTCAGTTTTAGAAGTCTTCCATCTCAATAGTTGGGAGATATAGAGTTTAAGTTACTTTTCAGCGGGTGTCCAAACATCCACTAAAAGGAAGTTGAAAAATACATAAAGGGGCGTTATGGATGAGTGAAGAATTAAATACATCTGGCTGGGATGCAATTGATGAGGTATTATTAATAATTTATGGGGAGCAAGAGCCGAAACATTATGGAACCGTTATTCCCTATTTATTAGGGGGCGAAGATCCGCTTGAAGGAATCAGTGCCTATAAGAGTGAGACACCAGTTCCACACTGGCATTTTGTCACTTATGGATTTTCTGAGTTATATGAGAAAGAATCAGAAAATGCTGAATACAGCGGATATGGGTTTGAGTTAACATTTCGTCTTGACCGAAAAGAAGATGAGGTGGAGCCACCAGCATGGGCGTTGAATTTGCTACAAAACATGGGAAGATATGTGTTTAACAGTGGCAATGTTTTCAGATCAGGTGATTACTTGGATGCTAATGGTCCAATCTGCCAAGGGGCAGACACGCTTTTAACGGCACTTGCCTTTACGATAGATCCCGAGTTGCCTGCTATTGATACACCGAATGGACAAGTAGAGTTTATTCAAATGGTCGGTATTACAGGTGATGAGCTTGAGGCGATGCAAACATGGAATACAATGGGTGTGCTAAATGCAGGTCTTGAATATATCCCGAGCTATGTTACTGATTTATCTCGTGCATCTCTTTTACAGATTCCATCCATTGCAGGAGCTGTAGAAAAAGGAATGGAGGAAGATGGCTCTAGTACCGGCTTTTTATTCGTAGACCAACTAGCTTGGGAACAGGGCAAAAAGGGATTGTTCAGCAAACAAGCTAATAAGTTAACGCTAGGAGCAAAGCAAGCGGGAATAATCGGCAAGCTATTACGCGGACGGATTTTAAAAGAGAAAAGCCTAACCTTAGTTAGTCAAGAATTCCGTGTTGTATTTGAGCCGGGTGAAAAATGTGGGTATAACGTGGAGGAAACGGATGTTACCATTACTTTAAATGACAAGGCAGTTATGGAACTCCATCAAAGCTTGATGCCGCAAGAACAAGAGTTTGAAATATCCTCTATACCGGGGATTTCCATCCAAATTGCAAAAACAACTATTAAAGATCAGCAAGGAAACGTTGTGGAAACAATCGGATGATAAAAAATAGTCTCCCACTAAAACGAACTGAAATCCAAATGATGTGCTTTGGGTTCGTAGTGGGAGATTTTTAACGTGGAAGAATCGAATCTAATGCTCCAAAAGATAAGTTTGAATGAACTAGAAAAAGAGAATTTATTATTCGAATGAAAAGATGAAGTACTACTTTGATTCCTATCTGTAAGGGGAATGTCTTAAATGAAGAAACAGACAAAAAGAGCATTGAAAATCGTTGATATTGCCAAAGAGCCTTTAGAGAAATTACCATACATTACTACTGCATCAAAGGGAGCGGGTATTTCTTATGAATGGCTTCCTGTTTATTGGGGAGAGATGTTTGAACTGCCAGAAGAGCTGGATGCGATAATTATTGCTTCTGATTTACAAGGAATCGCAGGTCATCATCAAGAAACGATAGAAGAAGTTCCAAAGCTACTGGGTGAGGAACTTGTGGAAGTGCTCTCCCTTTTGTTTCAAATCCATTTACCAAATTTGGACCCAGCCAAAGTGATGGTTTGCTTATGTGGAGATTTATACACTGATCTAACCAAAAGAGGTGCTAGCGGTAATCCTCTGCCTGTATGGAGAGCTTTTCAGAGTCAATTTGGATTTGTCACAGGCATCGCAGGAAATCACGACCTATTGACGAATAAGGAACAAGTTGAATTGGATTCTACCTCAGGAATACATTTCTTCTCGGATGAGGGTACGGTCATCTATGCAAATCTTGCAGTTGCAGGGCTTGGAGGAATCATCGGTAGGGGAGATAAACCGAATCGTATGGGAGAAGCTGATTATTTGGCAAAACTCAGAGACATTTTAAGGCATGTTCCCGACATCCTGCTACTGCATGAAAGTCCCAAGATTAGCGCACAAGGTCTACCTGGTAATCCACATATTTGGAATGAACTACAGAATGCTGCTGAGCTATTGGTTTGCTGTGGCCATGTTCATTGGGATACACCACTAGTTGAAACGAATGATGGGTTACAGATTTTAAATGCGGATGGACGTGCTTTTGTTTTTACTGCTGCGACACTAAATTAGAAATGAATTACTTAATGGGATAGACAACTCCATAATGTCTATGATTCTAGATTCTCTCATAGTTAATAGGAAAGCAAAGGGTAGGACATTTGGAAGAATTGTTATATTTTAAATATGAAGGAGTTTTAATATGGGAGCAAGGGGATATAAGCCATTAGAAAGCGATGAAGGCTTGGATGTAGTTGATTTTTTAGAGAACTATATCCAAAATAATGCAGAATCAAATCATATAGAGCTATCAGAGGTTATCAATGCGATGAAACGAGAGGGTTTTTTGGGGAAAAGTTTCGATGAAATTGATTTCCTTTTCGATATAAGTGCGATGGCGCTTGCAGAGCTTTATGTAATGTATCTTGATACAGGGAAATTATATGATGCAGAAGACGAATTTGAAAAAATTCACTCAATAAATGTGGATGAGGAATCATTGAAGTTTATATTAAGATATTTAAATGATATTAGAGCTGAAGTTCCAGATGCTGATGGTATTAGGGAAATTGTTGAGTTATGGCGTGAATCAGAATGCTGGATTGAATGGAAATCTAATTTAGAGTTTTTATTCAGTAGAGTTGAAAAAGAAATTGTCCATTCTTAAAAGTGATATTGGAATGGACATTTCATCTTTTTGTAAAGAGCTTATTTCTCTTTTGAAATCTGGTAGTTATCAGGAGAGAACAAGCTCTTTATTTTTACTACAAGGGAACAGAGCTACTCAATAGCTTATTTAACTCGTCTTCAGAAATGATTTTATTTCCCCCGTATATGATGTCATAATGAAATCCCCATTCTCCCAACGCAATAAGATGGTGGCGTTCATTTTTCTTTTTGATGAGAGCCCATGTTCCTAAATCGCTTTCCGTACTTGCACTTATCAATATCCATTCGTTGTAATGTAACACATATATATCCCTAAACATCTGAAAAGAATCCAAATGACCTGAACCGTTTGAATCAGACCAAATATCGCAAGCTTCTTTTAAGAGAACAACATTCAGAATTCTGATTTCAATCCACGCACATTCTTCATTTCTAGACAAAATCTGCTCAAAGATGCAATGAACAAATGCCGAGGAATTGATTTCACTAGGATGCTCTTCCCATCCGTTAAAGTATGAGAGGGCAGGCATAAATAACATCCAAAAGCTTTCACCTACTGTCATCTGAAAGGGAAAACAGACCATTACGATTCTTCTACTTCCATTAAGAGGAGGATTACTTGATCGTGCCCATATTTTTTCATCAAGAGAAGGTAAATTACTGGCTTGAAAATCGGACCACTCAATGCCCACCTCAAATCCTACGACTTCGAAATTATTTTTGATTAATTCTAGTTTATCAGGTATTTTATTACATGTAGAACATGGAAAAGCTATACCGTTATCATTCATAATAAATCACCGTTTCATTTTGTTTTATTAATTGTAAAAGGAGAGATTGAATTTGCATTATGAATTTTGGATTATGACATCGATTTCAGAACTAGTTCATTATCCCGACGAATGGAAAGATGAATACATACCTCACCCGAATTTTAAAACGATTATGGATGCGATTGGTATTCGTGCACCAATCGAGGATATTTACGAACGTTATTTTAACCAGCCTGTACATACTGGTCATGTACTAGTGTTTTCCAATAAACATGAGCCAGGTACATGTATTGTTTTTGACACTTATCGAGACGCAATGGACCAGAGCGATATGATTAGATTCGGATGGAGAATCAGTGGAAAAGAAGCTATTGAATCAGTAAAACAATTATCAAGGCACCTTTATGATGAATGCGAAGATGCTACCGTATTCTACAAGGAAGGTCAATGTGTTCTTTATGAGGTACTGAAAGAAGAACGTTATCCTCGTAAAATTTATTATAAAAAGGTATTTAAACAGCAAATCAAAAGGTACATAGTTTGAGATAACTGTCTTATTATCTCAAACTATACCAAATATGTATGATTATTATCCTTGATTTACGGGAACGGGGCATATGTTTTTGGTAAGTAAACCAAATACCCAAAGCAAGTCAGTTAACGTGTTCGACGACTGGAACTAAGGATAAAACATAGCACTTTATGAAGATTGCTATGAATTTTCTTTAACTCCGGTTAAACCGTACTGCATTGTTCAACCTTAAAGTTAAACCTTTTTCTGCTATAATTAATGACAGTTGAGATAGGGGTGATAAAGGTGTATATCGTTACAATTGAAGGTGTTCCATATGATTGGCTGAAGCGATTACAGAAGATTCATGCACATGTATTTGATGGAGCAAATTTACCACTAGAAAAACTTGAAAATAAAGAATGCCTCATTTGTTTATTAGCTATAGAAGATGAGGAAATCATAGGCTTTAAAATAGGCTACACACATCCAGATGGTGTTTTTTATAGCTGGTTAGGTGGTGTGCATGAGAAGAAACGTGGTCAAGGAATTGCCAGTCAATTAATGAAGCTTCAGCACGAACATCTACATTCACTTGGCTTTAAAAAAATTCGTACATATGGTAGAAATGAGCGAAAAGCAATGCTCATCACAAATATTAAACACGGATTTGATATTGTCTCAACTTTTGTGGATAAAAAAGATCAACATAAAATAGTGTTTGAAAAAATATTGGAATAGGAGTTTTAACATGAAAGCATACTTAGCAAATGGATTATTTTCTTTAGGAGATCGTTTAGTCAACGAACAGCTCGCTGCGGCAATTAGAGAGGCAGTACCCGGTATCGAATTATATGTACCACAGGAGAATGATGCGATAAACGATAAAACGGCCTATGCGGATAGTTTGGCGATTGCACAAGCAGATTTAGAAATGCTGCAAAATAGCGATGTATTAGTAGCTGTTTTAGATGGTGTTGAGATTGATTCAGGTGTAGCAGCAGAAATAGGTGCATTTGCGATGCTCGATCGACCAATCGTAGGTGTCTTTACAGATGTTCGTCAACAAGGTCGGGACAATATGATGAAAATAGAGGCACTTGTACGCGATGGAATTGAAAATCAGTTTGTTTATCGTAATTTATTTGTTATTGGTTTAATTAAGCGTACGGGAGTAATTACGACTTCCATCGCTGAAGCTGTTCAAGCCGTTCAAAAATATAAAAAATAGGAGGAGTTTTTGTATGTTATTATCAACAACAGATATTGTGGTTGGAAAAGAAATTGTAGAAACACTTGGCTTAGTAAAAGGTAACTCTGTACAATCAAGAAATATTGGACGCGATATGATGGCGGGACTTCGTAATATTGTTGGAGGAGAGATGAAGGAGTATGCAGAAATGCTCGTTCGCTCCCGAGAAGTTGCTACGCAAGCTATGGAGGAAGAGGCAAGACGGTTAGGGGCAAATGCCATTGTTGGCGTAAGATTTTCCACATCATCTGTGATGGATGGCACATCAGAGGTATTAGCATACGGAACAGCAGTAAGAGTAAAAGAATAACGGGTAAGGGCTTCAATCAACGAGGTTGGAGACCTAACTAATGTATTCACTTTTTGCAAAGATATGTTGTTGATGCCACTAAGTCGCACTGCGCTTTCGCGCATGAAAAACATTGTTGAAATTTAGTTTCGTTTTAATATTATTAATTAGAATGAATAACATGCCAGAAGATATATGATAAAAGAAATGGTTGATTGGAGTGGAGGCTGGGCGACTCCTTGGGGATAGCGTCACAGATGAGACCCTGGAGCGAGCTTAGCGAGTGAAGCGGCTCATCGGACGCCCCCAGGAAGCTTTGCTCTGTGCGAAAGCGAAGTGACAGCAACAACAAATGTTTTAACTGTGCGAAAGCGAAGCGACAGCAACAACAAATGTTTTAATTGTGCGAAAGCGAAGCGACAGCAACAACAAATGTTTTAACTGTGCGAAAGCGAAGCGACAGCAACAAAGCGCCCAGTCGGAACGGAAATCAACACCTCGCTCTATACATTAATTTCATAGACATAATCGTGAAGGGCTTCAATCAACAAGGTTGAAGCTCTTTTTTATTTGCCACTACGGAATTAGTTGGTAAAAATAAAGTTAATTATAACAAAAGTATAGTATGTTTAGTCTGTATAATGGTTATTGTTTCTAATTAGAATACACCAATTATACCAAAGTTATAGAAAAATTATAGTTAAAAGGACTAATAGTGTCCAACTAATTTTGTATAATAGAGTTGTAACTATGAAGAAAGAGTGGGATATACGGTGGATTCACAACAAAACAAAGGCTATCGTGTCATTTCGATGTTTGACAGACTAATAGATGGTCAAGGAATTAACAAAAAACAAGAAGCATTTACACATAATGTTGGAGAAAAAACAATACAACGGGATTTGAATGAAATTCGAGCGTATTTGGAAAAAGCTAAATTGGATAGTCATTTAGAATATGTTCGGACCGAAAATGTGTACAGGCTGACAAATACAGGGGAAAGTAATTTATCGAAGGAGCAAGTTTTAGCGATTGTAAAAATTCTGATCGAATCAAGAGCGCTGCTAAAATCAGAAATGAGCGATATTATAGATAAGCTTATTTCGATTGTTGCAGCCGATAAGCAGGAGTTTATTCGCAATATTATTTTAAATGAAAAGCATTTGTATGTAGATTTACATCATAAAAAGTCTCTATTGTGTTTAATTTGGGCTCTGTCAGAGGCAATTCAAAAAAAGAAAATCATTAAAATTGATTATTTACGTGAAGGTGAAGCAATTCCGACAGAAAAGATTTTAAAACCACTCGCCGTTATTTTCTCAGAATACTACTTTTATTTAATTGCTTACGATAATAAGGTCGAAAAGGATTTGCCCATTGTCTATAGAGTCGACCGTATACAACATTTACAAGAACTCGAACAAAAATTTCAAATACCCTATACCGAACGTTTTCAAGAAGGAGAGTTCCGTAAGCGTATTCAGTTTATGCATGCTGGCGAGCTGTTACGTATGAAATTTATCTTTAAAGGAACATCCCCGCAAGCGGTTTTAGATCGCTTACCAACAGCAAACATAGTATCTAAAAAAGATGAGCATTATTTATTTGAAGCAGAAGTTTTTGGACATGGTATTAAAATGTGGCTGCTGAGCCAAGGGGCAAACATTGAAGTGCTAGAGCCAATTGAGCTTAGAGAAGAGATCATTGAAACGATTCAATCGATGCAGGAAAACTACCGCTATATATAATAAACAAAAGCAATCCACAAATAAACGATAAAAATCCGCGTAGAATCTAATCGAAGCGGATTTTTACCGTTTAAGAATGAAAATATCTAAAAAAGATCCTCAAAAAGGGTCATATTAAATTGATCTAAAAGCTTGTAATCTTTCATATAGTTTTCCTCATACAAATAAACGAATAAATGCTTTGAGTTATCTAATCGTATGCCTATTTCTAGGTTATCACTATTACGTAATGTTAGCCAATAAGCCTCGTCATAATCTGAATTGGAAAAATAGACTTTTCGAAGTGACTGATCTTCAAATTGCTGCATTATTTGATTGATTGTAGCTACATCTGTAATAGTGATTGTTTTGTTATCAGAGGAACGGATCAATTCAATTTCATTAATTTGTTCAATATCAAATCGTTCAATTACTTCCTTATCAAATGTTGAATCGCGCGTTAAAAATATGGTTGAAGCATATAAGATGAGAAGAGGTAATAGGATGCCGATTAATATTTTGTATCGTTTTTTCATGTTAAACTCCTTAAATTCTGAAAATTTGTATATATGTATTCTTTCCCACGCTATAATTGAGCATATACTGAATGGATAAAGGATGGCAACCAAATGACGCATAATCATGAAGAAAAAGAGATATTGTATCCAGATGGTACATTAATGTATCGTGGCGGTGTGAAGAAAAATGACTTTGGTCATGACATTTATGATGGAAAGGGTACGCTATTTGACCAAGAAGGTGAGCTTTTATTCGAGGGAGAATTTATCAACCATATGAAGCAAGGTAACGGCATCATGTATTTAAAAGGCCAAATAATATACCAGGGCGAATTTATTCAAAATAAAAAACAAGGTAATGGTATTTTATATAAGAGCGGTCACATATATTACGAGGGGCAATTTCGTAATGATTTGATGGAAGGTTATGGGGTTTTATATTATGAGGAAGATGGTATTGCCCCATTTAAAGAGCTTCGTGAACTGTACCCGCATTTAAATCAACCACAATATGAGGGTGATTTTGTTCATGGCATGAAGAAAGGCAAGGGAAAGCAATACTATCCAAGTGGTTTTTTACAATATGAAGGTGATTTCATATGGAATCATATGCAAGGGGCAGGAAAGCTGTATTATGCACCAGAATCGCCAAGTGCTGAGGAGCTTGCAAAGGGTGTAACATCCCTTCTGTACGATGGCTATTTCTTTGAGGATATGAAGCATGGGAAAGGTAAGAACTATTCCAGACAAGGTGTACTTGAATCGGAGGGACAATTTAAAGAGGATGCTATGACAGGACAGGGTACTCTTTATTATGCTAATGGACAGGCTTCTTATATTGGGGAACTTGTAAATGGAGCAAAGCACGGCCGAGGAGATTATTTTAATAACGAAGGGAAAATTATTTATAGTGGTGAATTCATTAACGATGAACGTTTACGAATAACGCCAGAAATAGAACGAGAGATTGAAAAATTACAGAAGCAGCTTGATGGGCTAGTAGGACTTCCTAATGCTAAGAAGGAGTTACATAATTTAATCAATTTCATAAAAATTCAAAGCTTGCGTGTCGACCATGGTTTAACAAGCTTTCCAATCACCTATCATCTTGTGTTCTCCGGAAATCCTGGTACAGGAAAAACAACAGTGGCGCGCATTATAGGCCAAATATATAAGCATCTTGGTGTACTCTCTAGCGGTCATTTTGTGGAAACGGATCGTGCCGGCTTAGTAGCAGGGTATGTTGGTCAGACAGCTTTGAAGGTCCAGGAAGTTGTGAATAAAGCTAAGGGCGGCGTGCTCTTTATAGATGAAGCTTATTCACTAATTCATGATAAACAGGACGCATTTGGTAAAGAAGCAATTGATAGCCTATTAAAGGCAATGGAGGATTTACGTGATGATTTAGTTGTGATCGTTGCTGGTTATACAGAGCTCATGGAGGGATTTTTGCTCGCTAATCCAGGATTTAAGTCGCGCTTTAATCACTTTGTACAGTTTGATAACTTTAGCACAAATGAGCTTTATGATATTTTTGCCATGCTATGTAAAAATAATGATTACCAGTATCGGGACGTATTTGCACACCATATGAAGGAGCAATTACATCAAATTCCCGTCGAATCCATTCCTAACTTTTCGAACGGTCGTTACATACGAAACTTATTTGAAAAGCTCGTGACTATTCAGTCAAACCGCTTAATTCAACAGAAAGACGTTACAAGAGAAGAATTAATGGAATTTACAGAGCAAGATATTTTACTAGGTAAAGCAGAAAATCTATTTGCTAATACATTTTAACTTATTTCAGCGGGTGTCCAAACACTCGCTGAAATAAAGGAACTCAGGCTAAGTGGCATCTACTGAGTGACCAACGTCGTGTTGTTGCTGACGCTTCGTTAGCACTACGCTTTCGCACAGACAAAACCTGTTGTTGCTGCCGCTTCGTTAGCACTACGCTTTCGCACAGACAAAACCTGTTGTTGCTGCCGCTTCGCTTTCGCACAAAAAACATCTGTTGGCCCAAGTCTCCGGCGAATGTCACGGAGAATCGGAAAGAGTTCTTTGCAAGCATAAAGCCGATTCCGGACGCAATTTGCCGAGGCATGATTCATAAGTTATCGTTGAGGCCAGGAATAAATTAAAATTTAGCCTCAGCTATTTACAAAAAAATATGATCAATAAAATGAAAAAAGGAGAGAAAGATGAAAAAACTTTTAGCTTTTATATTAATATGCGCTTGTATTTTACCAAGGGTAATGAACATAAATATTACGATCAACAATAACATTAAAGTACATAAACAGAATGATAATTGACAAAAAATGAAAGTAGTAGTAATCTAGCTAAAAACATACGCAACCGTATCTTATTGGAGAGATAACATGCAATTAACGAGGGAAGATTGGATAAAAGCAGGGTTACAACAATTAGCTGATGAAGGAATACATAAAGTTCGCGTCGAAGCACTTGCTCGATTGTTAAAAATAAGTAAAGGGAGCTTTTATCACTATTTTCGTGACCATCAAGAGCTGTTAGATTCTATGTTTGACTATTGGGAAGTACATGCAACAAAGCTCATTGTTCAAAGTATGGAGCAACCGGATGCCTCATTAGAGCAGCTATTACAAATTAGTTTTAATCGAGATAAAAAGATGGAGATTGGCATTTATACTTGGGCAAAATATGATGCTGTTGTTGCAGAACGCTTAGTGAATATTGAAGAACAAAGAATTTCGTGCGTTGCGAAATTGTATCAAAAAAAGGGTGTAGACAATGCTGAATCGATTGATAGAGCCAGACTTGCCTATTTAACGTATGTAGGATGGATGACAAGGTTTGAAGAAAATCCTAATTTTGATATTGATAAAATGGTTGAACTTTTAACTTCTTTCAGCGATTGACAAAATATCTGTTTTTGCTGTCGCTACGTTAGCACTACGCTTTTGCACAAAATTTCATGACCGAATCCGGCCGCAATTATGCCGGGAATAATTGAATACACGATTTTAAATGTCCCTAATATAGTTATAGAACTTGAAGGGACAAATTTAACCGTATAACATACGGTGACGTATGTTATGGGGTAACGACATTGGAGGCAACTATATGCAATCAATTTTACCGTTAATAGCTGTGGGGTTTCTGTGGTTTATCAGTTTGTTGCATGTGTATTGGGCTTTTGGAGGGCGATGGGGTTCTGCTGCTGTAATCCCAGTGAGAAAGGGAGAGTATAAACCTGCATTTACGCCGAGAAAATGGGGCACATTATTCGTAGCCATTCTTATTCTATTTGCTAGTATCATTATCGTTGTGCAAGGTGATTATTTACTGGGCTTCAAAGCAAATAACCTTTCAAAAATCGGAAGTATTATCTGTGCTATCGTTTTTACTATTCGGGCGATTGGTGATTTTAATTACGTTGGATTTTTCAAAAAAATAAAACATTCACAGTTTGCTAAATACGATACTTGGATCTACAGTCCATTATGTTTGTTCTTTGGAATTGTCTATATCTTATTAGTATTTTAAAATAAGAGACAGATCGGGAGAATTTATAGGGGGAAACAATAATGAATCAAACGATTTACTTACTCCGTCATGGGGAAACGGAATTTAATACACAAGGACGATACCAAGGAGAGCTCGATACTTCATTAACAGAAATGGGTGTACAACAAGTACAACAGAACGCACAAATGCTGAAAAGTTTAATTGGAAATCCTGATGAATGGAAAATTGTGTCGAGTCCATTAGGAAGAGCGATGCAAAGTACTGAAATCATTTGTGAAACAATAGGATATGATGTGAAAAAAGTTGAAAAAGATGAACGATTAACAGAGGTTGCTGTGGGACAATGGGCTGGGTTAACAACGAAAGAAATTGAAAGTTCTTGGCCAAACCTTTTTCAAAATACAGATGTGTATAACTGGTATTTTAATGCGCCTAATGGAGAAGCTTATGACTCGGTAGTGAGCAGACTAAGTACTTGGTTAATAGACATTCAACATGTACCAAATGTGATTGCTATTTCCCATGGTCTAACAGGTCGTATTTTACGAGGAATTTATGCAGATTTAAAAAAGGAAGACGCACTGAAGCTAGAAGTGTCTCAAGATGTATTTTTTAAATTAACGGATAATACGATCACTAGAATATGTTCAGATTTTGATGATGTTTATCTTCATTTATAATGTTTTTTCTCGAAAGTGTAGCGACAGGTACAGAAGACTCCTACCTTTGAAGGTGGAGAAGAATGAAGATAAAGTCTCCTGACGCAATTACACCAAGGCGAAATTAATTAAAAAATCTTAAAAATTTCTTCATAAATTTCCTACAGGAATATTCATAAATGCCTCCTATTATAATGAGTGGGGGGCGTTTTTTTATGAAGAAATTTGTCGTATTTTGTTTTACATGTGCGGTTGTATTCTTTTTTTATTTTACAAATAACTCAACGGAACAAACCGAAATAGAGCTACCTTCGTTGCATAGTAAAAATGCGTTGTTGCTGAATGCAAAAGGAGATATATTGTTCGAAAAAAATGCAGATGCCATTATTTATCCTGCATCATTAACGAAAATTATGACAGCGATTGTTGCCATTGAAATGACTACTGATCTGCAGAAGCAAACAATCGTTGAACCACAAACGATTTCTAAATTTACTGCTCAAAATGCTTCCATGGCTGGCTTTAAGGCAGGAGATTTTGTGACGATAGAGGATTTATTATATGGTACATTGCTTGCTTCTGGGGCAGATGCTACAGGAACACTTGCGGATGCGATTGCAGGAAGTGAAGAATCATTTGTGACATTAATGAATAATAAAGCACATGAATTAGGGTTGAATGATACTCATTTTGTGAATACCAGCGGATTACATGATCCTGCTCATGTCTCCAGTGTACGAGATATTAGCAAGCTGTTTCGTTATGCTATCGAAAATCCTATCTTTTATCAAATTTTGACTTCAAAAAGCTATAGTACTCATGTGCCTAATGCATTAACGATAACAAGCTCACTTTTGACCAAAATACCAGGCGGAGAAGGTGCAATATTGGGAGGGAAAACGGGCTATACACCTGAAGCGGGTCTTTGCTTAGCGTCAATAATCGAAAAAGATGATAAACGATATATATTCGTGACGACGAATGCGGATGGGCAGGCCTGGACACCACCATTCCATATTGAAGATGCTCTGACAGCGTACGATTCGCTGTAGGGAAAAATATGAAGAAATAACAACTTTTTAATCGTTTCAACCGTCTTCTTAATAGGGAGCACACATAAACACTTGAAAAAAGGCGTCTTGGGAGCCTTTTTTCGAAATATATGGGATAGCTAGGGATAATCGATCAGTTTTTGATTTAAGAGGGGAGGTGTTATGTGATCATTGAAAGTTTTTTAGAAAAAAATAAGCAAACAATTCAACAATATGCCGTATTTTATTACTTGATTGGAGTGGAGGTTGGGCAACTCTAGGAAAGCGCCCAGCCCGAAACGGAAATCAATCCTACGTTATACTGTGTTCCATTTTTATTCACAATAACTAGTTAATTCCTACTATTTCCTGGTACAATCTATTAATCTATAATTAGAGTCGAATTCTATACTTTAATAGAAAAAGCACATGAGAAAAGACATCTGTGATGAAAAGGGCGGTGTAGAACAATGAAAAAACTTTTACCCTTTGCAATTATTTTGACATTTTTAATTAGTATTGTGTTTGTAGATAATGAAGCTGCAAATGCTGGGGGTACATCTGTTATTCAATCAGTAGCTAAAGACACAGCAATTTATGAAGAACCTTCCTTAGAAAGTACCGAAATTGGTCAAATAACGAAAGGTAGTTATGTAACAGCTACACCTGTAAGTAAGAAATGGACTCAAATTAAAGTGCAACAGCTAGAGGGATATGTTGAAACGGCAGCATTAGTAAGCACTACACCTGAAATTTATTTAGTGACGCAAAAAGGCGGAACATCTTTATTTACATATCCTAGTCCCAATGCACAAAAAACGGGACTGCTAAATGAAAACAGTATTATCTTTGTATATGGATCAGCACCTGGAGGTTGGTCATTTGTTCAATATGGTCATCAAACAGGCTATGTTGCAACAAACTCTTTAAAGAAACCTGTTGCGACAACAAAACGAGTAAATGCTGCTAATGGCGCTGTGCTTCGTTTAACTGCTAGCCCAAATGGCGAGATTCTTGGTACGATTGCTAATAAAACAGTCGTTCAACAGTACACAACGCTAGTTGGCTGGGCTTATGTAGAAGCAGGTGAACAAAAGGGCTATGTGAAAGCTTCAGAGCTGGCAAATATCCAAATACCTGGTAATAAAATATATAACAAAGGTGTACCAGTAGCGAAAGGGGAAAAGAAACGTGTGGCTTTAACATTTGATGATGGGCCAGATGCAAAAGTTACCCCACAAATTTTAGCGACTTTAAATAAATATAATGCAAAAGCAACATTTTTTATGGTTGGGCCAAACGTCTCTAAAAACTCAGCAATCGTAAAGAAAGTTTATGAGGCAGGTCATGAAATAGGTAATCATACATGGAACCATCCAAAGTTAACAGGCTTATCGCCAGCAAATGTTAAACAAGAGGTTGATCGAACTAGCAATGCTATTTATGCATCCATCGGTCAATATCCAACGGTTTTCCGTCCACCATATGGTGCAGTGAATGATAAAGTTCGTTCTGTCATTACAATGCCTTCTATTCTATGGTCAATCGATACATTAGATTGGAAGCATCGCAATGCTGATAAAATATTAGCGTCTGTGAAAGCATCAGTGAAAGATGGCAGCATTGTTTTAATGCATGATATTCATCAAACGACAGCAAATGGTTTGGAAAATGTAATTCTTTACTTGCAAAAGCAAGGCTATGAATTTGTAACTGTTAGTGAAATATTACAATAAACTATAGGCAATAAAATAAGGCCGTGTAACTGTCTAACTATGACAATTGCACGGCCTTATTGATTATTTAAATAGATTAATAGTCGTAATAATAATTGGAATACCGAATACGTCGATTAAAAACGCTCCTACAATTGGTACGACAAGAAATGCTTTTTTCGATGGACCGAAGCGTTGGACAACTGCTGACATATTAGCCATCGCATTTGGCGTTGCCCCTAAGCCGTGTCCGGCGAAACCTGCAACCATAACTGCAGCATCGTAGTTTTTACCAAGAATCTTAAATAATACAAAGATACTAAATACGACAATGAAGAATACTTGCGCGAAAACAATAATGAATAATGGAAGTGCTAAATCAGCAATTTCCCATAATTTAATACTCATTAGGGCCATAGAAAGAAAGATCCCTAATGTTACATCGCCGATTAAAGAAATGCTTTTCATGTTAATCGCTTCAGGGTTAATTTTATCCATAATATTGCGCACTAAGACAGCTACAAACATTGCACCAACATAGCCAGGGAGTACGAAGCCAGTAGCTTCTGAGAATAATGTTCCAACATATGTACCTATTGCCATACAGAACGTGATGAATAATACTTGTGTAAAGAATGAATCAGATGTAATTTGTTCATTTTTATTTTCAAAATCAACTTCTTCAGTTTCTTGTTCATCTGGCGTTAAATTGTATTTACCAACTAAGTACTTTACAATAGGACCACCGATTAAGCCACCAGCAACTAAACCACATGTAGCTGCCGCCGCACCGATTGTCATGGCTGAAGAAATACCTAACTCTTCTAATGTTTGTCCGAATGCTGCAGCGGCACCATGACCGCCTTCCATAGAAACAGCGCCAGCCATCATACCGATTAATGGATGAATCCCCATTAGTGAAGCAAGTGACACACCAATAACATTTTGCATTAAAGCTAAGAAACCACAAGCTAACCAATAAATAACTAATAATTTTCCACCAAGCTTCACAAGTTTAAAGCTAGCCCCTAAACCAATTGTTGTGAAGAAAGTAATCATAAATAAACTTTGTAACGACGTATCAAGCGAAATTTCTATGACGTCTGTTGTCTTTAGAATTGTTGCTAATGCGGCGAATAGTAAGCCACCAACAACAGGCGCTGGTATACAAAACCTTTTTAAAAAACCGATTTTATTAATAAGCCAGCTGCCCAATGCGAATAGGGCAACCGCTAGAAATACTGTTGTAATTTGATTAAATTCGATCATGAACCATGTCTCCTAAGTAAGTGATTTAGTGCTTCATAAACAAAATAAGCACCTAATTTAACTGTGTGTCCGTTCTCATCCAGTGAAGGATTTACCTCACAAATATCAAAAGAATGTGTATTTGGATGCGAAGTTACTGTTTGAAGTATTGTGCGAACAGTTTTTGGATCTAGTCCAAACGGTGATGGAGCACTGACTCCTGGTGCAAATGCAGCGTTTAGCACATCCATACATAACGTTAAAAGGATATAATCATGATTATCCATAAATTGCTGAAGATCATGTAAGATTTGCGCCATATTTTCTGACGTCAGGTTATCTTCTAACACATAATTTACATTCAACTCATCTGCTTTATCAAATAGCTCTTTTGTATTACCGTAACGTTGTATGCCTAGAACAAAGTAATCGGCATGTGGATCCTGCTCTAAAATCTGACGGAACATAGTGCCAGACGATGGTTGTTCATCATATGGTCGTAAATCGAAATGAGCGTCGATATTGACGATCCCAATTTCTGCATCTTTAGGTAACGCTGAGCGAACGCCTAAGTAATGTCCGTATAGTGTTTCGTGTCCTCCGCCAAGCACGACACATTGTAATTTTTTATTTAGCAATGTTTTGACAATTTCACCGAGCTCACGCTGTGCATCTTCTAATGCATGATTTAGACAAATAACGTTACCAACATCAATAATTTGCTGTTCATCATCAAATGTCCAAGGTAGGCTAGATAATGCCTCTCGCAGAGCATTAGGTGCACTTGCTGCGCCTATACGTCCTTGATTACGACGTACACCTTCATCACAAATAAAGCCAACAATCCCGGCATGGTGATTATCTGAGGCACTGACATCATTAATAGGAATTCTTTTTACTTTTTGATGTAAACGAAAACTACTCGTATTAGTAGTTGAATCTATACGACCTTTCCATTGTTTTTGATCTGTCACTGTATACATATCAGTATCAACTCCGTTTCCAATATTATTGTAGTGAAAATATTGTTATGAATAAATTATATATTCGCATAATTATAATATCTAATATATAATTATTATTAATCTATAGCTTTAAACTATAAATGGGAAGGGGTGTTGTTGTGGATATTAAACAATTGCAATATTTTATAGCAGTTGCGGGGCAAATGAATTTCTCGAAGGCTGCTGAAAAACTGCATATTTCTCAGCCTTCTCTAAGTAATGCAATCAAAAAATTAGAGCAAGAAATTGGTTCACCTTTACTTGAAAGGAATACTAGAAACCTTCAATTAACAGAAGCGGGCGAGCTTTTATATGAACGAGCAAAAGTTATATTGAAAAACATGGAAGTTTTAAAAATAGAAATGGATGAGGTCATCGTACGAGGCACGGGCGAAATAACGATCGGCATTATGGAGTCGATTAAGCATTGGCTCCCAAAAGTCATTACAGAGTATAAAAAAGATTATCCCCAAATGATGATTCATCTAGTAGATATTTTAGGAAGTAAACGTGTGGAAAAATCGCTTAAAAACTATAAAACACATTTAATTATTACAAATCAAATCATGGAAGATGAGGATCTCGAAGTTAAATACTTATATGAAGAGAGACTTGTAGCCGTTTTACCATTAAATCACCCTTTAGCAGAAAAGGAAAGGTTGACGATCGCTGATTTAAGTAAGGAGCCATTTATTATAAGTACAGAGGGCTTTCAAACGAGACAAGATATTTTAGATGCATTCGCAAGGGCTGACAAAAACATTAATATACAATTTGAAATTGAACGTTTTGAAACGGCTGTGTCTCTTGTACGTGAAAATTTAGGGATTACCATTCTACCTGAAAATTATTTAAAAGGTCCTACAGCTAAAACGATTGTACAAAAAGAAATAGATTGTCCTAATTTGCGACGAAATGTGTATGTTGTGTATTTAAAAAACCGTCATCTACCTTTAGCTATTCGTCAATTGCTTACTGATATTATGACAGTAGGCAAAACGCATTAAAATGTTAGAGACTAATATAATTGGAAAGAGTAATTTCTTTGAATGGGAAGTTACTCTTTTTATCTTACTTTTCGCTTACCAATTTTAAAAAGAAGAGGCTCACTGGACGACCTAGGAAAATCAACCCCACGCTATGGTAATGAGCCATACAAGGGAATTTCTTATAAGTTTTAGTCCTTCATCAGAAGTTTGAGATGTCATTTTGAAATGCATGTCATGTGAATATGTTGATTGTAGTGGAGACTGGCGACTCCTTGGGGATCAGCAATAGAGGAACGAAGGCTAAAACCATCACGTCCTGTGATAACGCCTTCGTGACCAACATCGTGGAACGGAAATCAACCCCATGCTATGATGATGAGCTAAAGTAAAAAAAGCGACTATGAAAATACCAAATCATAAAATTTTTAATCAAAAGAAGCTATTTTGATTTTAATATACATATTATGTCAAAATAATTTTTGGTTTGAGTTATATTATCGTAATGTGATGACTTATTTGCTTAAAATCTTATATTAAGTATGAATTTTCTCTATAATTCAAATTTTTGATTAATAGACATTGATTTACAAGAAATATAGCGGTAACATTTAATGTAAGAATAAAAATGAATATTCATTCATTTGTCATTTTGGTGTTCAAACAAAGGGGGCTTTTTTATGAACTTTTCTTATAGCGAAAAAGTAGTAGAACTGCAAGAGAAGCTGACAAATTTTATGGAGCAATACATTTATCCGAACGAGGCAGTGTTTGCTGCACAGGTAGAGGCAATGGAGGATCGTTGGGGAGCGATTCCGCCAATTATGGAGGAATTAAAGCAAAAAGCAAAAGAAGCGGGCTTATGGAATTTATTTTTACCAGATAGCGAATATGGAGCAGGTTTGACGAATTTAGAATATGCACCTTTATGTGAAATAATGGGACGCTCTTTACTTGCACCAGAAGTTTTTAATTGTAATGCACCAGATACGGGAAATATGGAGGTACTTGTGCGTTACGGCTCAGAACAGCAGAAAAAACAATGGCTAGAGCCGTTATTACGTGGGGAAATACGTTCCTGCTTTGCAATGACTGAGCCAGCAGTTGCCTCTAGTGATGCAACAAATATCGAGGCAAGCATTGAACGTGATGGCGATTATTATATTTTAAATGGACATAAGTGGTGGACAACAGGAGCTGGGGATCCACGCTGTAAAATCGCCATTTTTATGGGGAAACATAAAGATACTACAGCACCTATCCATGAGCAACAGTCGATGATCTTAGTGCCGATGGATACTCCTGGAGTGAAAATTGAGCGTATGCTTACTGCATTTGGCTATGATCACGCACCAGAAGGACACGGTGAGGTGACGTTTACGAACGTTCGAGTGCCTGTTGAAAATATATTGTGGGGAGAAGGAAAAGGCTTTGCGATTGCACAAGGTCGTTTAGGGCCAGGTCGTATCCACCACTGTATGCGTCTTATTGGAGCCGCTGAACGTGCATTAGAGGAAATGTGTGTGCGTGTAAGTGAGCGACACGCTTTCCATCGAGCACTCGCAGACCAAGGTGTGATGCGCGAGCGTATTGCGGAGTCCCGTATTGATATTGAGCAGGCAAGGCTCTTAACGTTAAAAGCGGCGTATATGATGGACACAGTAGGGAATAAAGAGGCGAAAGCAGAAATTGCCATGATTAAAGTAGTGGCGCCAAATATGGCATTAAGAGTGATTGACCGAGCGATTCAAGCATTCGGTGCTGCTGGAGTAGGACCTGATACGACGCTTGCTGCACAATGGGCAAACTCCCGTACATTACGATTAGCAGATGGACCGGATGAAGTGCATCGTAACACAGTTGCTAAGCTGGAGCTTAAGAAGCATGCCAAAAAACAAGAGGAGCTGGTTAAATGACGGTACTAGATTTATTTAGCTTAAAAGGGAAAACAGCCATCGTAACAGGCGGAGGTCGTGGTCTTGGAGCTCAAATCGCGCAAGGCTTTGCAGAAGCAGGTGCTAACGTTGTACTTTGCTCAAGAAAGGTTGAGGCATGCGAAGAGGTAGCGGCAGAATTAGCTGATTTAGGTGTACAAACATTAGCGCTTGCCTGTGATGTAACAAAGCCAGAAGATATAGCGAATGTAGTGTCAAAAACGCTTGAAACATTCGGCCAAATTGATATTTTAGTCAATAACAGTGGGGCGTCTTGGGGTACTCCTGCTGTTGAAATGCCATATGAAGCTTGGCAAAAAGTCTTCGATGTTAACGTCAATGGTACATTTTTAATGAGCCAAGCTGTTGGCAAAATAATGCTAGAACAAAAGAGTGGAAAAATCATCAATATCGCTTCGGTTGCAGGGCTTGGTGGTACATTACCTGAATTCATGGATACAATTGGTTATAACGCAAGTAAAGGCGCGGTCATTACGCTAACGAAAGATTTAGCCGTAAAATGGGGACCATATGGCGTTAATGTAAATGCGATTGCTCCAGGATTTTTCCCAACAAAAATGTCAAAGGTTTTAATTGAGCGCGGACAAGATTATTTAATGGGCGTGACACCGTTAAAACGATTAGGAACTGAAAATGACCTAAAAGGTGTTGCATTATTTTTAGCCGCAGCGGCCTCAGATTATATTACGGGGGATGTTTTAGTTGTGGATGGCGGTATGAGCTCAATCATTTAACTTCTTTCAGCAATTATTTTCTGTAGCGAAAGTGAAGCGACAGGTACAGAAGTCTCCCACCTCAATAGTGGTGAGATGAATGCAAATTTAAGTTGCTTTTCATCGGGTGTCCAAACACCGCTGAAATAAGTTAAAGCCTCCGGCGGATGTCACAGAATCGGTAAGGAGTTCTTTGTGCAAGGACAAAGCCAATTCTGGACGCAATTATGCCGAGGCATAATTGATAGGAGGGGTACAATGGATACGATTCAAGTAAGGGCAAGTGAACGTATAGATGAAGTGAAATTACACTCATTTTTAAAGAGTCAATTTTCGGAATTACCAAAGGGGAAACTAGAAATTTCACAGTTTAGTGCTGGACATTCAAATTTGACTTATTGCCTAAAAGTAGGCGAATTTGAAGTGGTTCTTCGACGGCCACCACATGGTCCAGTTGCCAAAAAAGCGCATGATATGAAACGTGAGTTTACGATTATATCGGCATTACATCCATTTTTATCTGCAGTACCTAAACCGTATGTGTACGTTGATGATCGAGATATAATCGGCAGTGATTTCTTTCTAATGGAACGCAAAAAGGGTATCGTACTAGATACTCATTTCCCATCTGGCACTGATAATACGGAGGAATTAGGACGTCTCGTTTCGGAAAAGATGGTTGATTCACTTGTAGCTCTTCATGCAATACCCTATAAGGAAACGCAATTAAAAGATATGGTGAAGCCAGAAGGATTTATGGAACGGCAAGTACATGGGTGGATTGAGCGCTATGACAAAGCGAAAACGGCAGAACATGCTGAAGTAGCAGCGTTGACTAATTGGTTAGAAGACCATGTACCTTCTAATGGTGAAGCTACTATTATTCATTATGATTACAAGCTTAATAACGCTATGTTTTCCGGCGATTACTCTGAAATGATTGGTCTTTTTGATTTAGAGATGACAACTGTAGGGGACCCATTAGCAGATTTAGGGGTAGCTATGAGCTATTGGATGCATGCAGATGATCCAAAAATGTTACTATACGCATTTGGAGAACCACCAATAACGACTTTACCAGGGTTTTACACACGTCAGGAATTCATAAATCGCTATGCAGAGAAAAGCGGACGTGATGTTTCGACCATCGATTATTATATTACATTTGCCTACTTTAAATTAGCTGTAATTTGTCAGCAAATCTATTATCGATACGTCAACGGTCAAACAAAAGATGATCGTTTTGCACAAATGGATAAAATGGTAGCTGCTCTAATTCATCAGGCATCCAAAGCACTATAAATATAAAGAATAACGGTTGCTTGTCCGAGCAGCCGTTATATTATTGTTAAAACAACAGATTATCCGACATTTGTATTTATATTATTAAGATGTATTCTCGCACCCAATTTATTTTTATAACAAAATATTCCCGTGAAGAAAATCAAGGGAGTGCGAATGTGTGTTCTTATTTTATCATATTTCACTAATTTAACAAGCATTTTGGCTAAAAAGGGGAAGGATGTGTAGTTACAATAATTATTTATTGTTTTACGATAAATAATTATTGACTTAGAATGAATAACAAGATAATATGTCATTAGCAAGTTATGAATCAAAGAGAAGTATCAAGATGGGTAAAATTGATAATTGTATTTTGTGCTTTATTTGGTTTATTGTTCTTTATTTATGTAGGCCACAAATAGGCAAGGATGTTTTACTAGACTTAGTAAGAAAAGCAAGTGAGATAAAGCAGGATAACATTTGGGGTGTGTAAACGAACTAGGAAATACAATGGCGAATGTTTCTATCTTGAAAAATGAAAGGCAAATGCCGCTAAATTTTCTACATTAGAAAAAATTATGCGAAGTTTTAGACTGTTAACAAGGTGACATTTTGGAATATAGAAAAAATGAGGATAATGAATAATAGGAGAAGAACGATGAAAAAATATATACTTGCAACTTTACCGATTTTAATAGGAGTTTTATGTTTATTTACGAAGGGATTTATCGGGGATGAAATGCTGCCAGATGGTAGCCTCATAGAAAGAAATTTCTTTTTAATTCCTTTAAGTTATTTATTTTTCTTTAGCGGTATAATTTCAATATTATTTGTTGCAATTATTTCTACCGATAAAAAAACAAATATTGTGAAGTAATATGAAAAGATCAGGTTACCAAATAGGAACCTGATCTTTTCTGCGTTTATTTAGCTATTCCCACGTTTGATCAAGTTTATCACTGTAAAACTTTATAGCTTTACGATAGTCTTTTATACCTTCATTATTAGTAGTGTCGGCTACAGTATTTAATAAAATTTCCATTGCCTTTGAATGTTCATTGAGATTATAGAGAGCCATAGCATAGAATACCTTTACATGTTCGGCTTCTGGAAACTCACTTAAAGCTTGTTCAAAAATACGTTTTGCCTGTTCATATTGCCCTAATGTACGATAAGTACTTCCTAACCCTACATAAGCATCTAGTAAAATTTCTGGTTTGAGCCCTAGTTTTATCGCTTTTTCATAGTGGGGGATAGCATCATTTTCTTTTCCTAATGAATCATATGTCCATGCACATTGAAATTGATAATATCCATTTTCAGGCTCTTCTTTAACTAGTTCTACCATTAATTGATTTGCTTCCTCCAATCGACCATTCTCCCGCAAGGTTATGATGTGTTGTAGTTGTTTATCCATTTTCTTGTACCCTCTAACTTTCTATATTTTTCTAATATTTAATAATTTTAAACTGTTAAATTCATATTGTATACTTGGTTCATGTTTTAAAAATTTTACTTTTCTATATTATCAGGCATTTTGATAGGGGAAATATAATATATTATTGTTCAATAAAAGGCTTTTTAAATAACATACAAAATAATAATGAGAGGTGAGGTAGGATGCTGGAGCGTTCTATGGAGAAAACACGTGAACATAAAATAGAAAGGGAGTGATAAAAAGAAGAGCATTAAATGATAGCTCTTCGATATAAAAAGAAAAGAGGACATTATAATGAATAGTTATCAAAGCATTTTAAATGAAGGATTTGAATTAAAATATTATGTGAAGGGACAAGGTAAGCCGATATTGGTAGTGGGTAGCAGTGTATATTATCCACACTTGTTCTCTGAAAATTTATATAAACATTTTCAATTTATCTTCTTAGATCATAGAGGTTTTGTGAAGCCACCACGTGCTTTAAAGAAAGAAGATTATACTTTGGATAAAATTATCGAGGATATCGAAGCAACAAGACAATTATTAAAGCTTGAGGATTTTATCATTTTAGGACATTCTGGACATGCATTTATGGCCTTGGCGTATGCCGAAAAATATCCTCAATATGTTCAGAAGGTCATTTTATTAAATTCAGCACCAACAAACAGTCAGGAGAGACAGCAACAAAGTTTTTCATTTTTTAATGAGACGGCTAGTGCTGAACGAACAAAGCAATTTGAGCAAGATATTGCTTTGTTAGAGAATGACATTCACAATGATCCAGAGAGAAGATTTGTGCATATGTGTATTCGTATGGGAGCGCATAGTTTTTATGATTATACATTCGATGCTGCTTATATGTGGGATGGCGTCTATACAAATATGGATGTTATTGATTATCTTTGGGGTGTAGCTTTTGCTGAACGAAATCTAATTCAATCTATGGCTCACTTAGATAAACCTATTTTTGTAGGGTTAGGAAGGTATGATTATTTAGTCGCACCTGTTTCACTTTGGGATGTAATTGACGATTCATTTGAACATGTGAAGAAGGTCGTTTTTGAAAAAAGCGGCCATAACCCAATGTTTGAAGAACCAGATATTTTTGATAAAGAATTCATCAATTGGATTAATGAATAGACGATGACCATTCTTCATATTGGTTTGTAATAAAGATTGCTCATTTAAAATATGGTTCATTAATATAACCCTAAATATAAAATCGCTAGAGACTTAATATAATTCTCTAGCGATTTTTCATGTAACTTCGAAGCGTGAACTTAATTGTCGCCGTATCCAAAATAGTAGCAATTATGATTCCTGCTGAATATCGAACCAAATCCTCTACAAGAAAACCTTTGCCAAGTATCAAAGCCCCGAGCGTAGTCCCTCGAATCTGATTAATCCAATCTTCCTGATATAACTGGCTAAATTCAATGCCGAAGCTAAACAAAAAACTGAGCAAGATAGCTGTGAGGGCGCTTTTACGCACTAGCAGCAATCGAAACCCGAAATAGACCATCATAGCCCATAGTATGTCCCCTGCGTTCTGCGCTACAAATGATGGGAGTAGGGTACTCCAATTTCTTGAAGCTAAGCCGAGTGAAATGGTGATAGCAATAGCTATCAAATAAATTATTCGCATTTTACGGTATTGCAAGTTGATAGGTTTATGCCCATTAGTCAATAGAATCACTCTTTTTCGCGGATTGATTTAGTATTCATTAATTTTCAGTATATCTCATAAATGGTGTCAGCAAGAATTATATGTTTATAAGCCTTAGAGGAAATGATCGATTTGTACTATAAGGTGAAACTAGGGAAAGGCTTTAATGCAATGAGAAGGGAGAATAAGTCAAAAAGGCATCTTTAAAGATAAATTTGATATTACAGATTAACCCAAATAGTGTTATTGTTAATTTAATTAACTTAAGGAGGATAAGATGAATATATATTGTAAAAGCGCATTACATCAAATTAAATTTGCTATAACGACAATAGTTGAGATGATAGAAAAGTTAGCAGAACATGACTTGAAAAAAAGACCTACACCTAGCAAGTATTCCATAGGAGAGCTGCTAGAACATATTGCTATTATTTGTGTAGCTGATTCACTTATTTCAGATGGGGCATCTCAAGACAAGATGAAAAAGTTTTATTTAAGTGTTTCATATAAGAATCTAAATGAGATGAAAGATGCATTGATAAAAAATTATCAATTTTTAGAAGATAAATATATGAATTATACAGAAGTCGAGCTTCATGAGAAAATTACTTCTTATTGGGGTGTAACATACTCACGATATGAATGGTTATTAGAGATCCTAGCTCATGTTTATCATCACAGAGGGCAATTAAACTCTATGCTTGTTCATTGTTATGGGATAGAACCAAACGTTCCATTGTTTGAATAGAAATTAACTACTTAACAAACAGGGGGCTTTTAGCCAAAATTACTATCACAATAACCAGAAATATCTCTAAAGATCATTTCAAAAAATCCATCACCTGAAAAACTAAAGTTTTAAACCGTAGTAGAAAATATATCATCTTGTTCTCTCAAAGCATACATATATGGACCATATAATAAACAGTCGATAAGTGCAAATGTAGCAGATTCCTCTTGTAGCTACAACTTTAGATTATATACTTATATGCCAAAGCTCCAAATTACAAGTAATACTTAAGATAAATAAGGGTAATTTAAGTAAATTGGAAAAATGTTGTTTCCGTCTTGTTTATTAACGTGATGCCGATTGTTCAATTAGAGCGATCGCTTCTTGTGCTAACGAAGCAGTTGAGTTGATCTAGAAGGAGTAGAAAGTTACTTTAAACAGAAATATCAAAGTGAAACTGTAAATTTCATAACTATATTGAATGAATATCTGAAAGAAAATATACAGTAATCAACGAATAAAAAAACTGACAACTAATGTTGTCAGTAAAAAGAATGAATTACCTACCTTTATGTTTATTTTTAGACTTTTGAACTTTGATATTCCTAATATATTCTTTATGTTCATCTTTTAGTCGTTTGCAGGTAACAGATTTTTCTTTTTTTCTAAGTTCCAATTCTGCTTTAAGCGCTTCTTCAGCCTTAGTAGAAATACTAGGTTTTTTTAGTTCTTTCGCTACTTTCCTTTGAAGTCTTTTAGGATTGATTTTTTTTACTTTCTTCTGCTGGATAGGTATTCCGCTATGTTTATCATTATGTTTGATAAAATCCAACAAATTCGTATTTACAAAATCATAGACTTCTTGATCTTTAGGTTCTTTTCCAAAAAAATACCGGTATGCTTTGTATTTGTTTTCGGAAATGTTTTCTATTAGCCCTATATAAAATTGTCCATCATAACAAATGGTTAGTTTCATAGTAGGTCCCTCCTTAAAATTAAACTCGAATGATGGACATCCCAAGGAGGGGAAGGTTATTGACATCAAAATTATGATGCATCCGGACTACCAACCGAATCGTAGTTTTTCATTCAAGTATGTATTATAAACGATATAGTGATTTTTGTAATGAAAAATTTGGATATTAATTATTAGTTAACTAGAAATTGATACAAAATAGAGAATCTCATAAAGTAGAAATTTAATTACTGAACAATATGAGTAAGTTAATAAATATGATGCAATCTGCTTTTTTGTAAATATGCAAAAAACAGTTAAACAAACGAAGGCTGTAATAATAGTTCAATTCTAGAAATAACAAAACAAAAAATCATATTGATAAAATATATCTTTTAGTTTTAATAGTAACAATCTTTGGGGATCTAGCCGAAATTTAAGACTTAAACACAAGCTTTATGAACCTCACCCAATTATTTATCTATGATGTATTCTTCTTTAAGCAAACCGTATATTTCTAAATCTACAACACCTTTACCAGACCACACTTTAGCTTGTCTCAAAAGTCCTTCTTTTAGAAAACCATTTTTCTGGAGAACCTTTTTAGATGCTTCATTTAACGGCATTACTTCGGCCTGTATTCGATTTATATTAACTTCCTCAAATAAAAATTTGACAAGTATGTTAACCGCATCAGATGCAAGACCTTTACCCCAATAGTCCTCTGCTAAATAGTAACCAATCGTCACCATATTCACTTTTTGATTAAATTCCATTGCTTCTATAATACCTACTAATTGATCGCTATGAGATTTTTGAAAAATGCCCCATTTAACTATGTTTTCCTTCTTGTAATCTCTATCAAAATGCCCAATCATTTTACTCACTGTTTGGATATTATGTTTAGGGATTATCCCGCAGTATTCAAATACTTTTTCATTATCATAAATCGCAAATAGTTCCTGTAAATGTGCATCTTCAATTTTTTTTAGTACTAGCTTTTCGGAGTTTAATAATGGGAATTCTGCAAACACTTTTTCTTTATTCATAGCATTCTCTCCTTATTTTTTAATGAGCACAAGATCAGCAGTAAGGTTCTTCTGACCATTTTTCAGCTTATTTGGGAATTTAAAAACTATTTGTAAAATTTATATTAATTATGTATAATTTTACTATATTCTTTACGAAAGTGAGTGATTAATTATGAAAGTCAGCTCTATTTTTTCATCAAACATAAATAAGGTGTGGAAGAACTAAGTCTAATAGATTCTTCTGCAAAAAAATCGGAGGAATTACTTTGTATAGTGATTACGGTCCATTATGTACAGAACTTTATGATTTGACAAAACCAGTAGGATATTCTATTGGTGGGGATATTGAATATTATCTAGAACGACTAAAGGGAACTAAGGGAAAAGTGCTTGAAGCAGGGGTTGGTTCGGGACGCTTCTTAATTCCTTTACTTGAAAAGGGATATAATGTTGAGGGAATTGACTACTCACCTGACATGTTAGATTTATGCAGAAAACGTTGTGAAGAAAGAGGATTCATGCCAAATCTATATGAAGGTAACTTGAGCAATTTTTCAATAGACTCAAAATATGAAGCGATTGTTATGCCTACAGGTTCTTTATGCTTAATAGAGAATTCAAAAGATGCAATGGATGCATTAAAATGTATGTATAATCATTTAATACCTGGAGGACGCTTAATTGTAGACTTGCTTTTACCTACAGACTGGCGAACAGGGGAAACTTCTTCATCTTACTATGAAATTTCGAAAGAGGAAGGAATTGCATTAGAAAGAAAAGCAGTTGAAATGAACTGGATCGATCAATTTACTTTAACCGTTTTGAAATATGAAAAATGGAGAAATGGTAAATTAATAGATACAGAATTGCAAAGATTTTCGTTGCGATGGTACGGCATAGAAGAATTCCAGCATATATTAACAAGCTTAGGTTTTTCTGATATTACTTGTTCAGCTGAATATATTTATGACAAAAAGCCTTCAAAAGAGCATTCATTAATTACATTTGAAGCTGTTCGTAAATAAGTAAACCTGCTAGATTTTAGCTAAGAAAGTAGCTAAATATCTAGCAGGTTTTTGTTTTAATTATCATTCATTTCTTTGTACTCTAAATAGAATACTCTCTTAGACCTTGTCCAATGTTAAGTTTTAGACTATTTGTACCGCTGTTCGATTAATACTAAATTCATTCCAAATCGAACCATCTTCTTTTAGCAATTCTTTTCCACTCCAAATGATGTCGTAAATGTCACCCTCGTAAGCAATGGCACGACCAAATGCAAATGAAATAAAGTAGTCATTCCATGATTGGAAGAAATGGCTGCCGGCATCAGCTGCTCTTGCAATATAGCCCCATGCCTGTTCTTCGGATAAATAACCAACTATGTAGCTCCATCTTGCAATATTTACAGCTCGGTCAAAATCCCATGCGGCAATAGTGTCCACACGGTCATAGTCTGATTTTGCAAAGGAAAGCTGCTTTATCATTACTTCTTGCGCAGATTCATAGCATTTCTGCGATTTGCCCACTTCTTCCTCTGTAAAAGTCTGTCCAGCTTTCAACGCCATAAATAATTCGTCATATCTTGCACGATGTCCTTCCATAAGAAGCCATTCAAGGGTTGCTACAGCTTCTTCTGGATTACTAACGTCCCAGAATGAAGAAAGACCTTCTTTCAAAGTCACGTGATCTACCTTCACCGGCAGTATCCGAGGCGACTCAGACCGGTAAAGAGCTATATTTGCACCGTAGGCAAGCAAATGCTGTTTCTCTTTCGGTAATGGGTTAGCCGCTTCCATTTCTAACTGTGATTTTTTTGCGTTTTTCACAATTCGTTTGCTCGCAATAATTAAACCAACAATAAGTAAAACCACAACAGCTATAATAATTCCTACAATTTTCAAATTACTACATTCCTTTCCGTGTTTTTATTTGGCGAAGTTTAAACGAGAATCATTTACTTCGAACAAAATACAGTAAAATTATACATTTATAGGTAGCAATATACAATGAAACTATTTTATTACTTATCGATGAAAGTGAGGATGATATTTGTAGGTACGAGTGATTGAAAGGCACTAAAGATAGGGACATGAAGCGGAAGTTAGCTCTTGATGTTTTTTTAACAGGTGATATGGATGCAAATTTAAGCTACTTTTCAGCGATCAAGTACTCAAACACATGCTGAAAGAAATTAATGCTTTAGGAAAATTTAAAACCCAATTTTTTCTTGCTATATCTTTACAGTATAAAGGAAAAATATGATTGTCTACAATTCAATGAGGAAGAAGGGATTTTCATGCATGAAAAAATGAACTATGGTAGCGACTTTAAATATATTCCTGCGACATCAATTTGGAGTGGTGATGGTGTAGAAGTTTTGCCTGATTTATACCAACATACGATTCAAATTGTTAATATTGTTCTCTACGGTGAACCTCATAAGAGAGAGTTCGTATTAATTGATGCAGGCATGCCAAAAAGTGCAAAGGAAATTATTTCGATAGCTGAGGAGAGATTTGGATCAAATAGTCGACCTAAAGCGCTAATTTTGACGCACGGTCACTTTGATCATGTTGGGGCGATAATTGATTTAATTGAACACTGGGGTATGCCGGTTTATGCACATTCTTTAGAATTACCTTATTTAACGGATATAAAAAATTACCCTAAACCTGATCCTAGTGTAAATGGTGGCTTACTAGCAAAAGTTTCATCCATTTATCCGAATGAAGCGATTAACTTAGGAAACAGCATTGAGGCACTTCCTTCCGATGGTAGTATTCCATTTATGGATGGTTTTAGTTGGGTTCATACGCCGGGTCATACGCCAGGGCATATATCTTTATTTCGCGAAGAGGATCGAGCATTAATTGTTGGAGATGCATTTGTTACGGTTAAACAAGAATCACTCTACAAAGTATTGCTACAAAAAAAGGAAATTAGCGGGCCACCGCGATATTTCACGACGGATTGGCAGGCAGCTTGGGATTCTGTAAAAAAATTAGAGGCGCTAAAACCTTCAGTTGCTATTACAGGACATGGATTACCAATGAAGGGAGAAGAGCTTACTAGAAATTTGCATAAGCTAGCTACTGAATTCGAGCAGATTGCTTTACCTAATCACAGCAAATTTCTGAATTAACATAGTAAAAGGGTCACTTTTAATGATAGAAGAAAACATAAGGATTTCATGATGATGAAGAAATTTTCCATGAAAATGCTTTTCCTCTTTTCCTCATAAAAAAACTGCATCTCCAATAGTTAGATGTGTTTAACTTTGGAATGCAGCTTACATTAAGTTTGTGTGAAATTGAAACTTTCTATAAATGTTTACTTGTAAATTGTCGTATCTTTTTTGCTCACCTCAATGTTATTTTCAGGAATAATAAGCGTGAAACCTATAATAACGACGAGTCCAGTAATTAAACCATAAATAATCGGAAGTGTAGAAGTAATGCCAAAAATAATAAATGAAATAAAGATAACTAGTGAACTAGCAATAATAGAATAGAAAGCAGCTTTACTTGTTACACGCTTCCAATAAAGACCGATGATGAGAGGTACAAAGATAGCACCTGATAAAATTGCATAGGCCATGTCCAATGCTACGAGTATATTTTGGATCCATACTGAAAAAATGATGGCTAATCCACCTAAGCCGAGTATGACGATTCGCGATGTATTGATGATATCTCTATCAGTCATTTCTTTTTTTACGTAAACTTTAATAATATCATTCGTAATTAGGGTTGCAGAGGCAAAAATAGCTCCTGAAGCATTTGACATAAGTGCAGAACAAACACTAGCAAGAACAAGTCCCAATAAGCCTGGTGGAAGAATTTCTAATGCAAGACTAGTAAAAGCAGATTGAGATTCCCCTAGATTTGGAAGTAGTACAAGTGCGCACATACCTACTATACTTAGTACTAAACCATATAAAACACTGTATACACCGGCCGATATGGCACTTCTTTTCGCTACCTTTTGACTCCTCGCTGTAAATACACGCTGCCAGATGTCTTGAGAAACCATTAAACCAAAGAAGTACAATAAAAAGTATTGGAAGATACGATCCCAGCCGATATTTGTAAGACTTAGATGCGCTTCTGGCACACTACTAAATAGAGCTGTTAAACCTCCGACACTGTTTACGCTAAACGGGAACATAATGAAAAATACACCGATAGTCATTACTATAAATTGTATAATATCGGTTAAGGTAATACTCCACATTCCGCCTAAAATTGTATAAAAGAGCACGATCCCTCCGCCAATAATCATAGAAGGAATAGGGGACCAGCCCAGTAACACGTGAATTACATTTCCCATACCAATTACTTGTGTTACCACGACCATGAGGGTATAGATGGCTGTAACAATCGCACTAATAAGCTGAGTTCCTTCACCAAAGCGCTTTCCTAGTAACTGACTAATAGTAAAAACATCATACCCACCAATTTTATTAACGACGAAAAGACCCAAGGCAGCTATTCCAAAGCCCATCATCGAAACAAACCAAAGACCAGAAACCCCGTAATCATAACCTAATGTCGTTGAACCCATAGTAGCCGCACCACCAATAATAACAGCTGCTAAACAACCAACATGGCTGTAGTATCCTAGACGACTTCCTGCGAGGATAAAATCTTTTTCAGATTTCGCTTTTTTGATTCCGATTATGCCAACAATTATTAATGCCCCAAAATAGATAAGAAGAACTAAAGTATCCAGTATATTCATTTATACACCTCCGAAACTTAATTCTAATTCGTATTCAGTTATCGCTTCGTCAAGCAAGGAAATTCCTAAGTCTAAATGTTCTTTATCTATATTTAAAGGAGGCATCATTCGAATTACCTCACCTTTATTTCCGCTCAAATAGTAAATAACCCCTTTGTGCAGACACTTCTCTAGGATATTCATTAAACCCTGACCATTTGGTTCTCGGGTTTCAGGATGAATAATTTCAATTCCTAGCATCAAACCAATTCCACGGACATTGCCAATCGTGGGATGTTTTTCTTTTAAATGTATTAATTTATTTAATGCATAGTCACCTGAAATTCTAGCATTTTCCACTAAACCTTCTTCTTCGAGAACATCTATTGTAGCGCATGCGGCTGCACATGCAACAGGGTTTCCGCCAAATGTAGTACTATGACTGCCAATTGTCCATTGTTCCATTAACTCCCGTGAAGCTACTGTTGCGCTTAGGGGCAAGCCACTTGCAATTCCCTTTGCAATCGCCATGATATCTGGGGTCACGCCAAATCGATTTGCTGCAAACCAGCCACCAGTTCGACCAAAACCAGTCTGAACTTCATCAAAGATTAATAAAATTCCGTATCGGTCACAAATTTCTCTTATTTTTTGTAACCACGCCTTTGGAGGAATAACATAGCCACCTTCTCCTAGAACAGGTTCTAAAATAACAGCTGCCACTTCATCTGGAGCCACCTGATGATTAAATAAACGTTCAAAATCTTTTTCAACATGTTCTGACCAGTATTCATCATGGTTTAAACCTTCTGGTGTTTCCGTTAATTGAGCATAAGGTAATTGATATGTCATATTTGCTCCAACCGGTAAATTCCTTCTGTATTTACTTTTCGATGTAGTAAGACTTAAGGCGCCCATCGTTCTTCCGTGGAATCCTCCAAGGAATGAAACAACGTAAGGTCTCTTAGTTACATGTCTTGCTAATTTTACTGCACCTTCGATTGCTTCAGCTCCGCTATTTCCAAAGAAAAAACAATTTAATGACTCTGGTAAAATCCTTTTCAATTTCTTAGCTAATAAAATAATTGAATCATAATTAATAATACCGATAGGACCATGAACTAAATGATCGACTTGTTCTTTAATAGCTGTAATTACCTTTGGATGTCTATGCCCCGTATTTTCTGTAGCAATACCTGAAGTAAAGTCTAGATACTTTCTGCCGTCGACTCCTATATAAAAAAATCCCTCCGATTTTACTACGTGAAGATTTGGAAAATCCTTCGCCATTGTGGGTGCTAATAAGCCATCTTCGTTAATGTTTTTCCAATCAATCATAAACTCATCCCCATTTCATTTGTGTTGAAAGAATTTTCCGTTAATTCAGAAAATATGTCAAATACATACCATTAGAAATATTAATAGTTAAAAAATGTTATTTCAAACAGGATTTCCATAATTGTTTACAGTTTAAGTGTAAAATAATGGAAGTTAAATGCAAATCTATTTCTTAAATGGAAGTAGGGGTATTATTACTTTATAATGGAAATACATCTTTGGAAAAAATTTATTTGTGGGAATAAGGGGAAAGTAGACGGTGATTAGATGGAACTAAGGAATTTAAAAACCTTTCAAGTAGTCGCAGAAGAATTAAATATCACAAAGGCTGCCAAAAAATTAGGGTATACACAGCCAACTATTACGCTACAAATCCAGTCTTTAGAAAAAGAACTGAATCACACTCTATTAACAAGAATTGGTAAAGAGACGCTGCTAACAGCTGCTGGAAAAAAGTTGAAAGACCATGTCGATAGCTTATTTATCTTTATAGATAAGTTAGAAAAAGACATGGATGAACTACATGGACCATCTGGGATTCTGACGATTGCTGCCTCGGAATATTATTGTACTCAACATCTTTCGCCGATTGTAAACGCTTATTTGGAAATATACCCGACTGTAAAAATAAACCTTCTACCATTAAATAGTGTACATGCTATCAAAAGTGTACGAGACTATGTGGCGGATATTGCCATTATAGCGAATGAGTGTAATGATATCGATATTAGTAAAAGTTTTTTAGAGGAGGAAAAGGCTTATTTAGTTGCTTCTTCTGAAATTTGCAAAGGAAGAAGTTTTCATGAAATTTTAAGAGAAGCTACCTTTATCTCCTATGACTATCATTGTAGTTTCAGCAATATCATAGAACAATACTTCAAAAAAGCCGATTATCAACCTCAGTCCACTATTATGGTTGGTGGAAGTGATGAGATGATAAAGCGTGCCGTGTTGAACGGAACTGGCTTTGCGATTTTAGGTCAAAATGCTATTGAGAATGAAATAAATGACGGTTCGATCACGATTCTCCAACATATTTCAGCATCAATAATAACATCAGCCATTAATTTAAAAGTACGTTCAGATGAACCGAATATACTAACGTTTCATGAATTTTTACAAAACGCCTGGCCCGTAAGCAATAATCTTAGTGAATCATTAGGTTAAATTGCAAAATGGGAATTAGATAATAGGAATAAAATATTGAAAAAAAAAAGAGCTGTAGCAAATAAATTTGCTACAGCTTGAATTGGTACATGCCCCTTTGATGGCGCAATATAAATTATTCTATCATAAAATACTTTATTATAGCGAATTTAGATTTTTACAACATTTCAAAAATAATTATAAAGACAATTGACAAAAAAATCGAGAAACGGTATATTCAACTTATTCAACGTTGAATATAAAAAGGTGATTATTATGACAAGGCTATTAGTTCTTGCTATGTTGGGGCTAAAACCAATGACTGGCTATGATATTAAAGTAATGCTTGAATTAAATGACGCAGAACGATGGGGTGGTGTGCTAATCGGCTCGATCTATAATGCTTTAAAGAAGCTTGAAAAAGATGGCTATATAGAGGTAGCTAGTATAGAATCCACAGGTCATAGACAAAAAGCAATTTACCAAATTACTGAAAAGGGCAGGGAGCATGAGCAAGAATTAATTATCGAGGCGCTTGAAAAATCCTCTGTAGTTTATCCTACAACTTTGTATTCTGGTGTATCCTTTGCGTTTAAACTGCCAAAAGCTAAAGCTGTGGAAGCATTAGAAAAGCAGAAAAAAATTTTAGAGCAAGAAGAGCAGGCTATCAATGCTGGTTATGAGGCGAAATTAATTGCCATGCAAGGAGAATTACCGGAATTAACACAACTAGCATTTGATAATATGCTAGAAATTGTGAAAGTGCAGTCAAAATTTGTACATCAAGCTATTAATATTATGAAAAAAAATAACTCCCTCGAATGAGGGAGTTAAAAAATAGCTATATGTTCAACGTTGAATATACAACGATAAATAAAGGGGAGAAAATATGAAGAAGTTAATTAACGCTAGTCAATTAATGAAAAGTTATAAAACTAGATGTGTCGTTGATCATATAGATGTTGATATTAATGAGGGGGAGATAGTAGCTTTAGTGGGCACAAATGGTGCTGGTAAAACAACAACTATCGGTATGCTTCTTGGCATTATTCCTCAGGACAGTGGAACAATTAAATACTGGACATCTGATTACAAAAAGGAAATAGGTACGCAACTTCAAACAACACCTTTTTTCGAAGGCTATTCTGTAGAGGATAATCTGAAATTATTTGCTGCATTTTATGGAGTTTCGCTAACAAAAATGCTGATAGATGAAAAACTTGCAGCTTTTGATCTATTGCAGGTGAAAAAAATGCCTGCAATTAAACTGTCATTAGGACAGCAAAAGCGCCTGGCAATTATCGTGACAACTTTGCATAATCCTAAACTTGTGATTTTGGATGAACCTTCTGCAGGGTTAGATCCAAGAGGACAGCGAGAAATTCAACAAATCATTAAACGTTTAAAAGATAGCGGGGTTGCCGTCTTATTTTCTTCCCACGATATGTTGGAGGTAATGAACGTGGCTGACAGAGTGTTGATGATGCATCATGGAAAAATAATTGCAAATGGTTCACCTGATAGTTTAATGGAGCACTACCAAACTCAAAATTTAGAAGAATTATTTTTTGAATTAACAATGTGAGGAGCGAGAAAATGAAGGCTGTTTTCGTATTAAATTTGAAATCGAGTATAAAAGATATGTATTTACTATTTTGGTCAATATTAATGCCATTTGCTGCGATAATTGCGCTAAGGTTATTTGTACCGAACTATGCAGCAAATTATGTAGAAGGAATCATTGCCGTGAGTGTATTTTTTTATTCGTTTATGACCACTGCTTTTATAGCGTTATCGCAAAGAAAAAGAGGTGTTTATAATTTACTTCACGCTACGCCTATGCCTTTATGGAAATATATCATTAGTATTTCAAGTTCGTGGGCAATAGTTGCCATTATCTTATCTTATATAGTGCTTTTATTTTCTATCGTTATCAATCGTCTAGATGTATCTTTTAATATCTTCTTATATATGACACCGATTATTCTAATAGCCTCATTAGGTTTTGTTTTTTTAAGCTTTTTAATATCAAGTCTCGTGAAAAACGAGGGACATTTAAGTATGACTGCCAATGTACTGATGATACCAATGTTACTTTGTAGCAATGCATTTTTTACAATGGAAAAGGCGCCAAGCTTTATAAAATATATTAGTCTGATAAATCCATTTGAATGGTTTTTAAATGGGATTAAAGCTGCATTTATAAATAATTTTAGTACATGGGGAGAATCTTTACTCCTTTTAATAGGATGCTTAGCATTGACACTTATTATTTCATTAAAAACTTTCAAGTATAGTGACCAATAATTGTTCAAAGCAAAGTATAGTTAAATGTAAAAAAAGAAGGGCCAGAACTCGAGGTGGAGTTTGGTCCTTTGGGTAATTTGCTTCAACAACTTGGTGGTGAAAGTCCACTACAGGTAGGTTACTTCATTACGTTTTTTGCTTAACAGGGGCCACTATAATTATTAAATCAATTTTTTTAGCATGTTATTTGTTATATTTCTGAAGGAATGTCTTGAGCTTCTCGTACGTAATTTGGGTATTCAAACTACCTAGTACTCCATCATAAACATGTTCAGCTTTCGGAAGATAATAGATCTCATGATGAACATGATTCATAGAAAGTTCCTTGCCCAATATTTTAGCTTGTTCTGTTGGGACAAGACTGTCGCTCGTGCCTAAAAACATAATGGTAGGTGGTGTGTGCCCCCCGATATAATTGATAGGAGAAAGCTTTTGATAACGATCAGGAAATTGTGAAGGTGTGCCCCTTATATACTCTTTCATAACATTTTGCACATAGCCTGGACTAGGATTATTCTCATAAAATTTTGTCATATCTGACGGTCCATAAAAGTTTATCACTGTATTAATAGGTACTGATGGTACATTGGTGGACGGTGGTAAAGTTGTGTCTCCCATACTATAAGCAGCGAGCATAGCTAGATTTCCACCTGCTGAATCACCCATTAAGTTTATTTTTTTAGGATCAATTTTATAAGTATCCGCATGTTCTACTACCCACCCTATTGCTGATTTCACATCAGCTACCTCATCTTTCCATCCTGCTTGGGGAGGCATGCGATAGTCTATATCAAAAACAGTAAATCCTAATTCACTTAACCATTGATTTAAATATGGGGCACTCGCTTTACTGCCCTCAACCCATCCACCACCATGTACCTTTATAACAGCTGGGGTACGTGTGTTTTCCAATTTTTCATTAGCTGGCCACACATCAAGCTTTAACTCAACGCCATCTGTAGTTTTTCCAAATATAATATCTTTTGTAAACTTTGATGATATTTCTGTTTTGTAAAAAAAGTGAGAGTAAAGTGAAACGTGAACATTTTCTTTTTTAGCATAGTTCTTCATTTCTATAATTGGCTCCACAGTTAGAAATATATTTATTAGCAAGAGCGAAATCAACATGAATTGAGCGATTTTAGCTTTCTGCCATAAAGCAAGTATTAATAGTAAAATGATAAAAAATGTAAATATTAATAAAAACCATGGAGTGTACAATGCAAGCGCTCCAAGGAAACCAATTACACTAAGAATATTAGTTGTATGAAAAATGGCATACGTTATCATGGCGGTAAGAAGTGTTAGTATTACTGAAATGCCTGTTAATAGCCACTGCAAAAAACCTTTAGGGCGCCATAAGGTTATTTTTTTTTGCTCCATATTTCAAAAATCCTCCAAAAGAATATATTTTATCTCCGACAGCACACATCTTTCTATGGATCAAATACACTTGGATATTAAAGTGCCTTATATAATTCTCTTTCTATATAATATATATAGAATCAATTTTTTATTTGTAAAGTTAATCTACAAAAGTTAATCTACAGAGGAGGGAATAATCATTCGAGTCAATGTATGGGGAGAATCTATACTGTTTTTATTAGGTTCGCTTACTTTGACACTTATCATTTCATAATGACCAGAACTCGAAATTGAGTCTGGCCGTTTTAGACTGTAATCCAAATTTAGCATTTTGTGAGGACAAAATTGTAACATAGGCTTAAAAGGAATATAAAGGAAGAGGATAGAATAATTTACTTGAGACATTGGAGAGGGTGAGTAGATGTGTGAAAAGTTAATTAGAATAGGAACGACATATATTCCAGTCAGCAATGTAGAACGGTCATGTGAATGGTATGTAAGTAAATTGGGTGCAGAACGCTGTTACCAGGATAATGATAAGGCGATTGTTAATTTTGCCAATCAAAGTTTTTTTCTTGTTAAATCCATGAACAATCAAAGCTCTAATTTCATTGATGGCTATGGGGAAGAACATTTTTCAATAACCTTTGAGGTGGATGGATTAAGTGCATTGGAGACTATTCGAAAAGGTTTTATCGATAAAGGAATTAAAGTTGGAAAAGTTGAGAATAGGGGCCATACGGGAAGAAATTTTGTTTTTTATGATGTAGACGGAAATAAGTTTGATGTGTGGAGTGAGCTGAGCCCTATTTTTAAAGAAAATTACAAGGAGGGAAAATATGAGTAAACCTATATTGAAAGGTGTAGAAGCGATATTTATTCCAATTAAGAACCCCGACCTATCTGCAAAATGGTATGAGGAGAAACTTGGGTTTTCACTTCTGTATTTAGAAGAAGGCGCTGCAGTAATGAAAATTGATGCAGAATCTCAAACTGTTGTTTGTTTAGTAAAAGCAAAAAATCATATACCACTAAATTTCCCAGATAATAATTTTGGGGTAGGGAAGTTCTTTAATTTTATTACGCATAACATTGAAGAAACATACCGATCATTAATTGAAAAGAATGTTAAAGTTAATAAAATAGATGGAGAAGGTGAGACGAAATTTTTTACCTTTTATGATCCAGACGGAAATCCATTGGGAGTTTGTCAATAAACTATATAGAAACACTATTAATTGAATAGTAAATTTATAGAGGGTCACCTATAATAATAAGTGACCCTTAGTAACAAAGCTTGGGAGGTGTAAGACTAAACCATCTTACATTACTAAAATATGATACGATGTTATTCTTGCATAGTTAATTGCCTGTGAAATATTCAGAAAATATCGATAATTATTTTTGTAGGCATAAACGCTGCGGGATTTAAGTGTTCAGATTCTATCACGATGCCAGTTAAACTTCTTTATGTCTTTGTTTCACGCCTTTCCCCCTTACCACATAAAACTGCAATTTCAGGATGGATTGCACAATATTGCACCGTTCATATCTTACATATCGTTCACCTTCTAAAATAAAAACAGCAAGGAAACCGCCGCCTGATGGTGCAATAACACTGTTTTCTTTAGAAAATCGATTAAATTGTATTTGATTCTTCCGAAATTTTACTTATTTTTTCACAGCGTGAATGTAGTGAATTGTTTCAAAGGCTGTTAAATAATCTTCTCGATTGTTAAAATAAAGTTCATTAATTGTATTTGGAGATAAATGCTCATAAATTAGCAAGCCTGAGTTTTCTAACATTTTTTCCATTTCTTTATAAGTAAAACATGATTTCATTGGTTCACCACTAGCTGCAGCCATTTTCACCATATTATCTACTCGATTTGAAATTCCTTTTTCAGTAAATAATTTTTCATCTGCATAATCTAATACGATGGAACTTCCAGACGGTACATTGGCAAACAAATGATTAAGTAAGCTTGACGTTTCCTCTTTCGTTAAATAATAGGAAACACCTAGTAGACTAAAGAACGTTTTTTTATTGTCAAAGCCGTTATCCATTAGATGTTGATAGGAAAACTTTTTTGTGAAATCCATCGAAATGTAATGTACATTACTTGGAAGCGTTATTTCAACTTCAGTCAATCTTTTCTTTTTAAACTCCTGTGTTGCAGGGTGATCAATTTCAAAGATTTCTAAAATGTTTTCAAATTCAGGGTGTCTTAAGCTAAATGTGTCTAATCCTGCTCCGAGTATGACATATTGCTGTAAACCTAACATGACTTCATTGTGCACAACTTTTTCACAATATGCTGCACGTGCCAAGGGAGTAGGGGAGAGTTGAGTTTGCACAATCCATTTTAAGAGCTCTTCATTTTGTCCATTTAGTTTTTCTGCAATTTCTTTGTTAAAAAACTGGATGCCTTGAATCATGTTTGTTTGAATGTCTTGGAACTCTTGTTGTGTGATTAACTCTTTTGCTAGATAGTCATCAAAAATTTTAAGGGTATCGAATTGACTATGATAAGCTCTACTAAAAGCTGAGATTAATGAAGTTAAACTGGATTCACCTTTGTTCATTCAAATACACTCCTTCAAAAAAAATAGGATTCCCCTGGCCAGGAGAATCCTATTGTACAAATAAATATAATAAAAGTAAATTATTGCATAAAAAAATTTTTTTGTCAAGTTTTAGGCGCTCGGAAGCAATTGAATAAGTAACTCTTCTAAATCAATTTTTTGTATAAATATGTTTCCGTCTGGTTGAATTTCTGCATATAAAACTTTTTGGATTGTTTTAACATTTGCCTTATTTAATTCATATCTAGCCAATCTCTACTTTTTCCAACTTCCAGTAAATTTCGTGGCAATAGCTTCCCATCTGTGATGATTTCAAGAGGGATAAAAGCCGGAACTAAAGGATAGATTTTTAAATCAGTCTTTTGGGTGTTTTGAAATTCAGGCTTTTTCAAAATACTAAGCATGCCATTTGGTTCTAAAATAGGATAGTCAATTTCTGTAATAGAGAAAATTTGTTACTGTCTAATCATCATCGTAAGGTCATCAATATTTATTTTTGTGCTTGCTAAAGCTGCTCTATCTATTTTTCCTTTTTTAATAACAATGGTCGGTTGTCCATCAAGTATTACTCTTGCTTTTCCGGATTTTAGAGCGATGTAACTAATTAAACTAGTAAGCGCGCACCAAACAATTAAGCTTACTAAAAATTTTGTGAATAGAATTGTTTTTAAAATTACCATATTGGCTGCAATAGAACCAATTGTAATACCAGTTACGTAGTTAAAGAAGGTTAAGTGACTTAGTTGTTTTTTACCTAAAAACCTCGTAAGTGTAAGCAGGACAAAAAAAGTAATAATTGTTTGAACAACTATTTGTAAATAACTTGAAAACAAATTTTCCCACCCCTTATTTAATCATTAGAATACCCAATGAATTTTTAAAAGATACTCCATATTGGCTCTTTATCAAAACGTAGGGGTGATTTCCGTTTCGACAGCGGCTTTTCTATGGACGTCCAGTAGGAGCGAAGATCAAACGGGCAAAGTTTGAAAAAATTTCATCTCTGATAATCACTTTATTATCAATAATTGTAAATCAGGTAGTCGTTTTGGTAATATAAGTATTATTTGATGAAAAGGAGAGTTTTTATGGATTCTAGAATTCCTATTCCGGTTCAAACAGTTATAAATGAATATTTGACCTTATTTCAAAATAAAATGCCGAATATAATGGAAGGGTTCTATTTACATGGTTCAATTGCTCTTAACGCTTACATAAACGGGTCTAGTGATATCGATTTTATTACAGTTGTAAACAGAACCTTAACTGAAGAAGATGCGAAAGTGATATCCGACCTTCACAAAGAATTAAATCGAAAATATAAGGAAATAGGGATGGATGGAAGTTATATTCTATTTGGGGATGTCGGAAAGAAACAGAGTGTGGTTAAAGGGTGTCTAAAGGTAAATGAAGGCAAAACAAATTGGACTAATGATGATATTAACCCAATTACTTGGTGGGTTTTAAAAAATAAAGGGATTACCGTTTTAGGGCCGGATATAGCAACCTCTAACTTTAGTGTAGATGAAAGAGTGCTGGTTGATTATGTTTTGCAAAACATGAACAGTTATTGGGCGAATAGATTGAAAACGATGGAAAAATATAAAACTATGGCATTTGTGATACCAAAAAAATTAGTTGATGAAGAAGTAGAATGGTCAATTACTGGGATGTTACGACAATTTTACACATTAACAGAAAATGATATTGTTTCAAAAGTAGATGCATGTAAATTTGCTATACATCATTTACCTGAGGAATTTCATGAAATTATTAACGAAGCTATTAGTATTCGAGAAGGTTCAAATATACGTTATTATAATTCGAAAAAACAACGCATTGATGATACGGTTCAATGTATGACATACATACTAAATCATTGTAATAGTATGAAGATTTAAGTGAGATGTGGCTCATGATCAAAGTTGAAGGATGACATTTGTTAAAACTGAATAGAGTGGAGACCGACGCCCTCTGGAAAGCGCACAGTAGAAACAACCAGACGTTTTGGTGATGAGCATGAGAAGTTCCATTTTATCAGCTGTTACCTTTTTGGAATAAATGGTAAAATTAATTAGTCTTAAATGACAAATTCATTTAGGGGGTAGATAGTATGGATAAAAATTATGTTAGCGTGATAAACAAAAAGGGGAAACCGTCTAACTAATAATTATATAGCGTTTTCTCAGATTGAAAGGGGAAAATTATTTGAATCAGGCGTTACTTATTATTGATGCTCAGCAAGAATTATTGGATGGTAATGAGAAAGAAAAAGCTGTTTTTAATAAAGAACAACTTATTAGAACTATCAATTTAGTCATTGATAAAGCAAGGAATTCCAATGTTCCAGTTGCATTTGTAAGAGATCTTGATGTTGCGGAAGGTAAAGGAAAAGGATTCGAAATTCATAATGGCATTAAAGTTCCTCATGAAGCAAAGATTTTCGATAAAAAAGCAACGAATTGCTTCCATGGGACTGACTTGCTAAATCATTTGCAATCTCTAAAAGTTTCACATGTTGTTGTGATGGGCTGTTCGACGCAGCACTGCATTGATAGTGCAGTAAGAACTGCGACTATTAGTGGTTTGGATGTCACGTTAGTTGGGGATGGGCATTCAACTGTGGACAATGATGTTTTGAGTGCTGAACATATTATCAAGCATCATAATCATACATTGCATGGTCATTACAATGTTGATCACTTTTCTGTTGTTCGAAATTCAGAAGAAGATTTGTTTCAACCTACACATGATTCTTATCGATAAGAAAAAATGTATATGGACACTCATTATGGGTGTCTTTTCTTTTTTCTTCAAATTAATATTGATTCTTGTGGATAAGCCTTTGAAGCAAGATAGGGCTTTTATTAGTAAATAAAGAGTAAATAGAAAGGCAGATAGTATGACTATATATATTGCATTACTTAGAGGAATTAATGTAGGTGGGCATAATAAAATAATCATGGTAGAATTAAGAAATTCTCTTCAGCAATTAGGATTACATAATGTGAAGACATATATTCAAAGTGGAAACATCCTTTTCAATTCAGATGAAACCGAGGAGCTTTTACAAACGAAAATTCACGATAAAATTAAAGATGATTTTGGGGTATCTAGCGTTGTTGTCATTAGGACGGCAGAGGAATTACAGCAAATTATTAGTCAAACTCCTTTTTCAGATCAGGAGATTTCAGAAGCGGATCGTACATGTAAAGGGGAATCTTTGCATGTTGCTTTATTGCCGACAGCTCCTTCAAAAGTCAATAGTGACAAGTTTTTATCCTATGCAAACGAAAGAGAACTCAGTGTCATAAACGGAAGGGATGTATATCTTTTATTTTATGACAGCATTCGAAATTCCAAACTAGGCAATAATCTAAAAAAGTTTGAGATTCCAGCAACTGTCCGTAATTGGAAAACGCTCATGAAGCTTTCGAGTATGGCCGAAGAAGTCAAACATATGAAGAGTGAATAAGAATAAAAGTTCCATATAAAAGCTAATAACATGATTTTCCTAGCGACAAATAAGTTCGATTTGAGTGCCTAGCGTTAACTATATAACAAAAATCGAAAAAAGTTCACAGTTTGTTTAGACATAAATAGAATAATATGGTAAACTAGTGATGTCATGGTTAACAAATGAACACGCATAAAGAAAGCTAGGTATTCACAATTTTTTTGTGGACCTAGCTTTTTTCGTTTAGATAAAAGAAGCTTTTTAAAAGATTTATCGCTGTATCCATTTAGAAGCAATTATCTATAAGGTTTTAAGTGAAAATAAAGAGTAACTTGACAAATTATGTTTTTTAATTAAAAATAATTATGTTTAAAAATTTAAACATAGGGGAGGTATTATGGGAAATTTTAATTGCGATAACAAAGAGCAAGTTCTAGAGAAGTTTAAATTATCAACCCCCATTTTTCAAGCACTTGGTGATGTAAATCGTCAACAAATCATCATGCTTTTACTGACACATGATAGCTTAAATGTAAATCAATTAACAGAAAGAATAGAGCTTTCTAGACCAGCTGTATCCCATCATTTAAAAATTTTAAGACAAGCAGGTTTAATTACTTTTAACCGAAATGGAAATGAAAAATATTATTCATTGAGTTCTAATGAGTTTCTAAAACAAATCAAAGAGTTAATTCAATCTATTGAACAAAGCTATTGATTTGTTCTTTTTTATAATTACAGTTCATATGTTTAAACTTTTAAACGTACGAACTATGTTCGGAATATTAGGAGGATTAAATAATGAAGAGTAAGAACAAAAATCAATCAAAAAATATTTACTTATTAATGTTGCTCGTGCCTTTGTTTTGGGGTGGAGCATTTGCGACAGCGAAGCATGTCATTACGGAAGTTCCACCACTTGTTGCAGCTACGCTACGTTTCGGCATAACAGGAATAATACTCGTTTCAATCATAACAATTCAGAAAGAATGGCAGTGGCAAGTAATCCGAGATAGATGGAAAGGTTTGTTATTTATTGGCTTTATTGGAATTTTCGGTTACAATGCTTTCTTTTTTACAGCATTGAAGTATACCTCTGCGACAAACGGTGCGTTAATTATAGCTGCAATGCCTGTATTCACTATGCTAGGGGCCGTTACGTTAGGTAAAGAAAAATGGAATAATAAAGCTGGAGCAGGTTTAGCTATATCGATGATTGGAGTAATTATTGTTATTGTCAAAGGGTCACTTTCTGATTTGTTTTCTCTTTCTTTTAACTTAGGAGATTTTCTTTTTGTTGGGGCTCTTTTATGCGGAGTTATTTATGCACTAATGGGTGAATCTATGCTTAAAGGCATACCAGTGATGTTATCGAATACTATGATGATGTTATCTGGGGCTGTTTTCTTAGCAATCAGTACAGTATTTGAAGGCGGTTGGGGTCAAGTAGTCAATATGTCAATTCAAAGTTGGATTGAAATGTTTTATATGGTTGTATGTGGGACATTGATTGGCTATGTTATTTTTAATAAGGGTGTAGAGAGCCTAGGAGGTAGTAAAGCGAGCTTATATTTAAACTTGACGCCAATTGTAGCAACATTGCTTGCGGTAATTGTGTATGGTAGCTCAATTACGTTGATACAAATCGTTGGGATGGTAATGGTGCTGGTAGGTGTTTATATTGCTACTAATAAAACTAATAACGTATTCAGTACACAGTCAGATGAAAGTATAATAAAGAATACATAATCCTTTTGAATTGGGGAAAGAAACATAATACTTCTGGGTTAACAAATAAACTGACCAATGCTTTATGTAGAACGATGTGGTATTCAATAAATATAAGCTTTTCAATGTCATAAGGTAAACTGTTATAAGATACCAGATACTCTTTAATTTTAGCTATGTATTTTTTAAAAAGTAAAGCTATATTGAACTGCACCTAAATTATTAGTAAGTTTCTAACAATTGGGCTGCAATTTATGTTGATAATACTTACAAGAAATTTTTAAATAAATAGATTTTTAAGGAATAAGAAAGAAAAAGAGATGATCGATTCGTACAATTAAGTACATGAAAGTGCTCGTTTCGAGAAAAGTTTGACTTTACTTATAGCGAAGGCTGTGAGGGGGAGGGTTTCCTTCATTGGTATTTATAAAAACAATTAATTACCAAGACAGAAAAACCGACGACCGACCAGCGCCCCATAATCGTGTCCGGGGCAAGACAACTTAGCCTGCTTATATTTTTTAAGAGATAAGGCATTGCCCTGGCTTACATGTTTTATTAAGAATAATATGTAAAAATACCCTTGTTCAAAAAATCGCTTAGTATAGTAGTCTTTTAATAAAATCTAATTTTTTCATACAGCTTTAGTAAAATTGTCTATTTCATTTGTCCCTTTATTGAATAATGTAAAAACAAGGAGGTGATAAAATGGGTTTTGATAGAAGCAAAAAGGAATTGACTAATAAAAGAATTAGTAGAATTCAGGAAGATTGCGAAGGAAGTTGTATAGAAAAAAATGGTCGTCAAGGACTACAAGTCCCGCAAGAACCTGTAGGTACGGGGCTTCCAGGGTCTGCTTATATTTATGATACAACTGCACAACCAGCTATTCCGAATAATGGCCAAGTTACTTTCAATACAAATGGTAATATTACTCCTGCAGGATTTGTAACACATGTACCAGGAACAGCGCCTATCATTATAAATCAAACCGGTACTTACCTTATTACCTATGAGGTGTTCGTTACAGGTGGCCCTAATGCGTTTGCTCTTTTCAATGGTAACAACCAAATAGCAGGTTCCAATTATGGAGACAATGCTGGTAACTCAACGAAAAATGGTCAAGTAATCACGACTTTAAATGCATTAGATGTTCTTACATTAAGAAATATTTATATCAACCCAATAGCTTTACTCAATGTAACTATTGGAAATGTTTCGGTTATCAGCGCTTCTATTGTTATTTTAAGATTAGCGTAATACGCTCCCCCATTAAGTAGACAGATTAAAAAATAAAATCGGTTTGCCAATGGGGAAGTTTTTTATGAGAAAATATAGCTTTTCAAATGAAGAAAAATTAGAGGTCCTAAATTTTTATGAAAATGGCCAATTCACTCTTAATGAGGTGGACGAATTATATATAGTTGATTCTAGAACGATCAAAGATTGGTTGAATATTTTTTTTGGAGAGGTTAGTCTTTATAGAAGTAGAAGTAAAAATCATAATACATACCCAAAAGAATTAAAGCGAGCAGCTGTTCAAGACTATATTTCAGGAAGCTATGGTTGCGGGTCTTCTGGCGTTAATTACATCTGGCAGCAATGCGCTAAGGTTTTATTATAAGGATTATTATTTTAGCTTAAGACATTTGCTGGAGGGATTCTCGCAGGACTTGTAATGGGTCTGTGTGATAAGAAAAAATTATAGGTATATATGAATAAATATAAATTTTATTTATGTACTATATTTGATAAAATATAAGAAAGGGGGCGGTAAGATGAAAATTTTTGATGCACACTTTCACATTATTGATTTTGATTTTCCGATTACTGAAAATCATGGGTATGTACCACCTAGTTATGTTGTAGGAGATTATCAAAAAGAAACAGCGACGTATCCTATTGTAGGTGGGGCAATTGTATCCGGTTCTTTTCAAGGTTTTGATCAATCATATTTAGTGAATGCTTTAGAGAAGATGGGATCTGCATTTTGTGGTGTTACACAGCTTCCATTTTCGGTTACAGATGATGAGATTATAGATTTACATAATAAAGGAGTATGCGCACTCCGATTCAATGTGAAGCGCGGCGGCTCCGAAGATTTATCGAAGCTCGATTACTTTGCGAGACGTGTATATGATTTAGCTGGCTGGCATAGTGAATTATATATTGACGCAAAAAATTTGCCTGAAATTGCACCAACAATTGAAAAATTACCGGCGATTTCAATTGATCATCTAGGACTCTCTGTGGAAGGCTTACCTCATTTATTGCGACTTGTAGAAAAAGGTGTACGAGTAAAGGCGACAGGTTTTGGTCGTGTAGAGCTCGATGTTGAACATGCGTTGAAATCTATTTTTGCTGTCAATCCCGAAGCGTTAATGTTCGGTACAGACTTGCCGTCCACACGAGCAAAAAGACCTTTTGCTTATGCAGATATTGAACTGATTCAAAAGTTGTTTGATTCCATGTCAGCAGAAAAAATTCTTTATCAAAACGCGATGAATTTTTATTTCAAGTGAGTTTTTAGATAGAAAACTTTTTTCTCCAGTTACTAGGATAGATTAAAAGGCGAATATGAATATTGGTTCTTTACAGATTATTGTTATACAAATGGATGGCTTTAATAAATAATAAAAACTATGGGGGTGCACCACATGAAACTTTTAGAAAGTAATTTCTTTATTTTTATTGTGGCTTTTGTAGTTGCTATAGCGTTTGTCAACCCACCTGTAATAAGTGATTTTAAAAGCATAATGTATGTTTCAACTTATTTTATTATTTTAGTTTCAGCGGGATTTGTGACAATAAAGCTTTTGTTTAAAATGTATGATTTAGCTGTTTTGAAATTAAGTAAAAACTGAATAATCAACTAAAAAAGTCAACTCAATATTTTTTAAGAGTTGACTTTTTGTTATGCTAAATCCATTTATTTGAACAAGAAGATAAAGTAAACAAGTCAGTTAGTTTAAACTTTGAGCGTTCTTAGTTTCTATTAAAATATCTTCTTTCTTTACGTTAGCAATAAATACACCTATTAAAGTAATTAAGCCGCCTGTTATGGAAGAAAAATGTGGAACCTCGCCAAGCCAAATCCAAGCGATAAGAAATGCAAAAACGGAGGTTAAATAAAGTGTGCTTGTTGCTTCAGCTGCTCCTGTTCGTGATGTAACATAGGCTAGCATAAAATAGGGAATGATTGTTGGGAAAATGCCGAGATACAAAGTGACGAATGTTGCATTTAACGGAGCGTCCATAATGGCTTCACCTAGGCCAGGCGAGAATAGCAACATAAAGATAGTACCTGACCAAATTGCGTACATCGTGAATGGAAAAGCCCCATATTTTTTTACATAACGACATTGAAAAACAAAGTATATACTTTCTGAAAGGGAGGCTACTAAAACTAGGATGATCCCCGTATTAAAAGCAAAGTCTCCGGTTGAACCTCCTACAGAAATAAATGCTACACCACAAAAACCAACAAGTGAACCAAGCCATCCCCATAACCCAAGCTTCTCACGAAAAAAGAATACAGCTAACAAGGCGGTGAATATAGGGGTTGTTGAAACAAGTAAACTTGCAACGCCAGCACTAATCGTTTGCTCCCCATAATTAAGTGCTACTTGATATACAGTGAATCCTAAAAAGCCAAGCAATAAAATAATTGGGATATCTTTTAGTGCAGGTAAAGGCGTTTTAGTAATAACTGCGATGATGATTAATACGAATGAGCCGACTAATAATCGTAGTAATGATATATGTTCGGGTGAATAAGCCGTCAATGCGACTCGGATTCCTGGAAAAGCTGATGCCCATAAAAGGATTGTTATGAAATGGGCAGAAATAATCTTTAAATCTAATCTTTTTAACATGATTACACCTCGTTTTACTTTCTTAATCCAACCAATTAAATTCTTATTTTCAATATTAATAGGATTTTGGTAAAATTTCTCCAACAGGTTAAAATGAAAAAAACCAACCAGTTCATTAAAGGGAGTACATATGAAAAAGCCAAAATATCAAGTGATTATTGATTTTATAAAAGAAAAAATTGCTAAAGGGGAGTGGCCGATTGGCAGTCCTATACCAAGCCAACGTAATCTGGCAAAACAGTTTGAGGTTAATCGGAGTACAGTTATAACAGCTTTAGAGGAACTAATGGCAGAAGGACTAATTGAAGGCAAAGTAGGGAAGGAAACGTTGGTCACCAATAATACTTGGACTTTGATGGGAGGGAAATTCTCGGCGAACTGGAATGAAAATGTCACTTTAGGAACGCATAAACCAAGCGTTTCCATTGTGCAGGAAATTAACGAAGCGGAATCGAATGCGAATCTTATTCAATTGAGTAAAGGGGAGTTATCACCAGAGATGTTCCCTTTAGAAGAGATGAAAGCCATTGTTCAAAAGGTTTCGAATCAATTGGCCTCTTTTGGCTATGAAGAGCCGAAAGGAAATATAAAATTACGCCAAGCCATTAGTGATTATTTAAAAGTAAGAGGAATCGAAGCATCTCCGTCGTCCATCCTTGTCGTTTCTGGTGCGCTTCAAGCTTTACATCTAATTTCAATTGGACTTCTGAAAAGAGGTTCATCGGTATTGTTGGAAATGCCTTCTTACCTTTACTCATTGACTGTTTTTGAGTCTGCTGGGATGGAGTTGCAAGGCTTAACGATGGATAATGAGGGGATCATTATAGATTCCATTTATCCGACTAATGAAAAGGGCAAGAATATTTTATATACGATTCCAACCTTCCACAATCCAACAGGCGCATTAATGCAAGAAGAGAGACGTCAGAAATTAATAGCATACTGTGAAAGAGAGCAACTGCCAGTTATAGAAGATGATGTGTACCGTGATTTATGGATTGACAATCCACCACCTAAACCACTGAAAGCAATGGACCATTACGGGAATGTATTGTATGTTGGAAGTTTATCCAAAACCCTTAGTCCAGGATTACGGATTGGGTGGGTAGTCGGTTCGGAGTCTGTCATTAATCGATTAGCAGATTTAAAAATGCAATCCGATTATGGATCAAGTACTCTTTCCCAGCTCGTGGCAGCAGAGTGGCTATCAAGTAATCTATATGAGGATCATCTTGATAAAGTAAGAGAACAACTTAACATTCGTAGAAAAATTGCTTTAGATGCACTGGATAAATATTTGAGTCCTTACGCTACGTGGGACATCCCAAAAGGTGGATTGTTCATATGGGTCAAAATAAAACCAGAATATAAAGTAAAAAGGCTGTTTGAGAAGTCGTTATCCAACAATATTCTTCTAAATCCTGGTAGTATTTATGCCGAAAAATCAGGATTATTTATACGAATTTCCTACGGGTATGCTTCACTCGAAGAAATTAAAGAAGGCATTTTCCAATTAAGTGAGATTATTAAAAATCAATAGATTGTAATGGAGGGGTAAAATGAAATTACTAAACAAATTACCGCAAAGTGACCCGAATTTACATGTAGAATTAATTGATAATGGCTGGATTCCTATGAAAGAACCTAAAAATTTAAGAAGTGCTATATTGTTATCGATCCCTTTAATGATGATCGCTTCAATGATTTCTATTGGGGTAATAAATATTTTCTCCAGTATTTCTTTGAATGATTTTGGGTTCTCAGAGGGTGCAATAATTATAACAATTAACTTTAGTATTATTTTGTGGATAGTCTTACTAATGATTATTCATGAATTACTTCATTTGATGTTCATTCCTAATTTTATGAAATCCGAAAAAACTTTTGTAGGGCTTACTCTGTTTGGGGCTTTTGTTATTACGGAAGAAGAGATTTTAAAATCAAGATATATCTTCATTACAGTTGCTCCTTTTATAATACTGTCAATAATTTTGCCACTAATTTTAAGTGTAGTTGGACTCTTGACAACGACATTAAAGTTCTTGGTTATACTAAACGCAATGGGATCTTCAGTTGATTTATTGAATCTTCTTCTTATAATGAAACAGGTACCGAATAACGCAACATTAACATGTAATGGACCGAATACTTATTGGAAAAAAGATCAGACTGAACAAATAAGATAAAGATTTCTTAAGTCATCTTAATAGGAATAATACCGATATAGAATACATATGAAAGAGGAGGGTGCAATGAAATCAGCCCGAATGTTTAGTATTTTAAATTTATTAGTTCATCACGAGAAAATCACGGTACAACAGAAGAGAAGATTCAAAAATGGTATGAATCCATAAAAATGGTTTTTGCGAAAATTAATTTATAGGTAGAAGGGCATTTGGAATTGACTTAACTTATAAAACGTTTTTTAAAATTTCTGTTCTTTTGACATACAGCTGACACACTTCATCGATATAGTGTAGATACAGCTTAGTTAAATCTAAGCTTAGGGGCAAAAATCCCGTTACACTAATTCAAGGAGTGAATAAAAATGAAAATAAGAAGTAAGATTTCGATTTATGCTATGACAGGAGCTTTATCATTAGGAATATTTGGCGGTACAACGATACCAACTCTCGCAGCTACAACTCAAAAGGAAACAGTTAAAGTAGAAAAATTCACAAATATAGATACTGAAACTCAACAAAAAGTTGATGAAATTTTAAACAATCTAAGGAATGAACTAGCTAACTTAGGGGTGTCATTACCTTCAAAACATACTGGAAAAGGCGATAAGTTCGCGAATTTAGATGATGAAACAAAAAAACAAGTGCAAGATATTATGAAACAGCTTAAAGACGGTTCCTTGACTCATGAGGAAGCGAATACAAAATTGAAAGACCTTGGAGTATCAATTCCCTCTCATAATGAAAAAGGTGGTAAATTCGCGAAATTAGATGATGGAACGAAAACAAAGGTACAAGAAATTATGAAACAAGTTAAAGAGGGTGCCTTAACTCAAGAGGAAGCGAACAAACAACTGAAAGACCTTGGAGTATCAATTCCGACCCATAATGGAAAAGGCGATAAATTCGCCAATTTAGATGATGAAACAAAAACAAAAGTACAAGAAATTATGAAACAAGTTAAAGAGGGTTCAATAACTCAAGAGGAAGCAAACAAACAACTGAAAGACTTTGGTGTATCGATTCCGACTCATAATGAAAAGGGCGGAAGATTCACGAATTTAGATGATGAAACAAAAGAAGAGGCTACCAAATTAATTGAGAAAGCAAAAAAACAAATGAAGGAACTAGGAGTTGAGTTCCCTACAGAAAAGTTTAATCAATTAATGGATTAACAATTTTTACGAGCAATAAAAAGGTCCTAAAACCTCTGTTTTACAAGGGTTTTAGGACGCTTTTTTATTCCGATTTAGGCTAGATCTTTAATATATTTCGTAACATTTCCTAAACAACAACTACCTTGAGGATTGTTTACCTCACAGCCACAACGATTCTCTTTTATATTTTCAAGAATATGTTCTAACGGATTTGGAGTAAGTTTAGTTTCGACATTGTGTTTAATTTTCTCTTTAGTCCAATCAAAACAATAGCAAACCGGTGTACTTAATGAGTCATCCTTTTGATGCACAGATATCTTTATAGCAGAAAGAGTGTATTCCTTATTTCTCGTATCAAAATAAACGACATGACAATCTTTAGTAGAACAAAAATAGTGATTTTCCATCGCATTTATAGATTCTAATACAGATGGTTTAAGCATGGATTTAATTGTTATTAGCTGTATGTTTTTAGCTTTATTTTTGCAAGACGGACAAATAATAGTGTTTGCATTACTATTTTTTTAGGGCTACTACAACAATTTCCCATCTTTGATTCACCTCGAACAGTTTATTTTCTACAGCTAATGTTTCAGTAGTAGAACATTAGTTTGGACTCATAATTCATCTTCTTTAAAGTATAAACCATGTACTTAGGAAAAGAGGGAAGGAATTGTTTCATTTTCAACAAGACAGTGAACATTCAAAAATGATTAGGGCCAACAGCTTTTTTTGAAAATTATTAATCATTATATTAAAATGGAACTAATACCAAAAAATACGAGAACTTTTTTAGGCACTCATAATTAAATTGCATCCCAATTGTAATTTCGTACTAACTGGGATGCAGTTCAAATTGTCGTTTTGGTCTAATGAAAGAAAATACTAAAAGGTGATAATTTTATGTTAGGATTTGAATGGTTCCCTAAAAGATGGGGGAAAAGAAAAGTTTCGGAACGTTTTCTTCAAGCGAAATTTACTGAAAAAGGAAAAGGGATTACGATTACTACATACGCTGTAGATTTATATGTACTATCTATTCCTTTAGAAGTGAAAAAATATAATTCATTGTAATTTATGAGTGTCAACAAATTTTGTTGACATTTTTTTATTTGAAATTCGTGTATTTAAATAGGTTGTTTTTGACTTAAAATGTGAAAATAAATAACATCCTAAAATAACAATCAATCCTCCAATCCCTTGAGTCCAAGAGATGCTTTCTCCCAAAAATAAAAACGCTAAAATTGCCGTGAAAATCGGATTGAAATTAAGGAAAACACCCGATGTTGTAGCCCCTAATTGTTGAATACCAATACTCCAAAGTACCATACAAACAACAGTGGAGATAAGACCTGTATATAAAAGAGAAAGAATAAAAGAATGATTTACATTGGAAATGGTAAAATCCTTAAGGTTAAACGGCAATAGTACTAGAAGTCCAAATATTCCTGAATACAAAGTGGACATTAGTGGCGAGGTAGTCTTCATTGCCCATTTACTACAGACGGAATAAATTCCCCATACACAAACAGCTGCTACCATCCATAAATCACCCAAATTAAAATGAAAAGACATTAAAAAATCGATATTTCCCTTTGAAAGTACGAGAAGCACACCAAACAACGAAAATAACATCGAAAATGCTTGAAGTTTATTCATTTTTTCATTTAGAAAAACAAATGAAAAAAACGCAATAGAAATTGTATTTAATGTTGAAATGAGACCAACATTTGTCGACGTAGTTCTTTCTAATGCTAAAAATTGAAAAATATTGAACAATACCACACCTGTAATGCCCATTAAAAATAAAGGGAGAAGGGCAGCTCGAGAGGGAAGCAGTTTTTTCTCTTTCAACCATACCATTGGAAGAAGTGCCACTATAGCAATAAGCCACCTTAAGCTCGTCAGTGTTAACGGAGAGGCATGGTCAACAAGAGATTTGGCCACTACAAAATTGCCACCCCAAAGTAAACTAGTTAAAAGCATTAATAAAACATAGACATTCTTCAAATCATTATCTCTCCTTTGAGTGTCTTATGTACAATCAAGTTACATTTAATAAAAGAATCATAACACTTTTGCTAATTTGGCAGTATAATATTTCGTAAGAATAATGAAAATCAAAACAATGGAAAGAAAAATAAAGTTTTACAGAATAAAATTAATAATAGCTGTCGAAAGTAACTATAATTTCGAATAAAAAAAGGAGAAAAAAATCATGAGAGATGTGGAAAGAAAATTATTAGATCGTGTTGATACTCAAATACTGGATATTTTGCAGAGAGAGGTTCAGATAAGTAATGCAGAGATAGCGAGACGGGTGAATTTGTCTCCGCCGGCAACCCACACGAGGATAAAACGTTTAGAAAGTGAAGGATTTATTGATAAACAAGTTGCCATTTTAAATCCTGAGAAACTTGGATTCGATTTATTGTGCTATGTTTTCATGAGTACCAATATTCATCAAGCTAAGGAATTAGAAGCTTTGGAAAATACCCTAAAAACAATGACCGAAATATTAGAATGTCATTGTTTAACAGGAGAGTATGATTATCTTTTAAAGGTCATTGTTAGAGATCGAAAAGAATTAGATAGCTTTATTAGAAAATTAAATAGGATGGGCATATCCCGTATTCAAACTAACTTATCATTAAGAGAAATTAAATATTCTACAGTCTTACCGATATCAGAAGATTAACAGTAGAAGTTCTTCCGTGCAATATGGATTTTAGCTTCACACAAAAAGGGTTTAGGTCATAACTAAATTTTAGGAGGCATTATGAAAACAATCATATATATGGTGCGACATGGAGATTCACCAAAAGACGGAAATGAGAGAACGAGAGAATTGACTGAAAAGGGTAGGTTAGATGCTCAACGAATAACTGATATTTTACTAAAAGAAGGTATTGATACTGTTATTTCAAGCCCGTATAGTCGTTCAATCCAAACTGTTCAGGAAGTAGCAAATCAAATAGAAAAAGAGGTAATTATATTTGAAGATCTAAAAGAGCAACTATTTATTGCTGGAGATAAGCGAATCGCTGACGAGGAATTATTCCCTTTTTTACAAAAGTCATTTTCTGACCCAACATATGCTTTAGAGGGAGGCGAGTCAAATGCTGACTGCCAGAAACGTGCTATAAAAGTTTTAGAAAAAATAGTGAACGAATATCAAGGTCAGAAAGTAGTAATTGGCACACATGGGGCTGTAATGACTTTAATGATGGGTTTTTATAATAGTAGATATGATTTGGACTTTTTATTACAAACAACGAAGCCAGACATTTACAGAATGGAATTCAATGGGCAAGAATTGGCCGGTGTAAAAAGGTTATGGGAGATTTAGGGAGAGGTTTTTGAAGCAATTCACCTAATAAAGTTAGGAAATCAGTAGGTGTAGCTTTGGTATTAGAGATAATATTCATTACACTAAAAGAGAAGAATGATTAAATAACTGAAGACAAAACAATGTTTGTAGGGGTGAAAATTAAATGGAGGACAAACTAAATCAGAAGTATGAAATAAAAAATTATATGAATAAACAAATTAATAAAAATCGATATATTTTAGGTGTTGCAGCTGGTTCTGGAATGACAGCTAAATATGCAGAACAAGGTGGCGCTGATTTTATCCTTGCGTTAAATTCAGGGCGGTTTAGATTAATGGGAGTAAGCTCATTAGCAGGCTTTTTACCGTATGCCAATAGTAATGATGTTGTAATGGATTTTGCATGCAAAGAGATCATTCCTACGATTAAAAAAATTCCAGTTTGTTTTGGTTTATGTGCAACAGATCCAACAATTGAATTAGATAGCTATATCGATTTGATTCAGAAAAAGGGATTTGCAGGTATTAATAATTATCCAAGTATTGGCCTGATAGATGGGCTTTTTAGAGAAGCTCTAGAAGAACAAGGGATTACATATGAAAAAGAGGTAGAAGCTATTCGTATCGCTAGTGAAAAAGGTTTGTTTACAGTAGCTTTTGTATTTAATGAGGAACAAGCTATAAGGATGGTAGAAGCGGGTGCAGATATTATTTGTGTTCACTTAGGTTTAACGAATGGGGGATCACTAGGCGCTAAAAAGATTTTATCTTTACATGCTGCCAAAAAGATGGCTGTAACTATTTTTAATAGATGTAATGAACTGAATCCAAACATTTTTAACATGATTTATGGAGGTCCGGTCAATAAACCTATAGATGTTCAGTATATGTATGATGATACTACTATTATGGGATACATCGGGGGTTCCGTTTTTGAAAGGATTCCAAATGAACAAGCACTTATACATATTACGAAATCATTTAAGCAGACGAACGATTTTCAATTGGATGAATTAATAAGTAAAATTACTGATGGTTTAGGAAGCCGAGATGATTATATTAATTTTGCAAAGAAGTATATCAACCTACATTATATGGAAGAAATTTCATTGAATGAAGTCGCTGAAATATTAAGTTTGTCTCGCTCTTATTTAAGCACTTTATTTAAAAAAGAGATGGGTATTTCATTTACTGAATATCTTATTAATTTTCGGATAAATCGCGCTATCGAAATACTGAAATTTGAAAAAATACCGCTAAATAATATCGCTGAAATGGTAGGTTATCCGGATTACACTCAATTTAGTAAAATATTCAAAAAATATAAAGGTGTGTCACCTAAAAACTATTTAACTTCTATCAACAGGTGTTTGGACACCCACTGAAATAGAGGAACTCAGTCTAAGAACGCCACGAGCTGTGGCAACGCTTGATTGACCAATATCATGTTGCTGCCGCTACGCTTTCGCACAGACAAAACCAGTTGTTGCTGCCGCTACGCTTTCGCACAGACAAAACCAGTTGTTGCTGCCGCTACGCTTTCGCACAGACAAAACCAGTTGTTGCTGCCGCTGCGCTTTCGCACAGAAAAAAACCAGTTGTTGCTGCCGCTGCGCTTTCGCACAAAAAACATCTGCAGGCCTAAATACAAAGCCGTGTCCAAACGCAATTATGCCAAGGCATAATTGATAATATAACAAAGAGACAATTTTATAGAACAAAAACACATTAACTCTCCCAAAAGAAAACGTTATTATGGAATGGAGTAATAAATGTAATCGCTTTCTTATATGATTATTTTGACGATTTTATGATCTAGAAGGGAGAGAGATGATATGAAAACAATTGCTTTGGCTGGAACATTTGATTCAAAAGGAAAAGAATATTTGTATGTAAAAGAGTTGATTGAATCGTTGGGTTTCAATACTTTTACGATTCATACTGGTGTTTTTAATCCAGCATTTGAGCCTGACGTATCAAATGCTGAAGTAGCAGCTGCAGCTAAAGAAGATATACAGGACATTGCGACAAAGAGAGATCGAGCAAATGCAACCGCAGTTCTTGCAAAAGGGATGGAAGTGCTTTTGCCGAAACTGTATGAAGAAGGTAAATTTGACGGTGTACTTTCCTTTGGAGGTACTGGAGGGTCATCTATCGTAACAACTGGTATGAGAGCACTACCGATAGGTGTTCCAAAAGTGATGGTTTCTACAGTTGCTTCTGGTAATACGGAGCCATATGTAGGAACTAGTGACATCATTATGATTCCATCGGTAGTAGACGTTGCTGGTTTAAATGTAATTTCGACTAAAATATTTACAAATGCAGTATTTGCAATAGCAGGTATGCTTAACTTTGACAATAAAACGATCGTAAAAAAGAAACCACTAATTGCTGCAACTATGTTTGGTCTGACAACACCTTGTATTAATCAGGCTAAAGATTTCTTAGAAGCTAGGGGATATGAAGTATTGATTTTTCATGCTACTGGTGTTGGTGGTCGTACAATGGAGAATTTAATAGCTAATGGATTTATAGATGGTGTCCTTGACATAACGACCACTGAATGGGCTGATGAGTTAATTGGCGGTGTCTTGAAAGCTGGACCGAATCGTTTAGAAGCAGCTTCCAGAAAACAAATTCCTCAAGTTGTATCGGTGGGGGCAATTGATATGGTTAACTTTGGTCCATTTGACTCTGTCCCTGATAAATTTAAAGGTCGAAAATTTTATAAGCATAATCCAACAGTTACTTTGATGCGTACATCCGTTGAAGAGAATAAACAAATAGGGGATGTAATTGCAAAAAAATTAGCTTTAGCGACAGGGTACACAGCATTATTTTTACCGCTAGAAGGGCTCTCTGGTCTTGATGTTGAAGGGCAACCTTTTTATGGGTTAGAAGAAGATAGAATGTTATTTGATACATTAAGAAAAAATGTTGACCAAAGCAAAGTGGAAATGATTGAAATCAATGCGGATATTAATAGTGAAGAGTTTGCACTAGCTGCAGCGAGTAAATTAATTGAATTAATAGAAAATAAAGAGAGGGATAGCAATCATGTCAAAGAGACAAGAAATATTGAATCGTTTTAAAGAAGAAATAAAAAAAGGTAATATTCTGTTAGGTGTTGGAGCTGGTACAGGAATTACAGCTAAAAGTAGTGAAGCCGGTGGAGCTGACATGTTAATTGTCTATAATTCTGGCCGTTATAGAATGGCTGGTCGTGGTTCCCTAGCCGGATTATTATCGTATGGTGATGCCAATCAAATTGTTGTTGAGATGGGGAATGAAGTATTACCAGTTGTAAAGGATACTCCAGTACTAGCTGGTGTTAATGGAACAGATCCTTTTAAAGTGATGGAAGTTTTCTTAAAGCAGTTGAAAGAACAAGGGTTTAGTGGGGTTCAAAACTTCCCTACAGTCGGTTTAATTGACGGTGTATTTCGTCAAAATCTAGAGGAAACAGGGATGGGCTATGATTTAGAAGTAGATATGATTAGAAAGGCAAATGAATTAGACCTACTAACTACACCTTATGTCTTCGATGAAGAGCAAGCAAAGAAAATGGCTGAAGCGGGTGCGGATATTTTAGTGGCCCATATGGGATTAACAACAAAAGGAACGATTGGTGCACAAACTGCATTAACTCTAGATGATTGTGTCGATCGAATTCAAAAAATTATTAATGCTGGTAAGTCTATAAATCCAGAAATATTAGCAATTTGCCATGGAGGTCCAATTGCAGAACCGGAAGATGCTGCTTATATTATTGAAAGAGTAGATGGGATTGTTGGATTCTTTGGTGCTTCTAGTATTGAGAGATTTGCTGCGGAAAAAGGAATCAAGGAGCAAACTGAAGCTTTCAAAGGTTTATAATTGAAAGTGTATTCTTATCAGAAGAAAAGACAAAGTGCCGGTTGTAACATTGAATTAAAGTTTGATTTAAATAATTTAAATAAAAAAGACGAATCCATTTTGAAAAAAGTTTGTTCAAATTGGATTCGTCTTTTGATCTCTTTTTATTTGAAATTTATTATTTTTTAGGTATCTTTGTTGCGCTTTTTCTTAGCATAGTCTGCTTCAATTCGTATAGTTTTTTACTGTTTTGTTAGGATTAATAATTATTGTTAGTGTATTTAATAGAATTGTACTGATTAATAATATGTTTACAGCAAATACGGAACTACTAGTTATATCCATAAGAGCAGACCAATCCTCAATCTTAACAAGGTGGTTATTATAAAATAATTGGAAACTTATCGATATAGCACAAGCACTGAAACTTAAAGTGCAAAAGATTAATCTATAATTGTGGACTTTCTTATTAGTACTCAAAAGACTACAAATTGGTAATAGTATTGCTATTACACCAAGTACTAGGCTTCCCAGGTTAAGAAAACCGATCATAGAACATCTCCCCCTTATTATTAAAGGACGAAAATAATTGGAAATTGTTTCTTGTTTATGATGAATGAATTATAAAATTTGTTAGATTGTTTTTTTAAAAATTGAGCAATACGAAGAGTAATCTTTTTGAAAGAAGGTCTGCAAAAGTCAGCATTCTAGATGTGACTCTTGCAGCAATGATTAATATTCGCATTTTAATGTAATCCGTCTTTTAACACAAAGTCTATAACAGATTTTTGTTGAGAAAGTTTGTAATAAGCATCAAAAATTTCCGTAAGTGCTTTGGCTAAATTTTCATTTTTTACATCATGTTTCTCTAGTATTTGATTAATTAGAAATTCCATTGGTTCTAACATTAATACCACCTACCTTTCTTATAGTAGGTTAACATTTAGGTATAAACATTTTCTGAACAAAATAGAAAATGCCGCAGCGCCGTCACAAGATACAGCTCAGAAATTAAGCCAAGGGATAATTGGTCGGTTTGCAATGAATACATTATTTCAAGCACCATACATATTGAGGCGAAAAATAAACTCGAGTGACCAGCAGATTTTTTTGAATATACTATTTGAGACTAAAACAATTAAGGAGATGGTGTAGTGAGCGAAATAGATAAACGAAACAGATTAAGCGAAGAACCATTTGCTTATCAAATAACGAAAAAAGGAACGGTAGTAATAGAATACGAGGGTAAACAGATAAAAATTGTAAAGGATAGGGAGGGCGAGCGACTTATCGCAAAAATCAAAGAAGTTGCAGACAATCAAACAGCAGTACAGTTATTGTTAGCTAAAATTACAGGTAATTTTAAACGAGGTAACGAGAAAATTGGAAAAAATAAAAGAAAGTAATCTAAGACCTCGTAGTTTCATATTTCCTCTTACCAGTTTCAACACCTACTTCATAAATAAAGAGGATCATAATAAAGAAAAGAATAATTTCTTGAGTAGAGCTAGCTGACCAAAAGCCCAAATAATACATGAACACAAGAAAGATAGCTAAAAGGGTTTTAATAATCTTTAGCGTCATCCTAGATACCTCCTAATAGTTGGATAGAGGATCATATAGTCAGGAAGTCTTGCTGAATAATCCGTTAAATATGATGAATAACTATTTTACTAATCCAAACTGCAAAGATAACCCAAATAATAATAAAAAGAATACCAACAAACCAATTCTTTGGTTTTCCAGATTGTTTTAACTTTTCCGCAGCTTCCTTATGATCATCAATCACATGTTGTGGAATTAATTTTAAAGCGAAGATAATTCCAAAAGGTACAATTATCAAATCATCAAGATACCCTAAAATAGGAATAAAATCCGGAATTAAATCTATTGGGCTAAAAGCATAAGCAACTATTAGTATTGCCACAAGCTTTGCATACCAGGGGGGTCTTGGATCTTTATAAGACAAGTAAAGTACAAATAAATTTTGTTTTAATTTTTTAGCAAAGGCTTTGAACTTTGATAGTAAATTTTTACTCATTGAAAAATCTTCCCCCATTCCTAGAAAGTATATATCATAAAAATACATCGAGGAAGAGAAATACTTACTGTACTTCAAATGATAATATGGAGTTAGATTTTAGTATTTATAAATTCCATTAACAAAGCACAATCATTATTAATTGTTTTAACTTTTGTAAACCCGCATTTTTCGTAACATCTAATAGCTCTTTCGTTAGAAACTTCAGGGTCTACTATTATAATTTCAGCGTCTGTAATTTTAATTATGAGTTGAATAAATTTACAAACCATAATAGTTCCATAGCCTTTATTAAATTGATTAGGATTACCGATAAATTGATCAATTCCAATAACCACTTCATTATTTAAGTAGCCTAATTCTTTTAATTCTTCTGTTTGAAGTTTATAGTATTGCATAAATCCTATTGGGGAACCGTCTAACTCAACAATGAAGGGGAGAACTAGAATTTCACCACGAACGCGTGGCTCATATTTTTTCCTTACTTGTTCTATTGAAAATGGTGAATTAATATCCCCATAAAATTCTAAAACTTCTTTCGTACTCAACCATTTAGCCATAAAGCCATAATCATTATTAGTCATTTTTCTGATGTGTATATTGGTGATATCCAAAAAAATCCCCCTTTAACTACTAGTATTGAAAAAATTTTATTCACTACCTACTTTAACATCTTTCAGCAGGTGTCCAAACATCCGTTGAAAGGAGTTTAAGCATCCTGCCGATTCCGGACGCAATTATGTCGAGGGATAATTGATATTTAGAACAACCACTCTATCTGTGGTTGGGAAGTTTCTGCATGATATCAGACCGACGACAGACTTTCCGGGCCAAGATTTCTTTGTATACTCGTAATCGCATGAATTATTTACCAATAGTTAATAATGGATAAAATACGTATAATAAGGATGCTATTAATATCAATTAATAGAATATTAATGAAAGATTGGAATGAATGAAGTATGGGTAAAATGAAAAGGTTAGTAGTTTGTTGTTTAATAGTAGTTATAGCAACATTCCACTTCAGTACAGGGAATAGTACTGTATATGCAAGTGGAACTGATAATCTGATTTATAATGGTAAGGTGTTAAACGGGAGACTTTACGCACCTATTCGAGCTGTAGGCGAAAAGATAAATGCGCAAGTGAGCTGGGATGGGGCAACGAAAACAGCTACTTTAACCAAAAATAAGAAAATAATCAAAATGACACTTGGCTCCAAGATACTAAAAGTCAATAATGAGCAACTCCAAATGGATGTATCGTTACTTTTAGATAATGGAAGCATTTTTTTACCGATAAGATTTATCGGTGATGCACTAGATTACAGAACTATTTGGTTGAAATCGAATCGATATGCCAGTATGTATTCAGAGCAGGAGCAGGCTGGTATCGTTGTCTATGCTCAACCACTGTTCTATGAGGACGGCTTTAAGCTGCTTGATGAAGCCATTGCTAAAGTAAAAAATGTTTCAACTGTCGCTCAAAAAAGACAGTATTTGAAGCCATACTTCACGGATGAAGTGATTAATTTAATTATTATGAGAAACTTAACCTTTACGGATATGTCAGAAACAAGTTATTATTCGTATTCTTATCCAAAAGAAACGAATATGAGCATTAGACGTTTGGTTCCTGGATCTGGAGGAAATGTGATACAAAATGTTTTACTTACAAAGAGAAATAATCAATGGCTAGTGGGTTCTCTTGAAGAAGAATTTGTTCCATACAGGCCATAGAAATTTTGTTTACTAACTACGCTTACATCTTAGGGCACTGACTGTCGTTTTTGAGACAGTAAGAAAACAACTTTTTACAGCCAGTTGTCGCTATTTAGCGTGCGACTGGCTGTTTAGTTTCGTTTAAAAACCGATAATTTGTTAGTGTCGTCGAGCAAATGATGAGGTAATTGATAAAGGGCTTAATTGCCCCTTTTTATACATCGATGGTTTCGATATAAAACTCAGTTATCTCAGTATTTTCAGCATTTGTTTTAGCTTCGCAAAAAAGTACTATTGGACTTTCTTCATTGTCAAACCATAAGAACCTTATTTCTATACCAAAACCCCTATTATCATTATATTCGTATACATCTATGTCCATTTCATCATCACTAGGTGGTAAAGTAAGAATACCTTGCATTTGAATAACTTCTTTTAAAAGCTCCTCAGTTTCATCGTTAAGTTTATTCTCTTCTTTAAGTTTATTGTAACGAAGGTTTACTAGATCAACGAGTGTTTCTTTAGTTAATTCCACTATTTTTTCTTCTAACGTCATGAAAATCGTCTCCTAAACTATGAAATATTTAACTAATCTCATATTATCATTAATAATCTATATATTTCTATAATTGCCATACTTTCAACATTAGGTGATTTGGAAGTATGAGATGTAAACTGAAGGGGAGGTACGGGTGAAAACGGACAACTTCATTTTTTTTAGTGGAGATTTGGATAAAATTCCCTGTTTTTGTTAAGTTAAATATTCTATTGACATTGGGAAGGAGCTTGAGCAGATTAGTAAATTATTTTGGTGGGGGAAGAGACGATTTGAAAGAAAAATGTGCAGTAATTGAACTAATTTTAATTAAGAAACAGTCCCTTCACATTTGAAAGGACTGTTCATTAGGGGGGCATTGTTTTATTTTACAAGTTTAATGGGGAGCTTTAGTTTGAAGCAGCTTTAACCCCATACAAATAAATATTATTCCTGTTATCTTATTCAAGACTATTCCTACCTTTTGATTTCCTCTTAATTTTTTAGTTATGTAAGAAGAGAAATAAGCAACAAATAAACACCACAGAAGTCCAGTTGCAGTAAAAGTAAATCCTAATATTAAGAAAGGAATAGGACCTGATGCTTTAACATCAATAAACTGCGGAAGAAAAGCAATGAAAAATAAGGAAACCTTGGGGTTTGTTAGACTTGTCAAAAGTCCTTGGATATAAATTTTTCTTAAGTTTAATTTATTTGATGACGCTTCAAAAACTAAGTTTGATTGATCAAGTATCATTTTAATTCCTAGATAAACTAGATAAATAACACCAATAATTTTAATAGTATTAAATAATACAATAGACTTTGTCAGTATAATTGATAAGCCAAAAGAAACTAATAACGTATGAACCAAGGAGCCGGTAATAATACCGAATACAGAATAAACACCAGCTCGTTTACCTTGTGAAATACTTCTACCAACTATATACATAGTGTCGGCACCGGGGATTAGATTTAATAAAATCCCCGCTAATAAAAACATTTCATAATTAATAATACCGTACATTTTAGCACCTCTATTTCTTTTTTTGGGGTGCCCTTATCGATATTAAAGGAAATGAAAGAAAAATAAAAGATTTTTTTGATGGATCAGCGCGAAAGAAGGATAGGAGAGATAAATATGTTTACTTTTATTAAAACGATAAAAAATTTATGGGCATAGAAAAGGAAATTATGAATTCGAATGTCGAATATAATCACGTATGATAAACAGGTTTTTGGGAATAAGGATATTCAAGAGATATTTAAAGAAGCTGATGAATTACAGATTGAGAGATACTTAGAAAAACAGATGAAGAGTATATAGCATTTTTGGATTTCGGAATGTCAAGTCTTCGTTATCAAAAACCTTGGTTAAGTTTACTTGCCTTACACAAAAAATATCAAGGTCATCTTGCATAGCGTGTGTACACATCATATGCGTATCAAAAATCAGTCAAAGAAAAAGGAATTACCCTAAGCATGTCCTGCAAAGGCACGCCCACTGATAATTCCCGAATTGAAACGTTCTATCTCGACGGAATCTATCGCACCACAAATGCGCATATGATTCAAATCGTCGAAGACTAAATTACCTATAATAACAATATCCGTATTCAAACAAAATTTAACAGCCAGTCCCCCATACCTGAATGAAAACACTGCTATCATTCAAAAAATAACGTTACATCTGCCAGTTTACTTAAGCTATAATGCTCTCTGACTGTAAAATAGTTGGTTTATAGGAATTTCGCAACTTCATGAACCTACAATAATTTAGATTACAATTATGTTTATATAGTAACTAATTCAGCTTTCTTTTTCTTAAGTGGTGCAAGCTCTGGTAGACGTACCCAACTTAAACCAAGCGTTCCTTCACCTGCATGAACCGCTACACAAGCACTTAGTGGTAATACGGAGAAGTTTATGAGAGGATATTCTTTCTCTAAAGCTTTTTTCCAAGCGGTTGCGCCTTCTTCATCATTACAGTGAATAATTGCAACTTCAGGGATAATACTTTTTTCTAGATCTGTATTTAAAACATTTTGTACATATGTTTTAGCTCTAGTCGTAGCGCGTACTTTTTCTTTCATAACGGGCTTCCCATCTTCAAATGATATGACAACTTTAATATTCAACAAGTTACTTAAAAATGCTTGAGTCCCTGAAACTCGACCACTTTTATGTAATTGTGATAAGTTAGCCGGAATAAATGAAAGCTCACTGTTATCTGCCATCTCATTGATTCTTTCAACAATATAGCTAGGTTCAAAACCTTCACGCTCTAACTGCTGACCGAGTATAATCATTTTCATCATCGGAAATGACCCGATTTTTGAATCCACTGGATATACTTCAAATTCAGCTTGACCAGCTGCTGTGAAAGTGCTTTGATAAGTGCCAGAAAGATGTTGAGAGGTATGAATTGCAATTGCACATGTATACCCTTGTTCTTTTAATGATTTATATAAGTCTACAACTTCACCAATAGCAGGTTGTGATGTCTTTGGATTTTTTTTAGCATTTCGTAGCTTTTCGTAAAACTGATCATGTGTCATATCAACAGTTTCGCGTAAAGCCCCTTCTTCAAACACTATATTAAGTGGTAATACGTGAATTTGATTGTCCTGTATGAACTTTTCATCTAACAATGCTGCTGTATCTGTAACCCATGCAATTTTCTTTCCCATTTAAAAGTAAGCCCCTTCATCTATCGTAGAATATTTTTCATTTGATCTTATGCAACTATACACAGATAAAATCATCATGAGTAGTGATATTTATAATACTGTATTTATTTTTTGCAATCTTCGACATTATTTCGACAATAATTGCGATAAAAATAGCATTTTATAAGCATACGGTAAGCTATCTAATATTTCATTCGCTAATTGTTGGGCGCATATACGACGTTATTGGCTGAAAGTCGATAGCAAAAATAGGAAAATCGGCTTGGATTACTGTGATCAACTGTATCGCTTTGAACTGCAATATAAGCATCTCTCACCAGGAAAGCGTCGTAAAGCACAGCAAAAGCAATCAAAACCGATTGTCGAAAAGTTTCAGGAATGGGTAGATAAATCGCCATTCTTCGGAAAAGACACCTTGGATAAAGTTTCCGAAAACATATTAAATCGTGTACATGGGTTAAAAGTTTCTCTGTTCGATGGTCGGATTGGAATTGATAATAATTCAGCTGAAGATCCGATTCGTCCTAATGTGATTGGCCGAAAGAACTGGCGTTTTTGATACGCAGACGAATGCAATATTTATGTGAAAAGTAAACGTGCAGGGGAGCGTACAATGGCGAGTGTACAGCGATTTATTGAAAGGAAACATCGGTTAAAAGTAAATGAAACGAAGTCAGCAGTTGACCGCTCGTGGAACAGAAAGTTCCTTGGTTTTAGCTTCACGAAGCATAAAGAGCCAAAAGTTCGAATCGCGAAAACAAGCCTTGAACGAATGAAGAAGAAAATACGAGAAATTACCTCTAGAAAGAAGCCATTTTCAATGGAATACCGTATCGAGAAATTAAATCAATATTTAATAGGATGGTGCGGATATTTTGCGCTCGCAGACACACCTTCAATATTCAACAGGTTAGACAGTTGGATTAAAAGGCGGTTGCGAATGTGTCTTTGGAAGAATTGGAAGAAACCCCGAACGAGAGTCAGAAATCTCATTCGTTTAAAAGTTCCATACGGAAAAGCGTACGAATAGGGTAATACCCGAAAAGGATACTGGCGCATCTCAAAAAGCCCCGTATTACACAGAACCCTCGGCGATTCCTATTGGAATGGCCAAGGGCTGAAAAGTCTGCAAGTTCGTTACGAAACTTTGCGTTATTCATCTTAATTGAACCGCCGTATACGGATCCGTACGTACGGTGGTGTGAGAGGTCGGGAGTTAATCACTCCCTCCTACTCGATTAATTATTTTACACCTGCCCGGTGTCATATAATTTACTTATTGTATACCCCAGTGTACTCCAAATAAGTGGGGTACAACGGGTAAAAACAGAAACTAACATTTATCACCAAATGTTTTCTATATTTGAACTTTGAATTTTTGTAAAAACAAATTTATTATCTTTTCTTAATCAATAGAGCAAATACCCCGCCAAATCAATATTTTTACGCTATAATGTAGGACGAGGTGAAGAAAATGTTTGTAAGTGAAAAACAAATTGAAATTCGATATGCTGAGACCGACCAAATGGGCGTAGTGTATCATGCGAACTACATTATTTGGATGGAAATAGGTCGTTCACAGTTAGTTAATGATGCAGGCTTTGAGTATGCAGAGTTAGAAAAAGATGGTTATGTATCGCCAGTGATGGATTTATCCATTTCTTATAAGGCAGCAATGCATTATGGCCAAGTGGCAACGGTCCGTACATGGGTGGAAAAGCACGATCGTCTACGTACAACTTATGGCTATGAAATTTTACATGAAGATGGCACGATTGCAGCGACTGCTCAGTCCGTACATATTCTAGCGCAAAAAGATACGTTACGTCCGGTGTCCTTAAGTAAAATTGATCCGGCATGGGATGCAAAATACAAAGAAATCGCATGCGAGACGAAATAGGAGTAACATATATGGAACTATTATTAGCGATAGGTGCAATTATGGCATGTCTTGGTGTCGTGCTAGGCGCTTTTGGAGCACATGCATTAAAAGATAAATTTGCGTCCCCACACTACGCAGCTATTTGGGAAACTGCAGTGCAATATCATATGTACCATTCATTAGGTTTACTGGGGCTTGGTATTTTATCGAGTGATGCTCTTTTAGGAGCTTCAAGTATGCTTTCTTGGGCAGGTTATTTAATGTTTGCAGGTATAGTGTTTTTCTCGGGTAGTTTATATGTATTAGCGGTTACAGGTGTGAAAAAGCTTGGAGCGATTACCCCAATCGGTGGTCTGTTATTTATCATTGCCTGGGTGCTAGTGGCTATTTCCGTATTTTCTTAGAATATCCACTATAAATCGAGTGAGGTAGTTCCTATGGAGCTATCTCATTTTTATAAAGAAGTAAAAAAATGAAACAAATTGGTCTATTTGCGCGTATTACATAATGATTAGATTATTTTAGCATTTTAGCGTATTTCAACGGTTGCTCAAACATCGCTGAATTACAGGAATTCAGGTTAAGCACTTCATGTCTGAGAATATGCCTGAGTGACCAACGTCGTGTGGGTATAAAGCCTGCAGACGCAATTGTGTCGAGGTATATTTGATATGGTAAAATAAGTCTTAAGTATATAAATTGAAGGTGGGAATAAATATGGGTTTATTAAAAGCAGGAGTTGGCGCATTAGCAGGTGTTTTAGAAGATCAATGGCGTGAATATTTCTATTGTGAATCACTGTCCGCTGATGTTCTTGTGGCAAAAGGTTTTAAACGTACTTCTAAACGAGGGTCAAATAAAGGTAATGATAATATTATTAGTAATGGCTCTATTATTGCTATAAATGAAGGGCAATGTATGATGATTGTCGAGCAAGGGAAAGTAGTGGAGTTTTCTGCTGAATCTGGGGAGTATGTTTATGATACATCAACAGAGCCTTCGATTATGTATGGCAGTGATTTGTCTGAAGGTATTATGGAAACATTCAAGCAGATTGGTAAACGCTTCACTTTTGGAGGAGAACCTGCAAAGGATCAGCGTGTGTACTATTTCAATAAAAAAGAAATCGTAGGTAATAAATATGGGACACCAGCACCGGTTCCTTTCCGCGTGATCGACCGTAATATCGGCCTAGATATTGATATTGCTATTCGTTGTCATGGCGAATATTCATATAAAATTGTCGATCCATTATTATTCTATACAAATGTTTGTGGAAACGTAGAGCGTGAATTTACAAGAGATGCCATCGATAGTCAATTAAAAACGGAGCTGATGACAGCGTTACAGCCGGCTTTCGCACATATTTCTGCAAGCGGGGTTCGCTATAGCGAAATTCCGGCTCATACTGTAGCTCTAGCGGATGCCCTAAATAAAGTGTTATCAGAGAAATGGCTAGCAACTCGAGGTTTAGCAGTTGTATCTTTTGGCATCAGTTCTTTAAAAGCATCTGAAGAAGATGAAGCAATGATTAAACAACTACAACGAAATGCAGTGATGCGTGATCCAGGTATGGCTGCGGCTCATTTAACGGGTGCTCAGGCAGAAGCAATGATTGCGGCATCCAAAAATGATGGTGGAGCAATGGCAGGATTTATGGGCATGAATATGGCAGCTCAAGCAGGCGGTGTTAATGCAGGACAGCTTTACCAAATGAATGAGCATAATAAACAGGTAGCCCAGCAACAACAAACGGCGCCGAATTCAGGTACATGGAAATGTGCATGTGGCAACGAAAACACTGGTAAATTCTGCTCGAATTGTGGGACACCAAAGCCTGCAGAAGAAGGATGGACTTGTACTTGTGGAGCTGTCAACAAAGGCAAATTCTGTGGCGATTGTGGTGCTAAAAAACCTTCAGGAGCATTACAATACGTTTGTGATAAATGTGGATGGCAGCCAGAAGATCCTGCGAACCCACCAAAGTTCTGTCCTGAGTGTGGCGATGTGTTTGATGAGAATGATGTTAAGTAAGGAGATGACTAATGATGCCAACGCAAGATGCAGAAAATTTTAAACAAGTACAGCTTGATTTTGACGCTGAGTGTCCATCATGTAGTGCATCTATTGAATTCAACCCCGCAACTGGCAAACTTACGTGTCCGTATTGTGGCTATGAGACTGAAATTGCAGCCCCAGAAAAGCAAGAGGAAAAAGTTGCCCAGGAAATGGATTTTGCAATGGCTGAAGAACGTGGGAATTTTAACTGGGGTGTTGAGAAAAAAACAGTTATTTGTAAAGCCTGTGCGGCAGAAACAATTTATGATGCGTTACAGGTAGCCGATAGTTGCCCGTATTGTGGTTCTAATCAAGTTATGGAGGCAAGTGCTAAAAATACACTAGCTCCGAACGGGGTATGTGCATTTGAAATAACAGATAAGCAAGCAGGAGAGAGCTTTCAAAGTTGGATTAAGGGAAAATGGTTCACACCAAAAGCAGCAAAAGAAAGTGCAAAGCCTGATTCATTTAAAGGTGTTTATCTTCCATATTGGACTTTTGATACTAAAACAAGCTCAAGGTATTCTGCAAGTTACGGTAGACATCGAACAGTTACAGATAAAGAGGGAAATACCCGAACTGAAACAGATTGGTATTCCACAAGTGGTTTTTATCAGGAATTTATTGATGATCATTTGATTAGTGCAACAGCCCGTTATGATCGAAATATGATGAGAAAAATAGAACCTTTTAATTTACTCAACAATAAAGCTTATAAACCAGAGTATGTATCAGGCTTTTTATCAGAACGCTACAGTATTGGTTTACAGGACGGATGGAGTCAAGCGAAGAGGGAAATTTCAGATCATCTGGAGGCACAAATTACTTCGAAAATACGTTGGGAACATAATGCGGACGTAGTATCTAGTTTACATTTCTCAACAACGCATGATGATATTACATATAAATATCTAATGTTACCAATTTGGCTTTCTTCATTCCGCTACAAAGAAAAGGTTTATCGATTTATGGTGAATGGACAGACAGGTCGAGTAGGTGGAGATGCCCCGATTTCACCACTTCGTGTAACAATTGCAGTAATCTTATCATTAATTACGATTGCTATTATTTGGTATTTCTTTATGTCAGAATAGGTAGGAGCAGTATTCCTGTGGGTTAATCCATACGTTGGAATGCTGCTTTTTATCCACTTTCTGGCAATAATTGATTTAGTAGTAAATGCGTCTGCACAAAAAATAAATGGGTGAACGGCTGAATCATTGTAGGAAATAGGATGAAAACTTCTAGTTATCACGGCTTTCACATCAGATAGTTGCATAAATTATAATAGGAAGAAATTCTAAGGGGTTTTACACATTACTGCATGAAAAAGGCGAATCCATGTGTTCGTGTGGCGCTAAATAAAAATATATGTACTTCAGCAACCTATTTATGGGTAAGTCGTTATGAAAGATGGAATGTCAGAAAAACGCACGATATAGAGTACGTCTGTGGTATGAAAAAGAAATGTTATTTCGTCAAAGTAATGGTACTTCTTATGACCCTTTATTGTTAAGTACTGATGAACATAAAGCGTATGAAAAAAATGATTAGGCACTAATTCTTTTTATTAATACATCATCTTGGTAGGATCTTGTTAAACTTCAGGACAATTTATTCCATAAAATAACGTCATGTGAAGTTGCCAATTTACTTTAAACAAATTATTATACATTCAGAGAGCTTTTTTCATGAAATGAGCTGTGAATGTAATGTTATTCTTGGATAACATCATGTATGGAGGTTTCGACAATGGATGCAATTGAAGTGTTAACAAATTTAGATCAAATACATGGGTATTTTCAACCTATATTTAGCGCGGATGCGCATACGGTGATTGCCTACGAAATTTCCGGACAGTTAGAAATTGAAGGTCAACAAATTAATTTAAAAGACTTTGTGAATAACGAAGATATTCCAGAAGAATATCGTATCGATATGGAACATAAAATTTTACACGCTGCATTAGCAAAAGTAAATGAAATCGGACAGGATATTGATATTTATATTCCAAGTAACCCGAACTTACTGATGGAGGATTTCGGTGAAAGTCATTTTAATATTATTCAACAATACATCAGTGAAGAGGATTTACATCGTATTGTGTTAGTTGTTTCTGAGCATCGTTTTTTAGGTGACATTAATAAGTTGCACCATGCAGTACGATACTTTACGACTTTTGGTGTCAAAATTGCTATTCAGGAAGTAGGAGCGGAGAGTCATCTAGAGCACATTGCTTTATTATCACCACAAATCTTAAAGGTCAATATTCGTGACCTAAATTATGATTCTTGGTCCGCACAGTCAGATATGATATCAGCAATAGGTAGCCTAGCTTATAAAATTGGTGCAAATCTTTTATTTGAAGGAATCGAAACAGTTTATCAATTACAATTTGCCTGGAAAAACGGAGGCCGATTTTATCAGGGCCGATACTTGGCAAATTCTGCATTAACATTCGTAGAGAAGGATATTTTAAAAGAGCGTTTTAAAGAAGAATGCCAACAATTTATTACCTCTGAAAAGAAAATTTTGGAGGCACAATATTTTGAGTTGAAAAAGTTGAGGGAGGAGCTAGAAGCGATCGTCCATCGTGTTAAGCCTTCTAGTGACAACATCACACATTTAGAGCATCTAGCGCAGTTGTTGGATAGTTATTCGTTCCGAGTATATATCTGTAATGAAGATGGTTTCCAACTATCCCCAAACGTCATGCGTATTGACGGTCAGTGGGAATTGCAGCCTAGGGCGATCAATAAAAACTGGAGTTGGCGACCATACTTCCTGCAAACAATCATTAAAATGCGTAACGATCAAAGCGGAGAAATTTCAGAGCTTTATCGAGATATCGAGACAGGTGAAATTACAAGAACATTTTCGATTGCAATAAACGAGCATGAGTACTTGTTCGTCGATCTTTCATACGATTATCTTTATGAGCATAACATCTTTAGATAGTGCTACAAATGCTTATATATCAAGGTTTCTGGGGTACAAGATTAACTTGTACCCCTAATTTGTGTAAAGATGATTACTTGAATTTTATTGGATAAAAGAATTGTTTTTTTGCAACGGCGTAACAGTAGCTTCAGCAAATCAATTTATGGGCAGGAAATCTTTTGATTGAATGCTTATTTTTTATGGTAAAAAACAATGTAACTCTACCAATACATTAAAAGCATTGCTGTTAAGAGACTTAGAAAAAAGCTAAATGTAGGGGAAAGCAAAGGAAAGAGATGAAAATAGTTATGGAAAATCTCCATCTGTTTATGTATATTTATGAAGGAGGTTTTGAACTATGAAAAAATTATTTTTAATACCACTCACATTGTTACTAGTTATTTTGTTAGTAGCGTGTAACAAAGAAAGCGACAGTGGTAAGAAAACCGATAATGCTGATCAAACAGCAGAGGAAACACCATTAAAAGTCGATAAAGGACTTTTAAACGTTGAAGTTACAATACCAGCTTCGTTTTTGGAAGGTCAGGACATCGAAACTGCGATTACTGCAGCGAAAGAAGAAGGGGTTAATGAAGTCATTAAAAATAGTGATGGCTCTTTAACATACAAAATGCCTAAATCAGTTCATAAAAAAATGTTGAAAGAGCTGGAAGAAAGTGTTTTAGAAACGGTAGAAGAAATTAAAACTAGTGATGATTTTACTTCTATTAAAGATGTAACTTATAATAAGTCCTTTACGGAGTTTACACTAACTGTAAATAAGGAACAGTTTGACAACGGATTTGATGGTATGTCATCTATGGGACTTGCTATAGTGGGTATGTATTATCAACTTTTCAATGGAATGGATCCGGAGAAGTTTAAAGTTACTGTTAACTTTAAAGATGAGGCAAATGAAGATGTATTTAACTCAGTTGTTTATCCTGATGATTTGAATGATAAATAAACTGGAGAACACTTAGTATGGAATGATCCTCTTTAAATTGGGCATATAAAAATGACTATATAATTCTAGTCACTTACATGTCCTTTTGAAGGGGATATTTTTATAAGGTACGCAATATTTGAGTGAAAAAAATTTCAATAGCTAAATAAAAAGCTAAAAGGTCAATCTATGTGGGAAAGCCACCGAAAAAGTCGATTAATACCAAAATTTTCGGTATTAATCGACTTTTAATACTTAATATAATTTAAAAACTTAATCAGTTATAATATCCAATTATTTAAATTGGATTAAGAAGGTTTGTGTTTTTATTGTTCTTTTCCCTGAATTTCTTCATTGAAAAAGTGGATACCTGTATGTCCTCCACCTTCAGCAACCATTTCGTTTGATGCTATTTTTGTTGGAGATGTTCCAGCTCGTGTCGCTGCTTGAGCAGTTATCCGCTCTGATATGTTTTCGTCCATTTTCGCAGTAGTTAAATAGGATCCTAATTTAGTTTTTGCATTATTGAGCATACTTAATGCTTTATCACGGTTTTCTTTTTTACTTAAATAAGTTGCTATTAAAGCTAACCCTGTAATTACAACACCTGTTCTTCGTTTCGCCATTATTAACCCCTCCCCAAAATATAGTACCTGGTTCTATATTTTTTCTTTTCCCTATTTTAAGAGGACTAAACATAGTGAATAGAGTACAACAGCAAATCTCGCCGTGAATTTGAAACGAATCATTACAATTTTAGAAGAAAAAGATAGTAAAGGAGAATAAAGAAGACCAATTCTTGTTCAAGTTCATGAGCAAGAATTAGTCTTTTAGCATTAAAAACTGGATGTTTTTCAGTCCCTTGTAATATACAGACAGCATCTTTAAAAGATAATATTAAAAAGTTTTAAACATTATTGTTATTGCGATTTAAGAACTGTGTTGTCATTACATTCTACCTGGATTAAATGAAGAATCAAAAAAGGATAATGATATTATGATATTTATTAACAATGCACAAAAGCAGTGATATGAGAATATCTCACTAACATCCGCTGAAAAGTCTAAGAACGCCACGTCCTGTGGCAATTTATTTGTGCGAAAGCAAAGCGACAGCAACACGGTTTTATTTGTGCGAAAGCAAAGCGACAGCAACACGGTTTTATTTGTGCGAAAGCAAAGCGTCAACAACAACACACGACTGAGTGGCCAACATCACGTTGGTCCAAAGGATCTGCGGAAGTCACAGAAATCGAAAGGGAGTTCGCAAATAATGTTAGCCTAAAATCATCGCATAATTGATGTAAATTATTTTAACGGAATTCCAAGTCCTAATGTAGAAGCGATCGAGACAATAGAGCTAATAACACCTAGTATACTAGTTAACTTCTCTAATGGTTTTTTAGCTTTCTCATTATCTCCATTTTCAATATGAGTTTTAAGAAGTTCAAAATGAGCTTCTGCAATTTCTCGTTGTTCATCTGCTAGGTGCTGAATTTCTTTTTGAAGCTGTTGTAAAGCATTGATAATGTCACTTGGCGGGCTAGCTATCCCTTGACTGAGTGTACCATTGTTTTCAATAGTTATATTACCTTTGTTTTCTCCAAAAGTTAGACCACCATATTTACTAGATTCACCCATATAACCATCTCCTAATATAATAGTAACTTTCCCAAGTTTTGATACTTTATCCAATACTTGATCGGAATTTTCTTTTGTTAAAATATCGATAATTTCTCTTAAACTCTCAGGTTTATTGTGTTTAGTTAACCCGACATTTTCCTTTTTATTAGTAATTTTTTTTTTGAAAAACTTTGTCTGAAATCCTCACTTAATTCAATGATTGGAATAGCGTTTAAAGGATCAAAACAGTTCTCTGTACCACAATATTTGCATGTAACGGAATCGATATTTTCAAGCTCGGATTTACTAGCAGTTAAAATACTTCTACTACATTCCTCACATTGAAATTCTAATTTTATAATGAGCGCTTCTTGTTTTTCTAATTCAGATAATTGATCAATAACTAATCCAAGAGGCAAGTTAGTTATTTTTGCAATATAACTATGGTAAAATTTATCAATTTTACTGATAGCGATTACCTCAAGTGCATTATCTATTTTTTGAGAAATTTCCCATGGCTTTAAATTGCTCAATACTTTTACCTCGCAGAATAAATTTGGTAAATCAATTTTTCTCTAATATAATCCAATACAGGTTCAGACGCAAATACATTGAACTTAAATGTCTTTGTATTTACACCGATTCGAACAGAATATTCTTGTTTAACCCCATCAACACTATGTTCAAATAGTATAGATCCTTTTTGTTTGGAAAGATAAGGCTCTAAATAATTGTATAAGGGTAAACCTCTTAGTTCTCTAATGCTACCTAATCCAATCGTTTCAAGACCACTTAACAGTAACAAAGTAAAAGGTGTTGTTTCTAAAATACCGGTGATATGTTCGCAATTTAAATTTTGCTCTAGAACTGATAATTCACCATTAGTATAGTATTCATCAATTGCAGAAAGTATACTCACAATGGATTGACCCTGCGTTTCTTCAAATGTATTGACTAATCCTGCTGGTCTTCCTGTAGCATCAATCAGCCTTCCTTGAAGGGAATCCGCTAAAGTCGCAAGATTACCACCGTAATTATCCAATAAATCATACTGTTTGAATTCGTATTGTTCATCAACTACTTTAGTTAACCAGGCAATTATTTTTTTTGCAACGGCAGAACTTGCTCGTACTTCAATTATTCCCTTAAGTTCATCAATGTAAACGGTTGTAATTTCGTGTTTAATGTATTCTCTACGGTTTGCTAAAAAGTAATCAACATTAACACCTGTTCTATGAATGAATCGTAAATAATATATTTGTGAACCTTCGATATCAGCACCAGCAATAATGGTAGGATCAATAGGGACATTTTCGCTATTTGGTGTAACTACTGTTTCGAAAGGATTAAATGGCATTTTATTAATAATACTTTGTTTAAAACCTGTTAAATCAGTTTTATTTGTCGCCTGGTACCAAGCTAAGGAAACTGCTCCAGAGAAAATATTATCGCTGATTATTTTAAGAACATCGCCATCAATATGCTCAAAAACATCCCAAACTCTGCTAGCTAATTCATTTACATTGCCATTGGTATCTAAAGTCATTTTATTACAAATCTCTTTAAGTAGAGTTTTGCTTAATCTATGCAAGTCTTGGGGGAAAATTAAAGATTTTATAGTGTTCATTTAACACCCTCCAGAATTATATTCTGTGTTCAATGAAAGTATGCATTTTACTTAATAAATATAATAGTATATGTATGAAAAACCCAAAAAATGACAAAATAATGTTGGTTGACAAGAAAAGATGGACATATATAGACCAAGGTAGATGAAATTAGGAACAAAAATGTTAAAAAGTGGATGTTTATATAAAACGTCAATTCAGTACTACACCCAAAATTAAAAAGTCACTCCTTAAAAATGAGTGATTTTTCTTAATTATTCGGCAAAATGAAATTAGGGTACATAGGAGAAGCTGGTTCTCAAATGTACCCCACTTGATTTTCCTTTAAATACTTTAAACGATGAATGTTAGTAAAGTTTTGTTCCTACTATTAATGAATCTCTGTTAATTCTGAATTCAGAACTCTTTGAGCAGTAATAATAACACCCGAAGCTGTTCTACCATAAACGCTGTATAATCCGCCATTTTGATCAGGAACGATTTCAACTTCATATTGAGCCGAACCTATTACACTTCGAGTTATAAAAGTAGAAGCATTGGCATTTACAGCAAATGCAGTAGTTGATAGTAATCGTCTTGTACCGTTAAGTCTAAAAACTCTTACTACTCCAGTTAGTGTACCTCCAGTTAGATTGAGAATTTTTATACGAACGCTAGCTGCATTAGCTGGTTGATTTCCTGTATTTTCAATTGGTCCAGTAGTTAAAGGCAATTTAAATTCACCTCCTTCTATAAAATAGATTTATAATCTGCAGATTACATTTTCATTGTATGCAGTATCTATAGTAATGCTCTAAACGTATTCATCAATTTTCTATAAAAATGTAGAAATTGATATTTATATTTTTCTTCTTTAGCTATCGAATGAGCTATGACTTTCTACCATTTGGGGGGGTGTCACCTAATTTTTACTTTTGCAGGTATTGAGGATATTGGGCGTTATATGAGTAAATCAGATGCGTAACAGTACATATTACTGCTTCTCGATAGGGCGGGGTGAGGATATAATTTATTGCTAGGAGTTCCTATTCTGGTATAATTAACTGCTAGAGAGGATGATCAGTATGAGTAAAAATATCGTTGTTATAACAGGGGCAGGCAGTGGTTTAGGTGCAGCACTTGCTAAAAAGTATTCGACTTTAGGCTATCACATTTGTTTGCTTGGTAGAACAAGATCAAAGCTTGAGAATACGGCTAAAATGATAAATAATGGCTATTCTATTTATGAGGTGGATGTATCTTCAAAACAAATGGTTACTCAAATAATTCATTCTATACAGGATGAGTTTGGGTCCATTCCGTTGCTAATTAATAATGCGGGTGTTGGCTATTTTGATATTGCTGAAAACTTGAATGAGGATTCAGTTCATCAAATGATTGATATTAACTTAAAAGGAACAATTTTTTGTTCACAAGCAGTATTAAAAGGTATGAAAGAACGTAATGAAGGAACAATCATCAATATTGTTTCAACAGCTGGTCTAGAAGGAAAAGTTACGGAATCTGTTTATTGTGCTAGTAAATTTGGTGTACGCGGATTTACCGAGAGTTTAGCATTAGAATTAAGCGAAACAGCGATTAATGTATGTGCTGTATACATGGGTGGTATGAGAACAGAGTTTTGGGACGGGATTTTCACTGAGGAAAAAACTAAAACATTAATGGATCCTAATGACATCGCGGATATTATTATGGATAATATAAAACCAAGAAAAGCGTTAGCTGTAACTGAGGTTGTAATTAAAAATCGACGATAATACAATGATCTGAATGAAAATGACCAGGCACTGCATTTAATGTTGTGCCTGGTCATTTTCTATTCCATTTAATATTTCATCAAATGTTTAGCATTCTAGCCGGCTATATGTCAAACATTATCTTTTTAGCCCTGCCAATAAGGAGCGAGTAGCATTGCTTAAAGAATCTTTTTTTGTCATTGCAACTGCATCTTAGTATACTGGTAGCCCATTATTTTGAAAAGCTTCAACGGCTGCTTTTATAACTTCATGAAAATGCCTTTGGTTTGCTAGTATTTGATGGAAAAAATACTCTGCTTTTGGATAACTATTTAACCCTAAAAAACCTTACTTAACTTGATAAACCATTAATCAATCATGTGAAAAACCGAAAAGGCAATTCATATTTCGATGAAAATTGAAATATTTCTCTTGTACTATAAAAATTGAAAGTACCGATTGGAGGAGAAAAAATGACTCAAATTGCTAAAACAGAAATTATTCATCCAAAAATTTTATACTACGGGACACCTGTGATTTTATTAACTACACTGAATGAAGATGATACCGTAAATATTAGCCCTCTTTCGTCATCATGGGCGTTAGGGGATTGTATAATATTAGGGATTGGGCATGGAGGAAAAGCTATTGAAAATTTAGAACGACATCCAGAATGTGTAATTAATGTCCCAGGACCTTCATTATGGGAGAACGTAGAAAAATTAGCTCCATTTACAGGGAAAAATCCCGTTCCAGAATTTAAGAGAGTGAATGGATTTTCATTTGAAAAAGAAAAATATGAAATTAGCAACTTAACACCAACCGATTCTAAATCAGTAAAGCCTTCAAGAATTGCAGAGTGTCCAATTCAACTGGAGGCAAGGGTAAAACATATTCGAATCCCTGAATATGCCTCTTTTTTTGCCATTGTTGAGACACAAGTTTTACATGTCCATGCCCATAAGGAAATTATTGTTGAAGAAAATTATATTGATCCAAATAAATGGAGCCCACTAATTTATAATTTCCGACATTATTTTGGACTTGGTCATCAGTTAGGGAAAGCCTTTAGAGCAGAAATTTAACTATTATTAGATATCGTAGAAAAGATCAGCACTCATTTTTTATGAGCGACTGGTCTTTTAGTGACTTTTTTTAAAGAACATTAAGTTACAAAACTGTCATATTGTGATTTCTTTAGTCATGTAAAACGATTGTTGTGGTCCGAAATGCTTGGTATAGTTAACGATGCTGTTATGATATTTTATAACCCTATACCTAGCATTGATTGCTTAAAGGAGAAATGAAAATGAAAGCACTATTAAAAATCTATTTGTCTATAATCGTTACGATTGTGTCCTTTTATAGTTTTACGCCTACAATCGTAAACGCAGATGCAAATGAAAAAACTCAAAAGATTGATCAATTTATTCAAGAGCAAAAGGCGATTAGTAAAATTCCAGGGATATCGCTAGTAATTGTTGAGAAGGGGAAAACGGTTTATGAAAAAGGTTTTGGATACGCCGATGTTCAGTCAAAAACACCAGTAACCTCCAATACATTATTTGAACTAGGATCTACATCGAAAGCCTTCACTGGATTTGCCATTTTAAAATTGGAAAAGGAAGGGTACCTAAATCGCTCTGATGATGTCCGAAAGTATATCCCGTGGTTGGAGTTGGAATATAATGGGGAACCTCAGGAGATTACTATTAATCAGTTACTGTATCATACAAGTGGTATAGCTACGAACACAATATCAAATATTCCGAAAAGTAACGAAGAGAACGCACTTGAATTGACTGTAAAAAAATTGCTTGATCAGCCATTAAATAGACAGCCAGGTAGCTCATTTGAATACGCAACAATCAATTATGATGTTTTAGGACTCGTTATTGAAAAGGTTTCAAAACAACCTTTTGATATGTATATCAAACAGCAAATATTAGAGCCAATCAATATGAAAGATTCATTTGTTGGACTTCATCAAGTTAAATCTAATGAGATGGCGTCAGGATATAAAATAGGACTGATGAGAGAACAGGAATACACACCACCTATCTATCGTGGAAATATACCTGCTGGATATATTATTAGTAACACTAACGATATAGCAAACTGGTTAAAGATCCAGTTAGGAAATAGTCAAATTAATTCGTTTGAGAACAAAATTATTCAAGAATCGCATATCCCAGATCAATCTGTAAAGCCATTCGATAAGGATACATACTACGCAAGTGGGTGGGAAGTTATACGAAAAGAAGATAAACAATATATATTCCATGCTGGTGCAAACCCTGCATTTTCATCTTATTTCATCATGCAGCCCGATGAACAATTAGGAGTAGCCGTATTATCCAATATGAACTCGAGCTATACAACTGAGATAGGGCAAGGTGTGATGGATTTATGGGAACGGAAAACGGTAAATACTATTCATGCTGACAACCTTCAGAATTTGGATAAAACGCTGTCACTTATATGCGTTATTGTTATAGGCTTTGGAATGTTTTTAAGCGTTCTATTACTACAATCCTTGAAGAAGGTTATTAAAAAACAACGAATTAGAGTAGCTTTAAATATGAAAAGGGCTTTATTATTAGTTTTTCATTCTTTAAGTGTTGCAATAATTATTGCACTGATCATAATGTTCCCGAAAGTTTTACCTGGGGGATCAAATTGGGAGTTTATTAAAGTATGGGGTCCAACGTCAATTACTGTGTTATTTTATAGTGTAATAGTGTCAAGTGTGATTTACTATTTAGTAGGTTTGGTGAAAATCTTTACGAAAAAGGAAAAGAATTAGAAATGTAGAGATTTGATTGTTCAAGAAAATTATGGTAATGTGAAAATAACTTTAGGTGAAGGGGGAGAATCCAAATGAAAAAAAGGTCAATACGTTTTTTATCTATGGGTCTCGGATTCTCAACTGCTGTTTTTTTCTAAAATGGATTTTATAGGGACGAGTCTGCCCTTTTTTAGAAAAATATAAACCTAAAGGAGATTAACATGAATACTAAAATAACACGCAAAAATCCAATCCAAGTACCTAGCCCTGTTGGCAACTATAGCCACCTCACAATAATTCCTAAGGATTCAACAATGTATGCATTATCTGGACAGATTGGAGTAGGTGCTAGCGGTGATTTGCCATCGACACTATCAGAGCAGGTTAAAAATACATTAAAAAATATTCAATTAATATTAAAGGCAGAGGGACTTAACGCAGACAATGTGGTGAAGGCCAATATTTGGGCAACAGAAGAAATAGACTGGGATGACTTCTATCAACAATGGGAGACGATGTTTGGAAATCCTTATCCATCTATGACGATAGCTTATATTACTGCTTTAGGACTTCCTGACATTAAATTAGAAATTGATATTTGGGCTGCTAAATAAGCAAAGTACCGACAAAATCTTGAATGATTTTGTCGGTTTTTAACTTCTTTCAGCATGTGTTTTAATGAAAGCGAACAACACCAACACCAACACCAACACCAACACCAACACCAACACCAACACCAACACCAACACCAACACCAACACCAACACCAACACCAACACCAACACCAACACCAACACCAACACCAACACCAACACC
>NZ_JBWHYQ010000013.1:0-177180 GCF_056322905.1 Lysinibacillus sp. G1-3
TTTTGCCTCCAGCTTCCTTCAGATTCCGCGTCGCCACGGACACCCTTGCTCTTGGCTAACCTCTACTTCTGTCTTCGGGGTTCGGGACTTACACCCTATAGTTCATATGCATGCCGGGCGCACATAGGAGAGTGCGAATCAAAATGATTCGCACTCTTTCTTTATGTTCACCTAATTATTTACATCTAGGAAGAATTTAAATTCCCCCATGATGATACGCTTATTACTCTATAATATTTATATGCTATATATAATAGAAGAAACTCAAATTTAGAGGATTATTTTACCATTTTATCTTATAACTTTTACCGTCTTTTGAAAGGCACTTTATTAGATTAATCACTTTAAAATTGAAACTACATATTGGTAATTTATAAGATTGTGCAAAAAGTTGATTGGAGTGGAGACTGGTCGACTCCTCGGGGATCAGCGTCACAGATGAGACCCTGGACTGAACGAAGTGAAGGAAGCGGCTCATCGGACGCCCCCAGGAAGCTTGGCTCTGTGCGAAAGCGAAGTGCTAACGTAGCGGCAGCTACAAAGCGACCAGTCGGAACGGAAATCAACCCTCATTTATAGTGGTGAACCTACTATAAGTCCGTTTCCCTTCCCCTTCTTTTTCACAATTCGCCCCATATCATTCCACCGAAAATTTCCTGTCAATATTGCTTTTGTGGTATGATAGATTGCAGTTAAAAAGGAATTAAAGAAAGGTTTGAACACTATATGAAGCATGTAACGATTATGGGCGTACCCTTTTTACATAGTAAACAGCAAGAGTTTGTTGATTTACTCGTTAATCGTATTGAACATGAAGAAAAGACATTCGTTATTACAGCAAATCCCGAAGTCGTGATGCAGGCAAATGAAAATCCTACTGTCATGAATTATCTGAAGCAAGCTACTTACATTTGTGCAGATGGTATTGGCGTTGTGAAAGCTGCACAAATACTTGGTGATCCGCTTCCTGAGCGTGTTACTGGTTACGACACGATGGTACGACTTTTAGAAGTCGGCAATACAAAGCGCTTTAAGATTTATCTGTTAGGCGCGCAAAATGAAACGCTCGAAAAGACTGTAAAAAATATTAATCAAACGTATCCAAATGTTGACGTAGTAGGCTATCATGATGGATTTTTTGATTGGAACAAAAATGATATTGCAAATGAAATTGCTGCGTTACAGCCTGACCTTGTTTTTGTTGCATTAGGTGTGCCAAGACAAGAAAAATGGATCACTGAAAATTTAGGTCAATTTAGCAAAGGTGTATTTATGGGTGTTGGTGGTTCCTTTGATGTCATTGCAGGAACAGTCAAACGTGCTCCTATGATCTGGCAAAAATTAAATCTCGAATGGCTCTACCGACTGCTTCGTCAGCCAAGCCGTTTTGGAAGAATGCTTGTCCTTCCTCGATTTGCTTTAAAGGTTTTCGCAATGAAATTTAAAGGTCAGGGAGCACCAAAATGAGTCAGTCCACATTTGTCAAAAGTACCCTTGTCCTAACAGTTGCTATGCTGCTTTCTAAAGTCATCGGTAGTATTTTCAGAATTCCGCTACAAAATATAGCGGGCGATGAGGTTCTTGGTATATTCAGTTTAGTGTATCCCGTTTATATGGTGGCACTCTATTTATCGGTTGCTGGAATCCCTATTGCCATTTCGAAGCTTATTGCGGAGGCCAATGCAAAAAAAGAAACAGATCAAGTGAAGAAAATTTATGTTACAGCAAGCATCCTAGCACTATGCTTTGGCGTCTTAAGTTTTGCTATCATTTATGGCTTTTCAACTGAAATCGCAAATGCTTTAGGGGGCCCGTCAACGAAAATTGCGTTAATTGTTGTTGCTCTTACATTGCTCGTTGCTCCTTATATGGCCGTCTATCGAGGATTTTTCCAAGGCTATGGGGATATGCGTCCGACTGCGATTTCTCAGGTAATTGAACAGTTAGTACGTGTTGCTCTCATTTTAATTGTTGCCTATTTCCTAGTTGCAATGGATTATTCAAATGACATTGTCGCTGGGGGTATTATGGCAGGCTCTGTCATTGGGGCTGCTGCATCACTCTTCTATTTACGCTTTAAATATTTCCGTTCTTCTGTAAAAGTAACGAGTAAGGAGAAATATAAATTTAACGATTTCTCACTCTGGGGTAAGACAATTTTAAAAATATCGATTCCGATTGCCATCGGTTCTGTCACAATGGCACTCTTTAACTTTGTTGACTCCTTTACAGTAACGTACGGCTTAAGAAGTGCTGGTGCTGACTCAAGTGAAATTAGTTTCCTTTACGGGATTTACGGTCGAGGCTTAACGCTTGTTCAAATTACAACTGTTTTTGCGTCCTCTATCATATTACCGCTTGTTCCACTAATTACGACAAAGCTAGCCGAACGTAAATTAGATGAAACACGAGGGATCATTGAGCGAACACACCGTATTACACATCTTATTTCCTGGCCAGCTGCTTTAGGGTTGTTAGCATTAACCTTACCTTTAAACCTCGCTCTTTTCACAGACTTAGAGGGAAGCTTAATGTTAGCGATTATTAACCTTAGCTCTGTATTTACATCTCTGACACTACTTGGTACAGGTATTTTACAAGGGATGAATGCTGCCAAAACAGGAGCCATCATCATTATTAGTGGCGTTGTACTAAAGGTATTTTCAAACATCTTCTTTATCCAAGCGTTCGGATTAGATGGGGCTGCCTATGCAACACTATTTGTTTACTTTGTTTTATTTATTGTAAATTCTATTTTTATTTATCGTGCAATTCGCTTCACTGTATTGGGGAAAGATACGATCAAAATCATCCTATCTTCTATCCTAATGGGAGCTGCAGTCGGTTTACCTACACTTTGGTTGGATATTGAAAACTGGTCAAGACTGTGGGCAATGGGGTATCTAGCGGTTGCAATTGCAATTGGATGTGTTATTTATTTCCTATTATTATGGCTAATGAATGCCATTCATGAAGAAGATTTAAAGAAAATTCCGGTTATCGGGAAAAAGGTTGTCATAAATAAGAGAGGTAGAAAATCTATGTCGAAACAGAAATGGCTTTGGGGAATTGTCATCCTATTGCTCGTCGTGTCTTCACCTGGAATTATGAAGAGGTGGAATGCTGAGCAAGCAAATGATGCCTATGAAATAGTGATTCCTTATGATGAAATTCAAGTAGTAAACAAGGAAAGCGATTTAACAATGGATAAAATCCTTTCCTCTTTAAAAAATGCAGGGCTTACAACAGTTAGCCTTGAGCCTTTAACATTAAAAGAAATGGAACATCAAAGCCTGATTTCCATTTACGATGAAAATGATTTAGCGGCACAACTACGTTTCACACCTTATAAAGATGCTATAGATGTCAATAAGAGTGGATACTATATTAGCGTTCCTGAAAATGCAAGCTATCAACAGCTTATTAAAGACAGCATTAAACCAGAAGAAGTACAAATTGGAGATGAGTCTTTCTATTATCTTCCGAGCTCAAACCATCGTTATGGTTTAAAAACACCAATCGGTTACGATAAGCTGGCAGTTGAGATGATCAACAAGCATGATCTGTCACTCATTTTTAAAGTAGAAAATGCAGACAATAAAGCAGCCAACGATAAGACCGTTAAGCAATTGCTTGAATTAAAAGATTCATCAGCAGGCCGTTTACTTGGTTCAGGGGATGAGGCAATCGGATTTGGTCAAAAATCAGGTGATGCATACATTGAACAGCTAAGTAATGCAGGTTATTACTTCTACACAATTGAAAGCAATCCCCTTAAGGGTGAAGACAAAATTGCCAAAAAGACAGATTATAATATGATTCGCTTGCACAGCATCAATGTAAACAGAGAAACAAAGTTAAAGCTTAATGCAAGCATTGATCGTACAACACGCGCAGTGAAAGAGCGAAATATTCGATCTATCTTCTATCATATTAAAACAAAAGGTAAAGCTGAGAAAAATTTAGCGGAAACAATTGATTATTTAACAGGTGTTCAAAAACAAATGCCAAATCATTTCAAGTCTGGCACGCCAAAACTATTTGATGTTGTTACAGTCCCAACATGGGTAACAGCACTTGTCTTATTAGCAGGTATCGTATTTACTTTCCTTATCTCAGAACTAGTGAAATGGATGCCACTTCGTATAGCAGCAGTTTTATTTATGAGTGCTCTAGCCATCGCGTACTTCGTTCTGAAAAGTACACTTTTCTTACAAGCATTCGCATTAATTATTGCAGTTATGGCCCCAACGTATGCAGTCATTAAAGCAGCTAAGGGCTCTAAAAATATTGCTTCGATCTTACTACAATATTTAAAAGCAGTAGCTATTAGCATCATCGGTATCGTTATTGTCATTGGATTATTAAATGGCAATGCATTTATGACAGGCTTTGAAGCATTTAAAGGCGTTAAGCTTGTTTATGTTGTTCCAATCGCAGGTGTATTAGTATTTGTGCTACTAGAACTTAACCGTCTAGTTGATCAAGATCTAAAGAAAACACTTTCGAATACCGTTACTTTATTAAACAAAGATTTAAAATATTGGCATGTTTTACTGGTAATGGTCGTTGCAGCTATAGGTTTATTCTATATTAGTCGAACTGGTAACTCTGGTTCCGTTAGTAATGCAGAATTGGCATTTAGACAATGGCTTGAGAACATCTTATATGTTCGACCAAGAACGAAGGAATTTTTAATTGGTTTCCCATTCTTTGTTTTATCGCTATATGTGATGGGCATTAATCGAAAATGGGGCAGTATCCTTCTAGTACCAGGCGTTATTGGATTCTTGTCTATCGTTAATACTTTTACACATTTACACATCCCTGTTGAAGTGTCGGCATTACGTACACTTTATAGCGTTATACTTGGTTTTGTCGTAGGACTAGTATTTATCTTTATCTTCAAGATCGGTTACCGTTTTATTTCTAAAGCAGTCGCGAGGTGGTCATAATGCATGTTGTATTATCTGGCTACTACGGATTCGATAATGTCGGCGATGATGCGATCCTGCTTTCCATTATCCAAGCTCTAAGAAAATGTCAACCTGATATAGACATTACGGTATTATCGAATAATCCAGCTGCCACTGAAAAAACATATGGCGTGAAGGCCGTGAATCGTTGGAAAATGAACGAAATCAAACAAGTGCTAAAAACAGCAGATGGGCTCATCAGTGGTGGCGGTAGCCTCATGCAAGATCAAACAGGAATGAAGACGATTCCTTACTATGCGGGCGTTATTCAAATAGCAAAATGGTTAAAAAAACCTGTATTTGTTTACGCTCAAGGTATGGGTCCAATCAATCATCCTGTAAGTAAATTTATTGTCCGCAAAGCCTTTAATAAGGTAAAAATAACAGTACGAGATAAAGCCTCACAATCTCTTTTAACAGAGATTGGTGTCAAAAACGAGTCTTTAATAGTGCCGGATCCAGTTATCGGCCTTAACGGTAGCACCTTCCATACTGATTGGTTAGCAGATGCGTCCTTATCAGCGAACACTTATATTGCTATAAGTGTTCGTGACTGGCCATCAACAGTAGATTACAAACAAAAAATAGCTGACAGCCTCGATCAATTAGTACGTCATGGTGAACAAATTGTCTTCTTGCCAATGCACGGTGAGCACGATGCAAAGTCTTCACAAGATGTAGCAGCACTTATGCAAGAAAAGAGCATCATTGCCCCTGCTGATTTATCGATCGAAGAAAAAATTGCAGTAATTGGTCAATCTAAATTGTTAATTGGGATGAGATTGCATTCACTAATTTTCTCATCCATCTACGCTACCCCATTTATTGCGATTTCTTACGATCCGAAAATCGATGCATTTGCTGAAATCATGGATCAACCCATTGTTGGACATGTTGAAGTAGATAATTGGGACGGGACGTTATTGTTCGAACAAACTGTAAAAGTAATTGAACAATTACCGACCATCCAAGAAAACATGCGTCAAAAAGTCCAAGCTTTCCAAGCTGCCGCAGAGACGACAGCAAAACTAGCCTTAGAGGCTTTCACAAAAGCATAGAAGTTAAATAAAAATGATGAATTTCAATAAAAATTGAAATTCATCATTTTTTTTGGAACTCTAACAATTTTAAAATGGATTGAGCCTGTTGCATATGTATCGCTAGTACATATTGACTTGCCTGCATTAGAATTTGGGCCTTCACCATATTCATCATTTCTTTAGCGATATCTGCATCACGAATGCGAGACTCCGCATCTTGTAAATTTTCTGCCGTGTTTACATTCGCATTATAAGCATGCTCTAGACGATTTTGATAGGCACCTAGTCTTGAGCGCTCGCTTGATACACGCTTTAAAGCCTCGTCCATGGAGGAAATAGCTTTATCGGCATCCTCACGAGTTGCAATAGATGACTTATCGTCCAAGCCCAATGCTCCAGCACCCATATCGTTAATAAACAGCTCGATACTTTGACCTGAGTTAGCACCTGCCTGAATTTTAATACCATTTGTAGCATGATCCCCATTTAGCAATGTCTTCGTATTAAACTCCGTATCCTTCGAGATGCGCTGAATTTCTTTTTTTAATTCCTGATATTCTAAATCAAGATTCTTCCGATCACTATCTGTTAATGTGTCGTTGGCCGCCTCGACTGCCAGCTCACGCATACGCTGAACCATATCATGTACTTCATTTAGTGCTCCCTCAGCTGTTTGAACAAGTGAAATACCGTCCTGAATATTCTTCGCAGACATGTTCAAACCACGAATTTGCGCCCGCATTTTTTCAGAAATCGCAAGTCCCGCTGGATCATCAGCAGCACTATTAATACGGTACCCAGAAGAAATTCGAAGCATTGCCTTACTCATTGCCCCGTAATGTCTATTCATATTATTTAAAATGGACATCCCCGTTGCTGACCACTTCCCAATCATCATTTCACCACCCCCTATTGATAAGTATATCGGTCTTTGTGACATTCTCTTTAACTCATTTTGGTAATCGTTTCTAATTTAGTAAGCCCTATATAGTAATAGCTTCTCATCCGCTTTTATGATTTCGACTTTAGACCCATATCGATTTTACGTTGGCGCAATTGTGCCCGGCTTTAGGGCAACATTGTTTTTTGTGCGAAAGCGTAGTGCTAACGTAGCGACAGCAACAATGGTTTTTGTGCGAAATCTTACTATCAGCAACTAGATAGCTTTTGGCGAAAGCGTAGCGACAGCATGATGTTGGTTTCTAAGGCGTTTTGAAGTTCTTAGCCTGTGTTTCCCTATTTCAGCAGGAACCTCATCACCTTCAGAGGTGGAAGTCTTTCTGAAGATAAAAGCACCCACTTCTCTTAAATAGAAAGGGTGCTTACATAAAATACCGTGTATTCAATTTTCGAAACCTCCGAGTTGATGGTTCTTTTGTTGTAGTAGTTCAAAAAAGAGATCTTTATTATGATCTAGTAATGCCTGGTCGATTAAATAATCAATGTTTTTCTGCTCCAATTCTGTAATGAGCTGATCCACTTCGCCAACAGTCACTGAAGATACAAGTGGTAACTGAGGCTTCGGCGTAGCGCTTTCAAGAATCGGTGCTAGATGATCATGAACATTTGTAATTAATAATAATTGATATAATGGCAATCGGATAAAACGATTCCCTTTCTGGAAAACAAACACCTCAGATATATTTTCAATTTGCTGTGTATTCAAGTTGATAATCATCTCTTTACCTTCAATGGGAATGAAATGGAAAATCTCATTCTCTTTTAATATAGAGAAATATTGATAAGCAAATACTAGACGCAGTTTATCTCCAGTAATCTTCGTGTAAAATGGCTTCATATATTGAACTTGCATCATCCTTCATCCCTCCCTATTTATCTGATTATTCAGATTTTAACACAAATAAAATATCTTGTTAACTATCTTCTCCTTGATTTTTTTCTTTCAAATCATTCGGCTTATCATGAACGCATTTTAATCGTATAATGGAAGGACAGTCTTTTTTTCTTTATACTTACATGCCCACTAGCTATACAATTTGAAAGGAGTGAGGTTATGGCATTGTCTATTGCCCAATTAGCTAAGGAACACCAAGAATTTATCCTTGCCAAATTACAGGAAGCTGAACAGGCGTTACATCCTTCCTCTACTGAAGACGAAGAGCTAGTGCGTCGTGCTGTTTTTTCAGTGCGGAACAAATCAGTTGTCTTTGAACGTTTTAATGGAGCGAGTTCTATATTATATGCAAGCGTACAGGATGTCAGACCTGCTTCTGTAGAAATTGATTTTGCCAAAGAGGAGTTGAGCTGTAACTGTCCTCAGCTAAAATGGTGCAGACATCAAGTTGGCGCATTACTTGCCCTCTATCAGTATTTTGATTCTGTGCAAAATTGGTCAAGCGCTTGGCGTGCGCAAAAATCAGTGCAATTAAAATCATTAGCAGAAGAACGAAGTCCAGAAAGCTGGAAATTGATGGTCGATGAAGTCATGAAACGTTTATTACCACCTGGGCGTATTTTAGAAGGGTATGGCCTTTCTGCTATACGGACGGATGCACTGGAGCGACTTCAACGGCATATGCCGTTTGAGCGTGAATGGCAGCCACTTTATAAGCTTTTTATGGAGCTATCGATCTTTAATACAATATGGCGTCATTTAAATGAGACAAAAGGACATTCGTTGGATTCTCCTTATATGAAATATTTTATTGATCAAAGTGTCCAATCATTCGAAAGTATTTTGACCGAACTAACGGGCCGATCACGACTTTTTGCCACTGACCCATTCTATGATGCGATTCAGGAATTAGTTAGGAAGTTTTTATTGGAACGACAAGGATTGTTTGCGGAGCGACTACAAATTTATATGCTGCTTTGGGCAGTGCTTTTTTATGAAAAGCCACGACGCGAACAGGAATTAGCACTTATCAATAACCTTGAAAATCCTTCATCTGAGATTTCTTTGCAGTCCTTACAACTGCTATTTTATGTACTGCTACAAAAAGAAAGTTTAATACAAGAAAGAATTGCTCATATTGATGTACAACAAATGCAAGACCTTTTTGAACTAGCTACCTTTGCAAAACGTGCTGGTGAATCACTTGCACAAGCCATTATTTTACGTGCGATGCTACCATTTACCGAAGTCTTTTTACAGCAAACTGTGCCAGTTGTAAAGCGAGCTCAATACGTACGTCAATTCCAGCTTTTATACGAAGACATTCAGCTTACAGAGGAAGAGGAAGCTACATTATATAGTGCATTTGGTGTTTACGGGCTTCAGCCGTTTTCGTTCTTTCTTATTAAAAAAGGACGTTATCGTGATTGGGCAGCCCTTCATCAGCTAAACCTCTCCTCCCTTTCCTATTTAGAAATGTGTGGATTAAAGGATGTGCTTCAAGTTGCTCCTGCAACAGTATTGCCCTTATATCATCTATATGCCATGGCTGAAATTACACAAAAATCTCGTCTGAACTATAAGCAGGCTGTACGAATTTGGAAAAGTATGCGCAGTGCAGCAAAGCGTGCTGGTAAAACTGCTTATTTCGAAACATATATGCAAACCATTCGTGCAGAGTATAAACGACTCCGTGCATTACAAGAAGAAATTGAGAAAGGAAACTTAGTATGATGACTATAAATGCTCCTTCCCCGTTTTCAAAAAAATTACAGCTTCGTATTCATGCTGCACAGGAAGGATATTTTACGTTACAGGGATTTACTGCTGATGGTGCAGCAATGGACGTAGACTCACTCATTTCTTCATTATTTTTTAACTATGAAGCGAATGTCTATGGGATATTAACCAATCGTTCAGAGCTTACTATTGAGGTTTCAACTTCTGAGCTCCTTGATATTTTTTCACAGCGTTATCTACACCCTTTTATTGAATGGCAAGGTGTAAACACAGAAAGTCAGGTGTTGCTAGAAAAAGCATCTTCTTTACAAACGTATTGGCAGGAGCCATCGCTCTGGTCACATGCTGTTATTGCAGATGATTTTTCCTCACTAACATTCCCTCTGGACGGTGTTGAAACAGCTTTATTAGAAACAGCCGTGCAGCAAAAACTGGCTCAAGCAGGTCTATTACTGTCTGATTTACCAAAACTAGTACCATTTTTCTTGCGTGGTGGCTGGCCATTAGACCAGGAACGACAAGCAGGTACAGTTAAAGTCTCCCTACGCTTAAGTGAGCCTGAGGAAGATTCAGATGTGTGGCTTTTAGAAACAGTACTGAGCACGGCTACAGCTAAGAACTACTGGACGCCTGCTATGCGAAAGCAATCACTACCAATCGCTGATGCTCTACCAGCAAAATGGGAAATGTATGCTGAAGCTATTGAACAACAACAAGGTCAAATTGTAGATCTTCTTTCTACCGAAGATGTAAGTAACGATATTTTTATCCGTATTATGCTTGAAGACTTACAAGTTCGAACATTTTTACGTGAAGATTTAGCAAGATTACAGGCACTCGGCTTTGACGTTGTATTACCGGCTTGGCTTAAAGATTTAAAACAGTCAAAAATGCGTGTTCGTGTAAGTACTGGCAATGTATCGACAAAGAAGGTTGCTGGACTAGATGATATCTTAACATTCAAATGGCAGTTTTCTATGAACGGACAGTCCATTTCACCTGAGCAATTTAAAAAGCTCGTGGAAGAGAAACGCGAATTCATTCGTATAGGTACTGAATGGTTTAGAGTCGATGCAAACTGGATGCAAGAGATGCGTACATTGATGCAGCAAGCAGAAGATGAAAGCTGGACTGTTCGCGAGTTACTATTTCGTGAGCTACCAGAGGATTTATCCTTACCTCTTGAAGAAGAGGATGCCGATGATGAAATGCGGGATGACCCGATTTTTGCATTTGAATTGCAACAATCGCTTAAATCCTATATGGAACAGCTTCAAGAGAAAAAAGGACTTCCTACAGTACCCGTTCCTACACCTTTACAGGCTGAATTACGACCTTATCAGCATGAAGGCTTTGAATGGCTTGTCTTCATGCGCGAACAAGGCTTTGGTGCGTGTCTAGCGGATGATATGGGGCTTGGTAAAACGGTTCAGCTTATTTCATATTTGCTTTATCTTTATGAATCAACTGAGGATACAAAGCCAGCCATCATTATTTGTCCTACTTCAGTGTTAGGCAACTGGCAAAAAGAACTTGCCCGTTTTGCTCCTTCCTTGATTGTGCATACGCATTATCAGGCGAATCGAGCAAAGGAGGATGCTTTTAAACAGCTAGTAGAAAGAGAAAAACCACATGTGATTTTATCTACTTACGGCACTGTATCTCAGGATGCTGAGTTTTTACAGGAAGTAAACTGGGCAACGGTTGTACTGGATGAAGCTCAAAATATTAAGAATATGCAAACGCTCCAATCAAGAGCTATTCGTAAATTAAATGGTAAGCATCATATTGCTTTAACAGGTACACCGGTGGAAAACCGTTTATCTGAGCTATGGGCAATTTTTGACTTTATCCATAAAGGCTATTTAGGTAGCTTCGGTCGCTTTAACGAAGAGTTTATTTTACCGGTAGAACGAGATGAGTCTGAGTCACATAAACAGAAGTTACGTACAAAAATTCAACCGTTTTTACTTCGTCGTACAAAACGTGATCCACACTTACAGCTTAACTTACCAGATAAACAAGAGTCTCATGATTATTGCCCATTAACAACTGAGCAAGCCTCTCTATATGAAGGATATATATTAGAGACCCTCGATCAGCTCGAGCAATTAACAGGCTTTCAAAAAAAGGGACGCGTCTTAAAGATGCTCAGTAAGCTAAAGCAATTATGTAATCATCCTGCCTTGTATTTAAAAGAACCTTTCGAGGATGCAGAATCAATGCTGACTCGTTCTACGAAATTAGAACGTATCGTGCAAATGGCTACAGAAATTGTGGACAACGGCGAGCAATGCCTCATTTTCACCCAATATATTGGAATGGGACAATTACTACAGCATTGTTTTAGTGAACTATATAATATTGATGCACCGTTCTTAACAGGTGCCATGCCTAAGCAGCAGCGTGACCGCTTAGTTGAGGCTTTTCAGGCAGGAGATTTCCCAATATTTATCCTTTCCTTAAAAGCAGGTGGAACAGGGCTAAATTTAACAGCTGCAAATCATGTATTACACGCAGATCGCTGGTGGAATCCAGCTGTTGAAAATCAAGCGACAGACCGTGCATATCGAATTGGTCAAACACAATTTGTGCAAGTGCATAAGTTTGTGACTATTGGTACGATTGAAGAAAAAATCGATAAAATGCTAGCTCAGAAATCTGCATTATCAGAAGAACTAATTCAATCAAGCAAATGGTTAACTGAATTAGAAGATGATGAACTTCGTGATTTAATGACCCTCGATTTCTAAAGATTTATATATGTGCGCCAAGAGCAAAACGTTCTTGGCGCTCTTTTTTTCAGCGGACATTGCTGTTACTTCTTCCCTACTTACTTCATATTAATATTTAGTTGTGTTTAAGTCTCATTGCTGAGCGGTCTTCAGCCAATGAACTACGTTATTTGAAAGGTATACATCATTCCTCTCTAAATTGATTACGGTGCAAGTATAGAAGGAAAATGGAGGATCAGACAGCTTGTACTTGCCCCGTATGTACCATTTAGGACTGCGATACTACTGGTAATTGTACTTCTACCTCAGGTAGTACAAAATCGGTTAAGCCGTCCTGCTCATCAGTTGGCTTTGGCAATACAATAGCCCCATCACGATCCCTTGGCTTAAGCTGATAAAATCGGACATCTTCTACGACTACTTCTGTTATAAAAACCTTTGTGCTATTTTCATTTAAAAATGATCTTGATTGAATACGACCATTCGCCCCAATTAATGAGCCTTTTCCGCAATATTTGACGATATGCTCTGCCAGCCTTCCCCAAACTGAACAAAGAATAAAGTCAGCATCCACTTCCCCACGACTGTTTTTGTAATTGCGATTAATGGCTAGTGAAAAATGTGTTTGCACGCGGTTTTCAGATAGGTGTCGTAACACTGGATCCTTTGTTAACCTTCCGACCAGTCCGACTTGGTTCATTGATTCACCTCCTTTGCTGTTGATTGCTCTCATCATACAAAAATTAATTCAGCATTGGCAAAAGTCGATTTTTATCATTTCCTTCAGTTTTTAATCATAAATTGGGTAAATTGAGGCTTTTACTTTTCAAGTATTGAATGATTTTTTGAGCTGAATGCTTTTCCCTGTAGTTGCAAATGCTAATTGTTGAAATATGAAGTTTGGCAGTTTTTATTCAATGCGCAAAAAACAGCATGGACCCTTCCATAAACAGGGCTAATTGAATATGTTATACTAAAAAGGATGACCGACTTAGGAGGATATTACATAATGAAAACATTTAAGATGCTTTCCTTTGACCTTGTCACAAAAGAGGGCAAGCAACCTTTCCCTTTAGTCGATGGTATTATTATTAACCAGGAAAATAGCCATCAATCTTGGATTCTTGAGCTGTTTATGGACCGACAATATCGTTCAACTTTTGATGAACTTTTAGCGAATGCTACTGTCTTTAATGTACGTGCAGTTATTTCATTTCCAGATAATGAGCCTGCTCCTTTCCAGGTTGCCGTACATACAGTTCAAGAAATTGGCGAGCACATCTCTGTCCTGCTAAAAGGGAAGCTCAAGATAAAACGCTCGAAATATGCCGAACAATTGCTTGCCGAATTGCTAGCTGAGGGTGTCACTTTAGATAAGTTATTGGACCGCTTCTCACACGATATGAAAGAACGACCAAAACTAAAAAATGATTGAACTTCATTTAACGATGCAAATGTGTTTGCATCGTTATTTTTTATTGGACAGGTATAAATTTTAAGGTACAATACGATGTAAAAATTAGAGGAGGTAACTATACTTGACTATTGCTATTAGGAAAAAGCCCGTAAAATTACTGTGGCTTGAGGCTTTAAAGCGGCGGTTGTTCGATGAGGACCCTGATTTTGATTATTATAATGAGCAATTTCGACGATTCGATGCCGGCTTTGCTGGTGAAAGGAGAGTTGACCGTGAATGGCTTGAATTAATATGTCCCTATACTTTTTTAGTATTACATAATTTAATTCTGATGAATACGGCACAGCATTCACATCAACTCGATACACTCTTCATTTGCCAGAATTTTATGCTAGTAATTGAAATTAAAAATATTAACGGTCGCCTTGATTTTGACGAAACTACTCATCAGTGTATTCGTACAAAGCCAGATGGTACTGTTGAAGGATTTCCAAATGCACTTACTCAGACGCAACGACATATGCAATTTCTTAAAGTTATTTGCCAAAACTATTCTCTCCCCATCGAGGGCGCAGTTGTTATTTCTAACCCCTCCGCTATCATAGCAAGTCATCCAAACACAATCCCTATTTTCCATGTTTCAGGACTTCAAAAACATCTTCAATCCCTATTTAAAAAATATACACAAACTATTTTAAGCGAAGAACAGCTAACACAAATTGCTCAACAACTTCTCAGTCGACATCAGCCATCGAAAATTCCGGCTTCTCTTGATTCTTCACGATTCCGACAAGGCGTGCTTTGTCCAAAATGCCAATACAAATCCCAAATGCATTTTGCTCGTGGGATTTGGAAATGTTCATACTGCCACTATGCAAGCGTAGAAATTTTCGCTGAAGCCTTACAAGATTATCGATACTTAGTTGGACCGACCATTACCAACAAACAGTTACGAGAATTTTTCAATATTCATTCCAGTGATGCTGCCAATCGTTTACTTAGAAAATTTCAATTTCCCTATACAGGTTCTTATAAAAATCGCGTTTACCAATTACCTGAGAATTTGGTGGACTATATGAAGCCGTTTTTCAGATCTTCTTGAGGGGGTACGTGTGGGAGAGTGGTTTTGCTTCCACTTTGTGGGGATTTCTTATCTTTCGCGGGGGGTGTTTCTCCTCCGCGGGTATTTGCTCCCCTTCCGCGGGTATTTGCTTCTCTTCCGCGGATATTTGCTCCCCTTCCGCGGGTATTTCCTCCTTCCGCGGGTATTTGCTTCTCTTCCGCGGGTATTTGCTTCCCTTCCGCGGGTATTTGCTTCCCTTCCGCGGGTATTCGCTTCTCTTCCGCGGGTATTCACGTCCCTTCCGCGGGTATTTCCTCCTTCCGCGGGTATTTGCTTTTCTTCCGCGGGTATTCGCTTCTCTTCCGCGGGTATTCGCTTCCCTTCCGCGGGTATTCACGTCCCTTCCGCGGGTATTTCCTCCTTCCGCGGGTATTTGCTCCCCTTCCGCGGGTATTCGCTTCTCTTCCGCGGGTATTCACGTCCCTTCCGCGGGATTTACTCCTTCCGCGGGTATTTGCTTCTCTTCCGCGGGTATTCAAATTAAGCCCATATAATTGTGTAAAAAGAAAAAGATCACACACCCTTCATCAAAGCGATTTGAAATAAAAAAAGAGTGTTCCATTGGTTGGAAACACTCCTTTTCAAATTATCGCGTAACTTTCTCTTCAACGATCTTTTCTTTAACTTCACCAGTAGTATTTGTTCCTGGTGTCGTTGTTGTACCTGGTGTTACAGTTCCTGGTGTTGTCGTTGTACCTGGTGTTGTAGATTCTGGAAGAATATTGTTACGGTTAGCATCATTAACGTCACGATCGTAATCGCCGTTTCGTGATGGATCTAATGCGTCTTCTACTCTGTCAGCTCCTCGGCGAACGTCGTTCTTAACGTCATTGTTAACGTCCGCTGGTCTATCTTCTACAGCTCTATTTCCCCAGTTACAACCTCCAAGGAATAATGCAGCAAGAATAATTGCCAAAAATGACATTCTCCACATATGAAAAAACCTCCTTCCTCCGGTGCTATGTCATCAAATACAAATGTATGTATTTGTGATCCTACATAGATTGCCCGGGAAAGGAGGGAACTATCCGATTTTTTTACAAACTATTTTTGTTTTTCTTTTAACAATTGTTCAATGTATGCTGCTTCTGCTTTACAGTTGTAGCTATAACTTGTACCTAGCTCTTTTTGCAAGGCCTCAATTGTTTCAATTTGTTTAGCTGTTGGTTCTTCATTTAAAATTTTTGCAATTACTTCGTCGATTTTCTGCGCCATCTCTTCATGGAATTCAGTATTCATCAAAACATCTGCTGGGATTTTTTCGATCCATGCGGCATTTTCTTGAAAATAAGTTTGCCAGCTAGCAATGAAGTCTTCCATAGAAAAACGCTCCTCTTTCCAATCAATACTTGCTAAGTATGATTCAAAAGATGTTGAAATCGAACGCGTAATGCTAATTTTAACACCTGAAGACAATTCCTTATACATCTATATAATCCTCCTACGTTTAAAAACAAAACTACATGTATTATTCACAATCACATATAGCGCCATTGCATTTTTATAAAATACCGTAATACCTTTAATTGTACTCCCTCTAATAAACTATTAGAAGATTAACAGTTAAGACAATTTTCGATATAATTATTTTAAATCTTTTAGCCTATAATTGCAAATTACACCTGTTTTGGTTGTGCAGGTCCAATAGCGAATAAAATATCCGCTTCACATACTAGTTCCCCATCAACTGTCGCCACACCGTGACCTTTGCCCATAACTCCACGTAGTTTCACGAACTCTACTTCTAATCGAAGTTGATCTCCCGGTACTACTTGGCGCTTGAAACGACAGTTATCAATACCCGTCAAGAAAGCTAGACGACCTTTGAATTCCTCTGCGTTTAATAATGCTACGCCACCAACTTGTGCTAGTGCCTCTACAATTAAAACCCCAGGCATTACTGGATAGCCAGGGAAATGCCCATTAAAAAAGTCCTCGTTCATAGAGACATTTTTTAAACCGACTGCACGCTTACCTTCTTCTAATTCAACGATACGATCAACGAATAAAAAAGGATAACGATGTGGTAAAATTGCTTGAATTTGTTCTGCTGTTAACATTTCTTTTCCCCCTTGAATGCTTAATATCAATTCGCCTTGGCGTAATTGCCGCTGTCGCTTTACTTTCGCGCAGAAAACATTTGCCGCTGTCGCTTTGCTTTCGCTACAGATAAACAAAGTGTCCGGATTTTGAATGGTGCCTACAAAAAAATTATGTAACATCCGCCGGAGACTATAATCTTCATTCAGTAAATGTTATAAACCATTACATAAATAATTATGTAAAACAAAGTATGGTAAAGAATATTATTATTCTTTACCATTCATAATATCAAATATATGCTGCCATGTTTCTGGTTTGAAAACGTCCATGGCTTTACCTTGTCCAATTACACTATAGCCAATTATTGTACCTAAAATTGCGGCAACAACAACTAAGATGATAATAAGTACAACGCGTAGCCAAATCGGAATCAGCCGTATTTGCACCCATCGAACCTCTCGTTGCTCTCCATTTGAGCCGTGTTCCTTCTCTTCTGGTGGCGTATCGGTTTCTTTTGTTTGCATAGAACCTCGACTTGAATCGTTTGTCATAAATTGTACTCCTCTTCATTCCTTACTAAACAGTAATTATGGATTTACTATCGAATACCATTAATGAGCCCAAGCATTTGATCTGCTAAAGTGACAGTTCTTGCATTGAATTGATAAGAACGCTGTGTTTGAATTAAATCCGTCATTTCCTTTGAAAGATTTACATTCGACATTTCTAGCACACCGTTCTGCATACCAATTTGCTGACGATTTGCACCTTGTAAATTAGTGACAACTTCAGCTTGCGTATATCCTAACTGAGCTAGGTTATTCGGCAATCCAACATAGGATCCAGAAATGTCCTCCATAAGCTGTGGCTTTTGGAACTCTGTCACCCCTACATTAGTACGAATAAAATCTCCATTTGGATATGATGCCTCTAATACGCCCCCATCACGAATCGCGAAACTTTTTACATTATCCGGTAATGTAATAGCTTGCCCGTTTTCGTTTGCCAATGGATATCCATCTGCAGTTACAACCATTACTGTTCCATTATTTAATGGTGATAAATAAAAGTCACCTTGACGAGTATACACTGTTTTTGTGCCATTTTCACCATCTGGCATTAAAATATTGAAATATTGTTTTGCTTTTGTAAAAGCTAAATCAAGATCTCGACTTGTTGTTTGTAGAGAACCTTGTTTTTGATTAGATTGGATTTGTCCAAGCATTGCACCTGAACCGTAACGGATACCAACAGGTGATTGTCGATCAGCACGATCTTGCTTGTCATTGTTAAATTGCTGATAAAGCAATTCATTAAATGTAGCTTCTTTTGATTTATAGCCCTGTGTATTACTATTGGCAATGTTATTACTAATTGTATCTAGTCTATTTTGTAATTGCCCCATTGTGTTTGTTGCAGTCATCATTGTACGTAGCATGATCAAACGCCTCCTATTCGCCTATTAAACTTTCCCGATTTCATTAGCAGCTTTTTCCATACTGCGATCATAAGCTTGTAACACTTTTTGGTTAGCCTCGAAAGCGCGATATGCTGTCATTAAATCGGTCATTGTGCGACTAGAATCAACGTTTGAGCCCTCTAGATAATTTTGACGCAGTGTAAAGGATACGCCATTGGCACCGTAAGCTGTCGGTAAGTTCTCACCGTTTTCTGTTCGAATTAAACCATTATCCTGTTTACGTAGCATGTTCGGATTCGTTGCATATGATACGCCAACACGAGCTACTTGCTGATCATTAACATAAATTGCTCCGTTCTCATCTAAGCGGAAATCATCATTCGGTAGCTGAATGCGTTGGCCTCTGTCTGATAACACATACAGTCCTTGTGGATTTACTAAATAGCCTTGACCATCTAATGTGAAATTCCCGTTTCGTGTATATGCTTCTCCGCCTTCTGGATGTGCTAAACGGAAGAAAATAGATCCGGTAGTACCATCTGCATTTTGCGGTAAGTTTCCATCGATCAAAGCCATATCTGTCGTGAAATCAGTGCTATAGATTTGGCCTTGTATGTAATTTGGCAATGTTTCTTGCATATAAATCCCTGTATTTAATGCGCCAACTTGGCTCATATATTGAGAACCCGCTTGCTGATTAGCAGGTGCATTCGTTTTTCCTACACTTGACATGAGCATGTCAGGAAATGACCGAATTGTTGATTGGTCTGCTTTAAATCCTGGTGTATTCGCATTTGATAAATTATTACTTAGTAATTCTGTTCGTCTTTGTTGTGCAATCATACCAGTTGCAACTGTATAAAACCCTTTAAACAAAGGACTCACCTCATTATCTTTTTATAAGGATGCGGGAACTCGATCAATATTTTCAAGCATAATTCCTGTACCAATTGCTACACAATCCATAGGTTGTTCAGCAATGAACACAGGTACCTTTAATTCTTCGATTAATAGTTGGTCCATACCGTGTAGTAAAGCACCACCGCCAGTAATAATGACCCCACGATCAATAATATCAGCTGATAACTCTGGTGGCGTTTTTTCTAAAACATTTTTTGCAGATTGAACAATCATAGCAACCGATTCATGTAAGGCACGTTCAATCTCTTCAGAATGAATTGTTATTGTACGCGGTAAACCTGTCACCATGTCTCGACCACGAATATCCATTGAATCGTTTCGGCTACCTTTAAAGACTGTACCGATTGTAATTTTAATGGCTTCTGCAGTACGTTCACCAATTAGTAATTTGTATTCTTTTTTAATATATTGCAAAATATCATTATCAAAAATGTCTCCGGCTACCTTAATGGACTCACTCGTTACAATATCACCCATTGATAAGACTGCAACATCTGTTGTTCCGCCGCCAATATCGACTACCATATTGCCGCTAGGTTGGAATATATCCATGCCTGCACCGATTGCAGCCACTTTTGGTTCTTCTTCTAAGTATACTTTTTTTCCACCTGATTTTTCTGCGGCTTCACGGATAGCCTTTTGCTCAACACTAGTAATGTTCGTTGGACAGCAAATTAAAATACGTGGCTTAGCTAAAAATCCTTTTACATTTAACTTATTGATGAAATGTCTTAGCATGGCTTCTGTAACATCAAAATCCGCAATGACCCCATCTCGTAGTGGGCGAATTGCAGTAATGTTACCAGGCGTACGACCTACCATTTGGCGAGCCTCTTCCCCCACAGCTAATACTTTATTTGTTTTTTTATCAATCGCCACAACAGATGGTTCATTTAAGACGATTCCTTTACCTTTAACGTGTATTAATACGTTCGCAGTTCCTAAGTCAATGCCAATATCTTTCGAAAACATTTTATAATTTCTCCTTCCCGCCATTTCCAACTACAAAAACGTTCATTTTTATCTGTTTATCTAGAATATTCTATCACAACCTATTGGTAATTTCACCTAATTTTAGTGAATAGAACTTCATTCCTTTTAATTATATGAACACTTCATGAAAAGAAGAAATTGTTAAACAATTTTTTCAAGGTCCATCATCAAATAGTTTAAAATGTAATTTTTTAACAAACGTTATGTGAGATTGAAGTGGAGACTGGGCGACTCCTTGGGGATTAGCGTCACAGATGAGACCCTGCAGCGAGCAACGCGAGTGAAGCGGGTAGAGGAACGAAGGCTAAAAGCATCACGTCCTGTGATAACGCCTTCGTGACCAACATCCTGTTGCCCCAACGCCCCCAGGAAGCTTTGCTCTGTGCGAAAGCGTAGCGGCAGCAATTGTTTTATCTGTGCGAAAGCGTAGCGACAGCAACAACAATTGTTTTTAACTGTGCGAAAGCGTAGCGGCAGCAACAACAATTGTTTTTAACTGTGCGAAAGCGTAGCGGCAGCAACAACAATTGTTTTTAACTGTGCGAAAGCGTAGCGGCAGCAACAAAGCGCCCAGTTGGAACGGAAATCAACCCCTCGTTATTGTGAGCAGCTATTTATGAGGAAATGGAAATATGTATCTAGCTTGTCCTTTGCATTTTAAAAAAGAACGAATCATTCATGACTCGCTCTTTCTTTCCACTTGTTTTTCGTTGCCTCTCCTCCGCGAATATGACGTACGGCCTTATGGTAGGCGAGTATTTCCTTTACTTGCTCAGCTAATCCTTCATGAATTGTTGGCAGTCGCTCTGTTAAATCTTTATGCACCGTACTTTTTGAATAACCTGTCATTTTCGCGAGGACACGCACAGTCTCACGCGTCTCAATCAATAATTCACCGAGGCGTATACAGCGCTTCCGAATGTGCTCGTGCACGTTCTTCGTCCTTTCCACACAAATTCACAAATGGCGTTGGCATCAGATGCACGTCTGCGCATTTCTTCACATTATGTGAGGACAAAGCTGTTCAGAACACATTTTACATTTTCACGATAAAATACTGATTTTTTATGCATTTTTTAGTATTCGTTTCTTACATAGAAAATGATCATTTTCATTGTTTAGAAGAAAACAAAATGGCCTATTATCAATTATACCTCGGCATAATTGATAATAGGCACGTTGTTGGGCATAAATTCCTCTATTTCAGCAGCCGCTGAAGTAGGTTAAAAGCCTAGTAATTTTTTCGGATTAATATATTTTCCGTTTTCAAGTACTTCGAAATGCAAGTGAATGCCAGCTGCTTGGTTCCACTCATTGTCAGTCGCTTTTCCTAGTGCTTGACCTTGTGTTACCTCATCGCCTTCTTTGACAGCAATGTCTTTTACAGAGCTATACTGTGTTTCCTTACCATTTGCGTGCTCGATCACAATTTTATTACCTGTAAATGCGTCAAGCTTTACTTGTTTTACTTTACCGCTTAAAGCAGCAAGTACTTCGAATTCTTCACCATTCATAGAAAGAGAAATACCAGAAGATGTCGTAAATGTTTGATTAAATACCATTAGTGCTTTTTCACGTGACTCAGCATTTGCCTCTACATCATAAAACTCTTGTGAAACTTGAATTTTATTAAGATTTGCTTCCTTGAACGGGTACTTCATATTTTCTGTTCTTGCATTAGTTTCAACTACAGGACCTGAATCTACTTCTGCTACTTCTGGTAATGGAGCCTCTTCTACTTTTGATACAAGACTATTGTAACCAAGTAGTATACCTGCTAGCATTAGAGCTCCACCAGCGTAAACAGCTGGCCAAAACCATGGTTTCTTCTGTAATTGAACTTTTTCATCTTGATTTTGAGAAGTTTTACTATTTTTATCCTCTCTCATTTTCATCACCTCTAGTTGCAGTGTGAACAACTAGAAGTTATTTTAAACATGCATCTATCTTTTTTATCTCAATATCTTGATAATAGTAGTGTAAAATTTCGGCAGCAGTTTTCCCATCGCTTGCCATAGCATCTGCTCCATATTGACTCATCCCTACCCCATGCCCGTATCCTTTCGTGCTCACCAACACTTTTCCAGCAGTGGAATTATATGAGATTTTAAAGTCTGTTGATGCTATTCCCAAAAGTGTTCGAACCTCTCGCCCTGACCATATATTTTTCCCTAACTGCATGCGCTCAACACGTCCTGAATCATTTAAAAAGAACTGTACACGGTTGAAATCATTTGCCTGCCATTTAACAGGCCACAATGCATTCCACTCAGCCAATGTCCATTCTTTCATCGCTGCAAACTTTGGTGATGATTGATCCGTATTACTCGCGACGCTTTGTAAATAGGGTACCTCATTGCCACTAAAACCGTAGGCACTTTCTGTTTTCCCATTACTAGTAGAGTGAAACATTGCCGTAATTAATTCATTATTATATAGAAGAACTTGTCCTTTCGTTTCGTTAATAGCCTCGACAATTTTCTTTTCATTCCCCGGGAAATTGCTAGTCCAATTCTCTTTTCTTTGTTCCTTATTGTAAAAAACTTGTCTAGCAACAGTAGGAGCGATAGCTATTTTACCGTAATTTGTCGATTTCAACGCGTAAGTTCTTGCAGCAATAGCCTGTGCCTTTAAAGCTTCTTTTTTAAATGAAACAGGCATTTCTGCAGCTACCACACCAGTCACATACGTTTCTAAAGGGATTTTCTCCGGTTGTCCCTCCACTTCTATGAAGATTTCACAAGCTTGTTCTGTTGTTGTAGGCGCATCCTCAACCGTACGTCTCTCACCAAATGCCACAGGAAGCATATATAATGCTCCAGTCAAACAAATTATGCCTATACTCATTATCCATTTTTTCATAAGGAATAATATGCTGAAACTTTTCAAAATATGCGATTGAGGGCTCTCTTAAAAATCTCTTATAACCATAATGTGAAGTTGATTTCCGTTTCGGCTGGGCGCTTTGTTGTTGCTGTCGCTACGCTTTCGCACAGTTAAAACAATTGCTGCCGCTACGTTACCACTACGCTTTCGCACAGAGCAAAGCTTCCTGGGGGCGTCCGCTGAGCCGCTTTTGGTGCTGCCGCTACGTTACCACTACGCTTTCGCACAGAAAACACCCGCTTCGCTCCAGGATCTTGGGCCAACAGATGTTTTTTGCGCGAAAGCGAAGCGGCAGCAGAGGGTTTGGTTTTGTTTGTGCGAAAGCGCAGCGACAGCAACAGCACCGATGTTGGTCACGAAGGCGTTATCACAGGATGTGATGCTTTTAGCCTTCGTTCCTCTATCGCTAATCCCCAAGGAGTCGCCCAGCCTCCACTCCAATCAACTTATAACTTGACATACGTTTTAAAAACGCTAAATAGCAACTAACATCCTCTTAAATGGTAGAAATACTCTTCTTTTAGCAGCTACATTGTCACCGTTAAGACAGGTTTAGTCCTCTTTCCATCTAATGATTACTAAAAAATCTTCCTATTGCTGCTTCACTATCGTCAGCGTGGATTAAACTATAAAGAAAAAACCCTTTGCTCTTAAGCAAAGGGTTGGGAAATCTATTTAGTTTGTTGGTAATTCTACAGTTGTTTTTTCTTCAACGATAACGTCCTCTACTGGTACACGTTCAATTTGTGCGCCAAGTGAAGCCAATTTGCCGTGGAAATCAACATAACCACGATCTAAGTGATGAAGTTTTGTAACTCTAGTCACACCTTCAGATACAAGGCCAGCTAAAATTAGTGCAGCCGCAGCTCGTAAATCAGTCGCCATTACTTCAGCACCCTGAAGATCTATTGGCCCTTCGATAAACACAGAACGTCCTTCTATTTTAGCGCCGGCATTCATGCGACGGAACTCCTCAACATGCATAAAACGATTTTCAAAAACCGTTTCCGTAATAATACTCGTACCTTCAGCAGTTAACATCAAGGCCATCATTTGAGATTGCATATCTGTTGGGAAGCCTGGATGTGGCATAGTTTTAATATCAACAGCTTTTAATGGTTTAGGAGCGCGTACGCGGATTCCTTCATCTAGCTCAGTGATTTCTACACCCATTTCACGCATCTTTGCAATTAATGCTGTCATATGCTCAGGAACCGCATTTTCAATCGTTACATCACCTTTTGTAATTGCTGCTGCAACCATAAATGTACCAGCTTCAATACGGTCAGGAATAATATGATGCTCTGTTCCATATAATGTATCGACTCCTTCGATACGAATTGTATTCGTACCTGCTCCGATAACACGACCACCCATATTATTAATGAAGTTTGCAAGATCTACAATTTCAGGCTCTTTCGCTGCATTTTCAATTACAGTCGTTCCTTGCGCTAACGCTGCAGCAGTCATGATATTTTCAGTTGCCCCAACGCTAGGGAAGTCCAAATACACATTTGCGCCTTTTAAACGTCCATCTGCCTTTGCCTCTACAAAACCATGACCAAACGAGATTTTTGCTCCCATAGCCTCAAAGCCCTTTAAATGTAACTCAATTGGACGAGAACCGATTGCACAGCCCCCAGGTAAAGCAACACGAGCATAACCATTTCGAGCAAGTAAAGAACCCATCACTAAAATCGATGCACGCATTTTACTTACATATTCAAATTGAGCTTCACTAGAAAGTTCTTTTGTTGTGTCGATATATACTGTATTATCCTCAGGTATATATGTAACAGCCGCATTTAGACTTTTTAGTACTTCATTTATAGTAAAGACGTCTGCTAAGTTAGGGACTTCCTTAATTACATTTTCTCCTTTAGAAGCAAGTAAAGCTGCTGCTAGGATTGGTAACACCGCATTTTTTGCGCCCTCTACGCGTACTTTCCCCTGTAGCTGTTGGCCGCCAGTCACTATTATTTTTTCCACCCTATGTCCCTCCGAATTCAATCTATTAACCTATCAAAATTTTATTTTAAAAAGAAGTATAATGTCATAATCAGTAAACAAACAACTTTATAGTACAACTTTTCTTACGCTCGTTCAAGCGTCCAAATCACTATTTTACGTCATTTTTTAATATTTTGCTATTTATTTATTGTACGCATGATTTTTTTTTTTGTGAATGACCAATAACATGGAAGATAAGCGTAAATTTTTAATATATACCCAAAGATTTGTGAACAAAAACCGAAATCTCACAAATTTCTTTTATTACATATTTCAAAGGACCACATAAATTATGTTATAAAGCCCTGTGAAATATGTAGATTCAACAGCTAACATATAAAAAGTAGTAAGGGCCTCTTAAAATAAATACGGAAGCTTCCCAGACCAATTTGAAAATTGGAGAAAGAAATTTGAAACGGCTGATCCTATTGCCACACTTAATAAAATATAAATTAATTGGACTTGAAATACTTTATTCTTCTTAAAAATCTTTTCTAACATAAACGCTTGTAGCGCATAAAAGGTAATAGCGATAAAAAATATGTGCGATAAAATACCTATTAAAGCTTCCTGCCCTACTGCCCTATATAATTCCATGTTGTTCCTCCATATTCCTTCCTCTAACCACTGTGGAATAATGTTAAAAAACGGACAGATGTTGAATCTGCCCGTTAAAATTTGAATTAGATATTACCCTCATGAACGTTGATACGATTCAACGCACGTTTTAATGCTAGGTCAGCACGTTTGAAATCAATGTTATCTTGTTTATCTTGAAGACGTCCTTCAGCACGTTTAACGGCTTCTTTAGCACGTTTAACATCGATGCTTTCAGCAATTTCAGCAGATGGCGCTAAAATTGAGATTTTTTCAGGGCGAACTTCAATAAAACCACCGCTTAAAGCTACAAGTTCAGTTGAACCGTCTTCTTTTTTAAGCTTCACTGCACCAATTGCAAGTGGAGCGACCATAGGAATATGGCCTGCAAGAACACCGATTTCTCCTGAAGTTGTTTTTGCGATTACCATTGATACTTCAGAATCGTATACTGGGCCGTCGGGAGTGACAATATTGACTTGAACTGTCTTCATATTTTTTCCTCCTCGTCCCTAGTATTAAACCTCTACGCCCATGCTTTTCGCTTTTTCAACTACTTCATCAATAGAACCAACTAGACGGAAAGCATCTTCTGGTAGGTGATCCCATTTGCCATCAAGGATTTCCTTGAATGAGCGAACAGTTTCTTTAACAGGTACATAAGAACCTTTTTGACCAGTAAATTGCTCCGCAACGTGGAAGTTTTGAGATAAGAAGAATTGAATACGACGAGCACGTTCTACTGTTTGTTTATCTTCATCAGATAATTCATCCATACCTAAGATAGCAATGATATCTTGTAATTCACGGTAACGTTGGATTGTACGTTGTACACCAGTAGCGATAGCGTAGTGCTCAGCGCCTACGATTTCAGGTGATAAAGCACGAGAAGTCGAAGCTAATGGGTCAACCGCAGGGTAGATACCCATTTCTGATAATTTACGCTCAAGGTTAGTAGTTGCATCTAAGTGGGCGAAAGTTGTAGCTGGAGCCGGGTCAGTATAGTCATCGGCTGGTACATAAATCGCTTGGATAGAAGTTACAGAACCTTTGTTAGTAGATGTGATACGTTCTTGTAATTTACCCATTTCAGTTGCAAGTGTTGGTTGGTAACCTACCGCAGAAGGCATACGACCTAATAGGGCAGAAACCTCAGAACCTGCTTGTGTGAAACGGAAGATATTGTCGATGAATAAAAGTACGTCAGCACCTTGCTCATCACGGAAGTATTCTGCCATTGTAAGACCAGTTAAAGCTACACGCATACGTGCACCTGGTGGCTCATTCATTTGACCGAATACCATCGCTGTTTGCTTGATAACGCCTGAATCGCTCATCTCGAAGAATAAGTCGTTCCCTTCACGAGTACGCTCACCTACACCAGCGAATACAGAGATACCTGAGTGCTCTTGTGCGATGTTGTTGATTAATTCTTGGATTAATACAGTTTTACCTACACCGGCACCACCGAATAGACCGATTTTACCACCTTTGATATATGGTGCTAATAAGTCTACTACTTTGATACCTGTTTCAAGAATTTCAACTGTAGTTGAAAGTTCATCGAAAGATGGCGCTTCGCGGTGAATTGAATCACGACGAACGTCAGCTGGAATCTCTTCACCTAAGTCGATTACTTCGCCTAGTACGTTGAATACACGACCTAAAGTAACTTCACCAACTGGTACTGAGATAGCTTTTCCTGAATCTGTTACTTCTGCTCCACGTTGTAAGCCATCAGTAGATGACATTGCAATTGTACGAACAGAATCATCACCTAAATGAAGAGCAACTTCTAATGCAAGAATTGTTGGTTCTTCATTAGGACGTTCAATCTTAACTGTTAATGAGTTATAGATTGCTGGTAATTGGCCATTGTCAAATTTTACGTCAACAACTGGACCCATTACTTGAATAACATGTCCTTTATTCATTACTGTGTATCCTCCTATCGTATTCTTATACGACATTGGGAAGCTGGGCCTATTCTAAGGCTGCAGCTCCACCAACGATTTCTGTAATTTCTTGTGTAATCGCCGCTTGACGCGCACGGTTATATTGCAATGAAAGATCTGAAATAAGATCAGATGCATTATCAGTTGCATTTTTCATAGCCGTCATACGAGAAGCATGTTCACTTGCTTTTCCATCTAATAATGCGCCGTAAACTAAGCTTTCCGCGTATTGTGGAAGTAATACTTCTAGAATTGCTTCACCAGATGGCTCAAATTCGTAAGAAGCATTACTGCTAGCAGGTGCAAGATCCGTTAATGGAAGAAGTTTTTTCTCTGTCACTTCGCTAGCAATAGCGCTGACAAAGTGATTGTAGTACATATAAAGTTCATCATACGTACCGTCAATGAACATACCAACAGCTTTACGAGCGATTTCTTTAATATCAGCAAATGATGGTTGGTCCGGAAGACCGATAACATCGCTGATGACATTATGATCACGTTTCACAAAGTAGTCACGAACAACACGACCTACCGCTAGAATCACGTATTCGTCTTTCGATTTATGACGCTCATCAATTGTACGTTGTACTTGACGTAGGATACTTGAGTTGTAAGCACCTGCAAGACCACGGTCAGAACCAATGACTAAGTAAGCTGTTTTCTTAACAGGACGAGCAGTTAACATTGGATGTCCACTGTCTTTTGTCCCTGAAGCGATCGCGCCTACTACGTCCTGGATTTTTTCCATGTAAGGAACGTACGCTTTAGCGTTTTGCTCTGCACGACGTAACTTTGAAGAAGAAACCATCTGCATCGCTTTCGTAATTTGTTTCGTACTCTTTGTAGAATTAATACGACCTTTTATTTCGCGTAAGTTTACCACTGGTATTTCACCACCTTTTGTTTTTTAATCAAGTGACTGCTCGAACTTATTCTGATTTAGCGAAAGTTTTTTTGAATGCATTGATTGCTTCAACGTAATCCGCATCAGGAGCAAGCTCTTTTGTAGTACGAACGTGATCTAAAACGTTTGTGTGGTTTGATTCTAACCAGCTTAAGAATTCATTTTCAAAGCGAACGATATCTTGTACTGGAATATCATCTAAGTGACCTTTAGTTAATGCATAAAGGATGGCAACTTGTTTTTCAACTTTAAGTGGTTTGTTTAGGTCTTGTTTAAGAACTTCAACCGTACGTTTACCACGCTCAAGTTTAGCAAGTGTGATTTTATCTAAATCTGAACCGAATTGAGCAAATGATTCAAGCTCACGGAATGCAGCTAAGTCAAGACGTAGTGTACCCGCAACTTTTTTCATCGCTTTAATTTGAGCAGATCCACCTACACGTGATACAGAAAGACCGGCGTTAATCGCTGGACGTACACCTGAGTTGAATAAGTCAGATTGTAAGAAAATTTGTCCATCAGTAATTGAGATTACGTTAGTTGGGATGTATGCAGAGATATCCCCAGCTTGTGTCTCAACGAATGGAAGAGCTGTAATAGAACCATTTTGATATGTTTCATTTAACTTCGCAGCACGTTCAAGTAAGCGGCTGTGTAAGTAGAAAACATCACCAGGGTATGCTTCACGACCTGGAGGACGGCGTAGAAGAAGTGAAAGTTCACGGTAAGCTGATGCTTGTTTAGAAAGATCATCATACACGATTAAAACGTGCTTACCTTGTAACATGAATTCTTCTGCCATAGAAACACCAGCAAATGGTGCTAAGTAAAGTAATGGAGCTGGTTGAGACGCAGCAGCAGTTACAACGATTGTATAATCTAATGCACCGTGCTTACGTAACGTTTCAACTACACCACGTACAGTTGATTCTTTTTGACCGATAGCAACGTAGATACAAATCATGTTTTCACCGTTTTGGTTTAAGATTGTATCGATTGCTACTGATGTTTTACCAGTTTGACGGTCACCGATGATTAACTCACGTTGACCACGACCGATTGGTACTAAAGCGTCAATCGCTTTGATACCAGTTTGTAGTGGTTCGTGTACTGATTTACGAGCCATTACACCGAAAGCTGGGCTTTCGATTGGACGAGATTTTGTTGTGTTGATTGGACCTTGTCCATCCACTGGTTGACCAAGTGGGTTTACAACACGGCCAATTAGTTCTTCACCAACTGGTACTTCCATGATACGACCTGTACGACGAACTTCATCGCCTTCTTTGATGTCAGCATATGGACCTAAGATTACGATACCAACGTTACCTTCTTCTAGGTTTTGAGCCATACCCATAACACCGTTAGAGAACTCTAAAAGCTCTCCAGCCATGGCGTTGTCGAGGCCATGAGCAAGTGCGATACCGTCACCAATACGGATAACTGTACCAACTTCGCTTACTTTAAGTTCAGATTCATAATTCTCAATCTGTTGTTTAATCAGACTGCTGATTTCTTCAGCCTTGATGCCCATGTATGTCACCTCTCACATTTCTAAATTATTAACCGATTAATTCACGTTTTAAGCGCTCAAGCTTGTTCGCTACTGAGCTATCATAAATATGATTACCGATTTGAACACGAATACCACCAAGAAGTGATGGATCAATTTCGTTTGTAATGTTTAATGTTTGTTTCCCTACAAGTTTCGCAAATGTTGTAGAAATATTAGCGCTTTCTTCAGCAGAAAGTGCACGAGTAGAGAATACTGTTGCATCTGCAGAACCTTGTGCCTGTGCAGCAAGCTCAGCATATGCGTTCGCAATAAGCTTCACTTCGTTTACACGTTTTTTCTCAACAAGTAGTTGAACTGTGTGTAAAACCTCTGGAGATGCACCTGCAAAGATTTCAGCTACCATTTGTTTCTTACGTTCGATAGAGAACTTAGGAGCATTTAAAAGTGTTAAAAAATCAGGAGATTCTTTGACTACTTTTGTTAGCTCGTTTAAGTCTGCTCCAACTTCAGCAAGAATGTTTTTTTGTTGCGCTAATTCAAATAGCGCTTGTGCGTAACGTTTTGCTACAGTTGAATTACTCATCGAGCTTCCCCTGCCTTCGCAATCGTCTCTTCAATTAGAGCACGGTTGTCTGCCTCAGAAATCTCTTTGCTAAGGACTTTAGATGCTGCAAGTACAGATAATGAAACGACTTCATCACGTACAGCTGCAATAGCTTTTTCTTTTTCAGACTCAATTTCACGTAAAGCCGATTCTTTTAAGCGGTTTGCTTCATTGCGAGCTGCAGTAAGAATTTCTTCTTTTTGCATTTCGCCTTGCTTCTTAGCGCCCTCAACAATCGATTGTGCTTCCGTACGAGCTTCTTTAAGAAGGCTCTTTTGTTCTTCTAAATATTGGTGAGAATCTTTGCGAGCTTTTTCAGCTGCTTCGATTTCACTAGCTACTAATTCTTCACGTTGTTGCATGATGCCCATAAGTGGACCCCAAGCGAACTTTTTAAGTAAGAACATTAACAATAAGAAAATGATTAATGTTGCTGCGATGTCACCACCGTTGAAACCGGCACTAGCGCTGCCTAGTACAAGATTATCTAAAAACACGATTGTTTCACTCCCTTCAAGAGCTTTGACTTCAACATAATAAATTAATTAATTACTTGAAAAACTACCTATTTTAAAAAGCTATATTTACACATAGCTTTTATCAGTTCCAAAATGAAGGGCGAAGTTTCATCTAGAGATTTCTGCTTCGCCACTAGAATTCAGTGTAAAACTGAATTATTGTTTGTTCATTACAATGAATGCGATTACTACTGCGATGATTGGTAGGGCTTCAACTAATGCTACCCCGATGAACATTGTAGTTTGAAGAACGCCACGAGCTTCTGGTTGACGTGCGATACCTTCTACTGTTTTTGAAACGATAAGACCGTTACCGATACCTGCACCAAGTGCACCTAGACCGATTGCGATTGCTGCTGCTAATAAACCCATTTGAAAATTTCCTCCTTGGAATTGTTTGTTTTTTTTGTTTAAGCATAAAAATTATGCTTTATATTAATGGTCATCGCTCACTTTATGAGCCATGTAAACCATTGTTAACATTGTGAAGATAAAGGCTTGGATAAAGCCGATGAAAATAGAGAAACCTTGCCATGCCATCATTGGAACAATTGCTCCGATGAATCCAATTGGACCCGTAACAGCTAAACTTGCGATTAAGCCAAGTAAAATCTCACCTGCATAAATGTTACCGTAAAGACGAAGACCTAATGTTAAAGTGTTCGCAAACTCTTCAACGATTTTTAGCGGGAACATGAATGACATTGGTTTGAAGAATGTACCAACATAATGGCCTGTCCCCTTCATTTTAATACCATAGAAATGTGTTAAGGCTAAAATCATTGCTGCAAGCGTCATTGTAACAGTTGGATCAGCTGTAGGTGATTTCCACCAAAGTTGGTGATCATAGACGATAGAGAATGGAAGACCTAATAAGTTAGATACAGCGATAAACATAATTAACGTGATACCCAAAATATGGAATCGTCCACCAGTTTTCCAGTCCATGTTGCTTTTGATGATGTTCTTTACGAAATCCATAATCCATTCCATAAAGTTTTGCATACCTGTAGGTTTTAACTTTAGGCTTCTAGTTGAGATAAATGCGATTAAGAAAACGATTACAGCTGCAACTAGTAACATCATTACAGTTGAAAGGTTGAATGTTAGTTTAAAAAGACCGAAATCAACTACTTTCAATGGAGCTTCATGATTCATTGTTATTTTTCACCTCTCTTTCTAATTTAAAGCACATTAGCGGTTCCTTACACGGGACACAATTCTCTCGACAAAGAGAAAAAGGTACGGAATCATTAGCCCTATGACCGTGCTAATTAAGTGAAAATAGTTTGGCAACGAAATGGCTAGAGCGACTGCCGCTACACCTGACCCAAAGCGGAGCATTGTACCAAGTGAGCCTATTTTCTTCCCTTCACTAATGGATCGATCAAACTTCTCCATACGGCGAACTAAAATCCAAAAATTATACGTACCAAATAATGCACCGATTGCGATGCCCGCAAAAAACGTCTGATAGGGCGTAAATCCCCAGCCTAATGCACAGAGTGCGAGCAAAAAAAATAACGCTCTCTTCTGCATAGCAAAAATGTGATGCAAATCTAGCATTGGTTTATAATCTCCTGAATCATTTTTTCGAGTAAAGAAACATTTGCTGACCACTATGTGAAATCAGAAAAGAGCAGTGAAAAACACTACTCACAGCGGAATAGTAACGGGAGAGCGTCATTTTGAAATTACAGGTGTAAATCCCAAAAAAATCTTACACCCCGAAACGCACAAAACGTTGCAAATCGACAGCTTTTGGTTTGAACTGTCAATTTAGTAGAAACTTGATGTAACAAGTGTTTCAACCTCTATTTACGAATAGAAACCCTTATCATTCTTACCCTTTGTAAGCATACAATAGGAGATATTTGAAGTCAATTAGTAAAGTAGAAAAACTTCACAGCCACTATAGTCTTGACAAATTGTTGACAAATTTGTGTATGGAAATTCATAGTTTCAAAAACACAGTCAACGTTTATGCAAAAAAAAGCTAATTTGCGACACATATATGCTCGCAAATTAGCCCGCCTACCGCAATTAGTACATTAGACTCATTTTTCATTTCTGAAAAGGGATATTACTTGCTTTTTTGTAAAAAATCCAAAAGAGCCTTCACAATATACTCTGAAGCATGTCCATCTCCATAAGGATTTGACGCTTTTGACATAGCTTCATAAGCATTTGTATCTTCTATTAATTGTTTAGCTAGAGAATAGATAGTATCTTCTTCCGTTCCTGCTAGCTTTAGAGTCCCTGCTGCAATACCTTCTGGGCGCTCCGTTGTATCTCTTAGTACTAGAACTGGTTTACCTAATGAAGGTGCTTCCTCTTGGACACCACCAGAATCCGTTAAAATCATATAAGAATTAGCCGCAAAGTTATGGAAATCAAAGACTTCAAGAGGTTCAATTAAATGAACACGCTTATGATCTCCTAAAATTTCATTCGCTATTTCTCGTACAGCTGGATTCATATGAACTGGGTAAACTACTTGTACATCGTCATGCTCTGCTAAAATTCTTGTTATCGCTCTGAACATATGACGCATAGGTTCACCTAGATTTTCACGACGATGTGCTGTTAATAAAATCATACGGTCTGTGCCTATTTTGTCTAAGACAGGATGTGTGTAATGTTCACTTACTGTTGTAGCTAATGCGTCGATTGCTGTGTTACCAGTGACATAGATAGTATCAGGGTTTTTATTTTCATCTAAAAGGTTTTTCTTTGATACTTCTGTCGGTGCGAAATGAAGATCAGCCATAACGCCTGTTAACTGGCGATTCATTTCCTCTGGGTATGGTGAATACTTATTCCAAGTTCGAAGACCCGCTTCCACATGTCCGATAGCAATTTGGTTATAAAATGCAGCTAGACTTGCAATGAAAGTCGTTGCTGTATCACCATGTACTAAAACAATATCCGGTTTTGCTTCTTTCATGACTTTGTCTAAGCCTTGTAAAGCATTCGTCGTCACGTCAATTAATGTTTGACGATCCTTCATAATATTCAAATCGTAATCAGGTGTAATTTTAAATGTTTCTAAAACTTGATCGAGCATTTGGCGATGTTGGGCTGTTACCGTCACAATCGATTCTATTTGCTCAGGATGCTTTTGTAATTCCAATACTAGTGGGGCCATTTTAATAGCCTCTGGTCTCGTACCGAAAATCGTCATTACTTTCCATTTTTTCATCAAAACGATTTGCACCGTCCTTTGTTATATTTGTATGAAAAGTGCTTTACTTCCATTGATCTGCGTCATTTGTGGCAAGATCGAACTTTAATAGAAGTAATTCGCCTAACATACTATGAAACGTCCTTCAATAATGAAGGACGCTCTCTATAGTTATAAGTTTCCTAAAAATTACATACTGAACGAAATTATCAAAAAAGTGTTCAGTATTATTTTGTACCGAATAGGCGGTCGCCTGCATCACCTAGACCTGGGACAATGTAGCCATGGTCATTTAATTTTTCATCAAGTGCAGCAATATAAATATCTACATCTGGATGATGTTTTTGAATTTCTTTTACACCCTCTGGCGCAGCGATTAAGCACATGAATTTAATGCTTTTCGCACCACGTTTTTTCAGTGAGTTGATCGCTTCCACTGCTGATCCACCAGTTGCAAGCATTGGGTCTACAATGATGAAATCACGTTCTTCTACATCTGCTGGAAGTTTTGCATAGTATTCTACAGGTTTTAACGTTTCTGGATCACGATAAAGACCGATATGACCAACTTTAGCAGCTGGAATTAGATTTAATACGCCATCTACCATGCCAATACCTGCACGTAAAATCGGAACAATCGCAAGTTTCTTACCAGAAAGTACTTTTGTCTTAGCAACAGTAACCGGTGTCTCAATTTCAATTTCTTCTACTGGCATCTCACGTGTAATTTCGAATGCCATTAATGTTGCCACTTCGTCTACTAGCTCACGAAATTCTTTAGTTCCTGTATTCTTATCACGAATATAAGTTAACTTGTGTTGGATTAGTGGATGATCAAATACGTATACTTTGCTCAAAGGGATTCTCTCCTAACCGTTCGGATTCATTTTTATCTCAACTAGTATAACAGAAAAAAGGAGTCGTCTCAAAAATAAATTTGGGCCAACTCCTTTTCAAGAATGTTTCCTACATATGCTAGCGATTATTTATCAAGTATTGTATCTACTTGTTCTATTGTCATTGGTTTGTAATAAAAATATCCTTGTCCTACTGTACAGCCTAATGCGCGTAAAATCTCAACTTGCTCTTTGTTTTCAATACCTTCAGCAACCGAAGTCATTCCTAGGTTTAATGCTAATTGAATAATAGATCGGACAATAGCGAGTGTCGCACCATCATCAATAGCATTAATGAAGCTACGATCTATTTTCAATTCAGTAAATGGCAGTCTTTGTAAATAACTTAAAGATGAAAAGCCTGTGCCAAAGTCGTCCACCGAAGTTTTAAAGCCGTAGCCCTTTAATTCCTGGATAATAAAAAAAGCTGTCTGAAAATCAACTAGGCCAATATTTTCCGTCACCTCTAAAATGATATATTTCGGATCAATATCATATTTCCGAACGAGCCCCAATGTATCCTGTACAAAATTAGCATAATAAAAATGATCCGGCGAAATATTGACTGCCACCTTCACTAATTTTTTCCCTAATGTCTTTCGCTTTGCTAACCATGAAAGAACCAACTCTAATATTTGAACATCGATTTCGCGTACCTTTCCTGCACCTTCTGCTACTGGAATAAAGATTGCCGGTGACACGAAACCTAGTTTTGGAGAAATCCAGCGAGCAAGCGCTTCAATACTATGAATTTCACCTGTTCGTAAATCAACCTTTGGCTGCAAATTCACTGAGATCTCTTTATTTTTTAATGCCTGTGCCAAATGGTTTAACACGGTCATTTGCTGCTCAAGTACATCATTTCTTTCTTGCGTAAATATTTCCGTATGAGTACCCGGTTTATTGGCAGCAAAGGATACAGCATTATCTGCAAAGCGAATTGCATCAGCCATTTTGATCTCATCGTTATATAAAGCAATACCCGTTTTTAGCGTAATATAAATGTTCTTACCACCTATAATAAAAGGCTGACGAATAATCTCTTTAATGCGCCTTTCATAATAGAAGAAATCTTCATCAGCTGTTGCATTGGACATGATTAAACTAGAGCTTGTAAATCTAGCAATATATTCGTTACGCTCATACTTCTCTTCATTTAAACGTTTGGCAATTTGTCTTAACAGCTCGTCTCCCGCTTCACGTCCATATAACTCGACAATATGATGGAATTCGCTTGGCTTTAAGATTTTGATGTTACCTTTTTGACTACATTCTTTTTCTACCTTATTTAAAAAACCGTGTCGATTCGGTAGCCCCGTTGTGATATCGACATAGGCTAAATCCCATATCTTTTTTTGTGTTTTTGCATACGAATATGCCAACGCAACAAGAGCACCGATTTTTCGAAACATAAATTCAAAAAACTTCTTTTCATCACCATGTTGCTCTAACAATATTGCAAACAATCCAATTGCTTGCTGTTGTTGATTGTATATTGGCATAAACCACCCAAATGACTTTTTAGATGAATTGGCAAACCTTTTGTATTCTATCGGAATATCAATATCATCCAAATTTTTCACTAGAATGAACGTCTCCCCTTGCATAACACTCTTAAAAAAATCATTATTTTCACAACAATCGGGTAAACCTTTTATTTTATCGTTCCCTCTATAAATCTGTAATTGATTTGCCTCCGTTTTGACAAGTACCATACTTGATATATTCGGCATAAAAAATTCATCTAAACTACTGCAAACAATGCTCATCTTTTTATCAAAGGAATTGTCCTTTTCAATCGCTTCGTACATACCATTCTCAAGGCGCATTAAAAACTCTACGTTGTGATCGTACGTAACATCCTTCACAAGTACTAAAACAAATAATGTTTCATCTTTATTATTTTGAAATGGGAGTGCTTGTACCTCTGCCCAAAAAAGAGGTTTATCGAAGCAACTATGGTGCAATTTTGCTTGTACCAAAACTCCACTATGTATTTTTTGTTTAATCTTTTCAACAGTTGTCTGTTCTTCGTTTGACAACAATGCAAAATAATCGCTATTTATTATTTGCGAACGTGTAGTATTTGTCAGCGTACAAAAAGAATCATTACATTCCAATACGCAATGATTATTTGTCGCATCAAAAATAACGTAGCTTTCTTTAGAATGATCCCCTAACCTACGAATTGTATTTAATAATATTTCATTTTCTATGGACATCGTTTTAGTAACCATACAGCCCCTCCTCCCTCTTACATTGTACATAAAAATTCAATAAATTGTCACTTTTATAAAAAATCCTTTTTTTACAAGGACATTATCTGTCTCACTCTTCTATACTATATCCTTTTATACTAAGTTTATGTAAATAAATTCAAAAATAAAAGTATTTTATTTCCATTCCAGAAAAATAACTTATCCTCGAAACATTTTGTCGAGTTCCATTCCGCAGGCGTCCGCGAGAGTAGCTCGCAGCAGTGCCAATAAAAAAAGCTGTGATTAAAGTGCAAAGTACACTTTAACCACAGCCTTATCTTCTATTAAATTATGCGTATAATGGATGTTTGTCCGTTAAAGCTATTACGCGAGCTTTCGCTTCAGTTTTAACTGCTTCATCCTCTGGATTTTTAAGAACTGTAGCAATAATTGCCCCAACTTCTTTCATGTCTTCCTCATTGAAGCCACGAGATGTTACTGCTGGTGTACCAATACGGATACCAGAAGTTACGAATGGAGATTCTGTATCGTAAGGAATTGTATTTTTATTTGTTGTAATCCCTACTTCATCAAGTGCGTGCTCTGCTACTTTTCCTGTTAAGCCAAGAGATTTCACATTAAGAAGTAGTAAGTGGTTGTCCGTACCGCCTGATACAATTTCAACGCCTTCTGCCATTAATACTTCTGCTAAAGCTTTAGCATTCGCTTTAAGTTGTTTTGCATACTCTTTGAATTCTGGTTGTAACGCTTCACCGAATGCAACAGCTTTTGCAGCGATTACGTGCATTAATGGTCCACCTTGGATACCTGGGAATACAGATTTGTTTAGCTTTTGCTCCCATTCTTTCGAAGCAAGGATTAAACCACCACGTGGGCCACGTAATGTTTTATGTGTTGTAGATGTCACAAAATCAGCGTATGGCACTGGTGATTGGTGCTCACCAGTAGCTACAAGACCTGCGATATGTGCCATATCCACCATGAAATATGCTCCTACTTCATCAGCAATTTCACGGAATTTAGCAAAATCGATTTCACGTGGGTATGCAGAAGCACCCGCCACAATTAGTTTTGGCTTATGCTCTAATGCTTTTTGGCGTACATCTTCATAATCGATTACTTGAGTATCTTTTGTTACGCCATATTCAACGAAATTATATAGAATACCTGAGAAGTTTACAGGCGATCCGTGTGTTAAGTGGCCGCCATGAGATAGGTTCATCCCAAGTACTGTATCTCCTGGTTCTAAAATTGTGTGGTATACAGCCATGTTTGCTTGTGCACCAGAGTGTGGTTGTACGTTTGCATATTCTGCACCAAAAATTTCTTTCACACGATCACGTGCGATATCTTCCACAACATCTACGTGTTCACAACCGCCATAGTAGCGTTTACCTGGATAACCTTCAGCATATTTATTTGTTAGAACAGAACCTTGTGCTTCCATTACTGCTTCTGATACAAAGTTTTCTGATGCGATTAACTCAATATTTGCTTGTTGACGTTTTTTTTCCGCAAGAATTCCGTCTAATACTGCTTTGTCTTGTACTGCTAATTTTTCGTATGCCATGTTTAAAAAAGCCTCCTAAGTATAATCGTTATTTGTATACCACTGTTTTCAAAGGTAATTTTATTTATACACTGCACGCTCTCCGCCAATCAGCTTCGGACGCGTTGTTGCTATTGTCACAACCGCTTCTCCTACCATTCGCACAGAAGTACGAACCGGAACAGCTACTGCCTTTAAATGCATACCAATAAGAGTTTGACCAATATCAATACCTGCATTTGCTTGCACAGCTTCCACTACAACTGGATTTGTAAATTGCGTAAACGCATAAGCGGACATCGAGCCACCCGCAGTACGAACTGGTACAACTGTTACCGGTTCATAACCAAAACGTTCTGCCGTTGTTTCTTCCATAGTAATAGCACGATTAATATGCTCACAACCTTGGAACGCTAGATGTAGTTGATGTTTCTTGGCAAATGCCTGCAACGGCTCAAAAATCGCCTCTCCAATTTCAAGCGCGCCTGCTGTGCCAATTTTCTGACCAATCACTTCAGATGTCGAGCAACCTACGACAAAAATAGTATTCGGTCTTAGGGTTACCTGCTCTTCAAATTCACTGAGTAACTGAGTCAAATGTGTTCGTATTTGTTGTACAACCACTATGCTCAGCCCCTTATTTCTAAATTATTTATATCCCACAGCTAAAAAGCTCTTTGAAGAACTTTCTAGCGTAGGACAAATGTTAACAAACTTAACTGCTTTTTATTGCTCAAGTTCAGCGATTTTTTCAACGCGTCGCGTATGACGACCACCTTCAAAATCTGTTTCAAGCCATACTTTAGCGATTTCACGTGCAAGGCCTGGCCCAATAACACGCTCACCCATTGCTAAAACATTTGAATCGTTGTGGCAACGAGTTGCTTTTGCACTAAATAAATCATGTACTAAAGCACAACGAATCCCCTTAATTTTATTTGCAGCAATAGACATACCAATGCCTGTACCACAAATTAAAATACCTTTATCAAATTCCCCGCTAGCAACACCTTCAGTAACTGGTTTTGCATAATCAGGATAGTCTACTGAATCCGCAGATTGTGGACCAAAATCTTCGTAGCTGATATTTAACTCATCTAACAGCTGCATAATCTCACGACGTAAGTTATTGCCTCCGTGATCAGAAGAAATTGCTATTCTCACTGGGTTCCCTCTTTTCGAAATTATAGTCAACACTAGTGTACCACTTCTTTCCCAAGAATAACATGATTTTTCTTGCATTTTTATGCTGATTTCTCCTGAAAGACGAACATTTCTTGTAAACATTTATAAAATCATTCACTTTCAGGACTGTTTTTCTGTGGATATTGTGAATATCATGTTGATAAATTCGGATAACGGCATTTTGTTGTAATATTCTATCTTCTAAAGTTTGTTTCCTTTTTCAATTACAGTGGACATACTATATCAGTATTTTTTCTATGTATTACCAGTATTTGATGGTGCAGAATGGTTCGGTGAGTAGATGTGGGTGCGGCGGGGTGTGCTGGGGGTGAATTCTTTTTAGGTTGAAGCTTTATCTGACGTTTCGACGGTTTTATCCGCGCTTTCGGCTTTCTATCCACCTTTTTGGCGGTTCTATCCACGATTTTCGACTTTCTATCCAGATTTTGCTGTTCTATCCGGCGCTTCCTCTGTTCTTTCCGTCGGTACTTCTCTTCTTTCCGTCGCTTGGCCGACTATCCTTCGATCATGCTCCGGCGCTCTCCTCTCTTTATCCGTCGCTTCCGCCGTTCTATCCGTCGGTGCTGCTCTTCTTTCCGTCGCTTGACCGACTATCCTTCGATCACGCTTTGCTTTCCGTCGCTCTCCTCTCTTTATCCGTCGCTTCCGCCGTTCTATCCGTCGCTTGGCCGACTATCCTTCGATCACGCTTTTCTTTCCGTCGCTCTTCTCTCTTTATCCGTCGCTTCCGCTTTCTTTCCGTCGGTGCTGCTCTTCTTTCCGTCGCTCTCCTCTCTTTATCCGTCGTTTCGGCTGTTCTTTCCGTCGGTACTGCCAATCTTCCGTCGCTTGACCGACTATCCTTCGCTCCCGCTATTCTATCCGTCAACACCGCTCTTCATTCCATCACTCTCCTCTCCAAAAGCCACCACACACAATCCCCTCACCCCAACAAAAAAACTGTAGCAAACTCAAACCTCATCTGAGTTTATCTACAGTCTATTATCTTCGCATTTAGGCTTGTCTATCGAATTGTTGAATCATTTTGTGTAGTTCTTCTGATTGTTTCTTTAGGCCTTCTGCTAGTTTTTCTACTTGCTCAATGGCGTATGCTTGTTCTTCTGCTGCGCTGCGGACTTCTTGTGCGCTGGCTGACGTTTCTTCTGCGATGGCTGCCACTTCTTGGGATTGATGGGCAGTTGTTTCGATGTTGTGCATTTGTTGTTCGATTAATGAAGAAATTTCTACAATGGCTGTTGCCATTTCGTGTACGCTTGAAGACATGCCTTCTACGGCTGTTGTCGTCTCTGATACGCGAGCAGCTTCTTTTGTCGCAAATGCCACTTGCTGATTCATTTGTTTGACTACAACCTCAACGTTTTGTTGCATTGATTGAATAAGAGTTGTAATGCCTTGTACTGCTTTCGCACTTTCATCCGCTAAGCCACGAACTTCTTCTGCTACAACAGCAAACCCTTTTCCATGTTCTCCAGCACGCGCTGCCTCAATAGAAGCATTTAACGCTAGTAAATTTGTTTGTGCTGCAATATCGCCAACTAGGCTAATGATGCGTTCTACCTGACCAGCGTTTTCCTCTAGAAGATGAATGCTTTCTAATGCCTCATTATTGCCAGCTGCAATTTGTTGAATACTATTTACTAACGTTTCGATTGCATTTGTTGTTGTCGTTAAATTATGTAGAATCTCTTTGGATTGCGTTGCTGATGCTTCTGCTCTACTATTGACTTCTGTAGCTAGGGCTCGTACATCTTCAATTGCTTCGGCTGTATCTTGGACTGCCGTTGCTGATGTCTCTGCACCAGAAGAAATATGCTTTACTGTAGAAGCAATATTCTCTGCTTTTTTTGTTGCAATAGCAGCTTCATCAGATAGTTGGATAATTGATTGATTAGTTTGCTGGAAGTTACTATCTATGCTTTCCACCATTCCTCTTAAGTTTAACACCATTTGTTGGAATGCCTCTGCGACAGAACGAATTTCATCACTTGTTTTCGGCATTTCTACATCCTGTCCAATTTTTCCTTCCGCTACTCGAGAAGCTGAATTTTCGAGCTGTTGTAAAGGTTTAATTAAGATTACACTGAAAATTGCAGCCAAAATGCCTGACCATACTATCCCTGACACATAAGTAAAAATTTCAAACAGTTTACGATTGATTTCTGGGAAAAAGGTAGGTTGTAAATATTCGATAAATATAAAACTAATACTGTAAGTGATTAGTGCAAGAAAACTAACAAATAATACTAGTTTAAATCGTAAACCAAACTGCTTTTTCATAGCGACCCTCAATTCTCTTCAATTTTTTTTACTAATCGTTCTACTAATGTTGTTAATTCTGCAAATGTTTCTTTATAAATTCCTATACTACCACCGTAAGGATCTACAACATTTCCGCCACTAACTTCGCTTGTATATTCTTTTAAAGTAAAAACTTTTTGTTCAGCATTTGGGAAATTAGCAATAATTGTATCTTTATGAGCTGTTGTCATTGTTAAAATTAGATCAGCCCACTCCATTTCAGTTATTGATAATTGTGTTGCTAAATGCTGATGCGTCATATTTGCTTCATATAATACTTGTTGTGCATGTGCAGACATTTCTGCATTTGGCATCGCATAAATGCCCGCCGAACGAACTTCTACATTGTCCAATTGTTTATGTTTTAAAATAACCTCTGCCATAGGACTGCGACAAGTATTCCCGGTGCAAACAAATAGTATTTTCATACTTATCACCCTCCACTGATTTTCTATTGCCGGATAGCTAGGAAACCCATAATAATGAAAAAAATTCCTGTTATGATTTGAAATTTATTGCCAAGTAACGTCTGACTTTTACGCGCAATGACTAATGACCCATAAGAGCAAATAAGTGCACTGACACCCGCACTTATAATAAATACCATTTTCTCTAAGTTTAGCATACCAAATGAAACACTTACTGAAAAGGTATCTAGGCTTGCAGTCACGGCTAAAAGTATTGGTGAAATTGTAACTTTTTCATCTTTCCGCGAAAATAATAGCAAATGTATGCCCATACAAAATAATAAAATACTTGATATCCATTGTCCCCATTCTAAGAGGAAACGCATTAAATAGCTTCCTAATTCGAAGCCTAATAGCGGGAAAAGCATATGCAACGCAGCTGTCCATACTGATAAAAAAAATCGATACTTAACATTTGGCAGTAATACATATAAGCCAATCACATCTACAGACGTTATTATACCCGCAAGAATTCCCTGCAAGAAAGCACTCCTTCGCTCTCTAATATTTTATCATTTTATGCTCGAAAATACAGTAATATCATAATACAATTTCCTTACAATATGGTGCTAAAAGTCACTCTATCAAAAAAAACAATCAGCTTCCACTATGGTAAAAACTCGCTATACTTGCACAACTACAGCTCAAGTACAAAAGTCTAAGTAGATACCCCCACTGATTGATACAAAAAAATAGTATGCCAGAGTTACCTCTAACATACTATTTTCTAGGTAGTTTATTTACGAAGTATACCATTTCCCGCCAGCTGCTTTCTCAAGTCGATTCATAATTGCAGCCCCTACTCCTTCAGTCGATGTAGTAGTCGCTAGAATTATTGTAGCCGCTGTTTTATCGCAAGCTCTTAGGGCATGATACAATGCCGCACCCATTTCTTCTTTACTACCAGCTTCTCCTACTGAGAAATAATAATCAGCCTTGCTGTCAACAAAACTAGCTGGTGCAAGTAACGCTACTTTATGTCCTTGTTTTTGTAATTGATGTACAGCCTCATGAACTTTTTTCAAATCACAATCAATTAATAGCACAGGGGCGTTAGGTGCATAGTGTGTATATTTCATACCAGGGGCTTTCGGAGTAGTCTCTAATGTCTGCTCTGTTTTTGAAGGTTGAAGTACTGGACCGATTTTAGCCTCTAACATTTCTTTTGTAATTCCGCCTGGACGCAAAATTACTGGAGGTTCGTGTGTAACGTCTAACACTGTGGATTCGAGCCCGATCCCAGTAGTACCTCCATCTAAAATATAAGGTATGTACCCTTCCAAATCATCTTGAACATGTACAGCTTCTGTAGGACTCGGCTTCCCACTACGATTAGCACTTGGCGCAGCAAGTGGCTTTTTTAATTGTTGCAGTAAGTCGAGTGCAACTGGATGATCTGGCATACGGATGCCGACAGTAGTAAGACCAGCTGTCACACTGTCTGCCAACACATTTGGCTTTACAGGCATGACAAGCGTCAGTGGACCTGGCCAAAATAAATCCATGCATTTTTTTGCTACTTCTGAAATATGCTCGATATAGAGTTCAACTTCCTCTTTCGTGCCAATGTGGACAATTAGCGGATTGTCTGAAGGACGACCTTTTGCTTCAAATATCTTTTTGACTGCTGTATCAATTGTTGCAATAGCTCCAAGCCCATAAACCGTTTCTGTTGGAAATGCTACGACCTCGCCTGCATTTAAGATATCCACAGCCTGTGCATAATTTGTCTGACTATTCACATTTCTATCCACAATTTTGCAAACGGTTTCCATAATTAAAACCTTCCTTCAATTATTCATTTTTACTGAATTATCCACATAATGTTTATAACTTATTAAAAATTGTGCATAAGTTATCTGAATTTGTTAACAATTCATTCAAAAAAACCTTTAATCCATTCCCATATAAAAAATGTAACTGGTTCCTTTTCTTCTTTTATTTCTTCTTTTTGTTCATCTTTATCGGGCTCACAAATTGAGGGGAATATGCTACACCACCAGTTATCACCACGTGCATCACCGATTTTCACAACAATCGATTGATATAAATTTTGTGGATAAAGTACTGCGTTATGTCTCTTCGGTGGAAATAAGTTATCCCCAATTACAACCTGTGTATGAAGCTGTGGATAATTCTTTTTGATTTCCGCTTCAATTTCCTGTTTCAATAAAATAATTTGCTCGTTATCCACAGTTTTAGCTCCAGCACTTGCAACTACTTGCTTAAAATACGGCTTTAAATTTTGGACAAGCTGTTCCTTTTCAAGCTGATCTTGTGTCGTATTGCTATTTGCAATCACGCGTATACGAAAATCATTTTCTTGCTCTTGATTGCTAGCTTCTTTCGCAAAACCTACTAATGATGGAATATATATAATACATAATTGTAAAGAAATCGCAATGACTACTAATCTTGCAAAAGCTAAAAAGATATTTTGTTTTGGTAATCTAATAATCTTGTATTCGTTTAACATAAAAATCCCTCCTTGCTCCACATTGTGGGCAAGAAGTAGATACTTTATACATGAATTTCACAAAAAATCATTCGGGGCTTACCGTTTATATCTTTTTCTATCGAAACTGTAGCCTGCGGAAAACTATTTTTAAAGAATTGAGCGACCTGCTCCCCTTGTGTATATCCGATTTCAAGACCAATGAGGGCTGGTTTATTCATAAGGGGTGGAAGCTGTTCAGCCAATTTTCTATATAAAATGAGTCCGTCTTCTTCTGCAAAAAGAGCACTATGTGGTTCATGCTCTAGCACAGTATTTGACATCTCTTTTGCTTCATCAAAAGCAATATACGGCGGGTTCGATAAAACGATATCAAATTTCTCACCTGACAGAGGTTTCGTTAAATCCCCTAGTCGAAAATCAATATCCGCCGCCAAGCTTTGTGCATTTTTTTGCGCCGTAGATAAAGCAGCCTCAGATAAATCAGTGGCTACGACTGTCAGCTCTGGACATTCTAACTTCATAGAAAGAGCAATTGCACCACTACCGGTACCGATATCCGCAAGCTTCAAGCTTTGGTTTTCAAATATTTTGTTCATACGATTAATCGTTCCAAGTACTAATTCCTCCGTCTCCGGTCTAGGAATAAGTACTGACTCATCGACAATAAATGAACGGCCATAAAATTCTTCACTACCGATGCAATACTGTACAGGTCGTCCACTCGCATGCTCTTCGATAAGTTCTTTAAATTTCTCTTGGTGTTCAGCTGTTAATGCGTCTTGAAGGTGTAACATTACTTCTGAATAGCTAGTGCCAAGTATATGCTGCATGACAATACGTGCCGCTGTTTCCTCACGACCATTATCCACTAAAAAAGAAGAAGCCCATTGAAGGGCCTCCATTACATTATTATAGGTCATCATTTAATCGCTCTAACTTCGATGCTTGCTCTTCTAAAATGAGCGTATCAATGATTTCGTCTAGTCTACCTTCGACGATTTGATCTAGTTTTTGAATCGTTAAACCAATACGGTGGTCTGTAACTCGGTTTTGTGGATAATTGTATGTGCGAATACGCTCAGAGCGATCGCCTGAACCTACAGCTGATTTACGTGTAGCATCGATTTCCTTTTGTGCTTCTTGCAAATACATATCAGCAACACGAGCACGCAGAATTTTCATTGCCTTTTCACGGTTTTTAATTTGTGATCGTTCGTCCTGCATCGATACAACAACACCTGTTGGTAAGTGGGTCATACGCACAGCTGACATCGTTGTATTTACCGATTGACCACCGGCACCAGAAGATGCAAATGTATCTACTCGGATATCTTTCTCATGGATATCCACATCTACTTCTTCAACTTCAGGTAAGCAAGCTACTGTCGCTGTCGATGTATGGATACGCCCTTGAGATTCTGTTGCTGGTACACGTTGTACACGGTGTGCGCCATTTTCAAATTTGAATTTTGAATATGCACCTTGACCGTTAATCATAAATATAACTTCTTTATAGCCGCCCATTGGGTTTGGCGTCGCTTCCATTATGTCAATTTTCCAGCCTTGTGTCTCCGCATAACGAGAATACATACGGAATAAATCGCCCGCGAAAATATTCGCTTCGTCTCCACCAGCTGCCCCACGAATCTCCATAATAACGTTTTTATTATCATTAGGATCTTTTGGAATTAATAGAATACGTAAACGGTCTTCTAACTCTTCTTGCTGTTCTTTTAGAAGGTTGAATTCTTCTTTCACCATTTCATGCATATCAGGATCTTTTTCATTATCTAGCATCTCACGAGTATCAGCTAATTGCTCTTTTACACTTTTATATTCACGATATGCATCTACAGTTTCCTGGATATCTGATTGTTCTTTAGAATATTCACGTAATTTTTTACTATCATTTACAATATCGGGATCACTTAAAAGCTCTGTTAACCTTTCGTAACGATCCTCTACTGCTTGTAATCGATCGAACATGGATTTCACCTCTATTTAGTTTTTTATAAAGTTTGCTCTGTTAACTGTCGCCAAAAAGAAAAACTCTACATTAGAATCTCGCTAAGCGCGTAAAATTTTTTTATAAACATTTATTATTTCCACTACTTAGTATAAGGAAATCTTCGCATGTATGCTACTTTTTCTTCGTTCTATCAACTGGAGCATTTTGCCTTATAGCGGCGGATTCGCGTGGCATTTACGACACACCGGATAGTATGAATCATTCCCGCCAATTTGAATTTGATCACCTGTATAAACAGGCTTTCGACTTTCATCAACACGTAAATTCATTGTCGCTTTTTTATGACAGAACCAGCAAATCGTTTTCATTTCCTCAATTTTATCTGCATATGTAAGCATATACTGACTGCCTTCAAAAAGCTCATTTTGGAAATCGTTTTTTAGACCGAAGCCCATAACTGGAATATCTAACTCATCTACGATATATGCTAACTGCAAAACATGTTCTTTTTTTAGAAATTGTACTTCATCAACAAGTACACAGTATGGTTTTACAGCATTGTTTTTTACTAGCTCAAAAATATTTGTATCATCATTAACAGGAATGGCTTGTTGACGTAAGCCTACTCGACTTGAGATAAAGCCTACTTCATCTCGCGTATCTATGCCTGGTGTAAACATCATTACAGGTTTTTGTTGTTCTTCATAGTTATGCGCAACTTTTAAAATTTCTATGGATTTACCACTGTTCATTGCACCGTGTTTAAAATATAGCTGTGCCATTTTGTCTTCTCCCTTTCTTCATGTCGAGCTGGATACTGAAAAGACTCGCATCAACGTATTTCTTTAACTTCTTTCAGTAGTTGTTTCCCACCACTGTCGGGGCGAGGTGAATGCGGATTAAAGGCGTTCTTTGTGCAAGCACAAAGCCGATTCCTGACGCAATTATGCCGAGGCATAATTGATTATACTGAAAAAAATACCTGCCAAGCACATGCTTGGCAGGTATTAAACTAACATTAGTTTTTAAGACCGTATTTTTTGTTGAAACGATCCACGCGACCATCAGCAGACGCGAATTTTTGACGGCCAGTATAGAATGGGTGACAGTCGTTGCAGAACTCGACAACGATGTTTTCTTTTACTGAACCAGTTTTGAAAGTATTACCACAAGAGCAAGTTACTGTTGCTTCTTTGTAATCTGGATGAATTCCTTGTTTCATATTCGTTTTCTCCTCTCGCCCTGAACCATCTGGAACAGAGTATTATCGAACTGTACCTTACATAGCCCGAATATGTCGGCTACATATGTACACGTTACATACTTTGCAATATTACCATATGAAATATACATTTGACAATAGTTTTGAATGTATCAATGATTAGTTATTTAAAAAATTTAAACACTTCTCCGACTGCAGAGTCTATCATAAATGAGAAAACTATCGAAGATAAAATAACTGTTACTACTAAATAGAAAATAAAACCATAAAAACTATCAATGTTTTTAGATTTATTACTTAACAACTTAATCATGACAAACATAGGGATAATACCAATAGCTAACGCAAATCCAATGTATATCATCGTTGTTGAATACGAGAATGATTTCAACAATCCTAATAAAATACTTAAAACCATAATAGCTATAGGTAGTGTATAATAATTTCCTATTTTACTAATAACATTTGTAAAACTTAGACTTTCAGAAAATAGTTTTGCCGTTAAAAATATAGCAAAGATACTTATTACTATTAGTAAAGAAATGAATAACGACATGTAAAAAAATACTTGAATGAAGGATGGAGCAATGCTTTCAAAGAAACCAAACCCTCCTGAAAAGAATTGTTTTATTAATGTGAATACTGATATTGCTGTTAATACAACATAGATAATCATACTTATAATACTATTTTTCCAAGTAGCTTCTACATTAAAATTTGCGGATGGCATTTTTAATTGTTCTACAAAATAATTAACGTATAATTTAGATTGCTTTTTAATTAATTCAATTTGCTCATTACTTTGCGTAGTATTCTGAGCAGTCTGCGTATATTGTGAGTGTGGTTGTTCATCACTCATGCTATGCGTTGTTGCTGCTCGTTCTTGTGCAGCATTTTCAATCGGAGCTCCACATTTCCCACAAAATCTTCCGTCATCCTGCGCATGACCACATGCTAAACAGTTTTTCATATGTACACCTCATTAACATTTTGTCTTTTTCGTTTGTAAGACGAAAAGACATATTTCTTTTTTATGTTCATAACTAGTGGAACCTTCTTTATAGCTCGATTGCAACTTTACTACAGTATGTACAAAACAATACTTCCTCACTATTTTGCTCCCCGCAATTTGTGCAAAATTCCACTAATAATACCCATTACCTATATATTATAACAAAATTATACAACGAAAAATTGCAAAATAATAGATTTGTTTACTAATTTATTCAACCTTAGATGAATACTTTGGAGATTTATCGGAACAAAATCTCATTTTATCGGAATAACTTCAGTTTAATTCACGTTGTCGTAAAAAAATCACCATCTAATTAATGCTAGTCGATGGTGATTTTTTATAGTTAACCTCGTACTTCACGATAGTCATTATCCACTAATCCTATTTTTTTATTTCGTTCTTTGAATCGAATATTGTGGGAAGACACGTACGCCACTTTTGGTGCATCTGGCTCTAAATAAAGCTTTGCACTATTCAACGCTAAAATACCATCCGTAAATGCACCCGCTATTAATCTTACCTTAGAAGGATGATCTACAAAATCTCCTGCACCATAAACCCCTTCTATATTTGTTTCACGCTTTTCGTTGACAATAGCTACTCCGTCTTGAATATTTAAACCCCACTCTTCAAGTGCGCCATAATCACATTTTAAGCCATGATTAACGATGACTGCGTCCACTTCTAATTGTTCGACTTCGTCTGTTTCTTTATTGGCAATTGACACGGACTGTATTAAATCACCATCACCATGCAATTGCACCACTTCATAAGGTGTTTTTATAGATATAGAGGATTCGCGCATTTTTATAACATTTTTTTCATGACCACCAAATTCATCACGTCGATGAACAATTGTTACACTAGCAGCAATTGGCTCTAGCTCATTTGCCCAATCCACAGCAGAATTACCACCACCAGAAATTAAAACATGCTTATTACGGAAAATTTCTAATTCCTGTACTGTGTAATATAAATTTGTCACCTCATAGCGATCTACTCCAGCTATATCGAGCTTTTGCATAGAAAGTACACCATATCCAACTGCTAAAATGACCGTTTTCGAATAGTGTTTCTCGCCTGTTGAGGACGTTAACATAAATGTACCATCACTCTGCTTTTCTAATTTTTCAACTTTTTGATTTAATACTATCGTTGGATCAAATGTTTTTGCCTGTTCAACTAGTTGTTCAATTAGCTGTCCACCTAATATTGGTGTTACAGCACCAACATCCCAGATCATCTTTTCAGGATAAATTAACATTCGACCACCAAGCTGAGAGCTATATTCTATAATTTTTGTCTTTAAGTCGCGCATCCCACTATAAAAAGATGTATAAAGGCCTGCGGGTCCCCCACCAACAATCGTTACATCATACATTTCTATCGTCATATTCGGCATTCCTCATTTCATCTTTTATTTTTTCACTCTTTTTCTTTTCTAACAGCATATTTGTCACTTCTTCTACTTGGGCAAGTACAGCAATCGGGTCAAACGCCCAAAATCTTTCTGCATCTAAATAAAATACATTGTTATTTTTCACTGCATCCATTGACTTCCACAAAGAATCTTCTCTGTTTAACTCGGCACCATTCGATTCATCCAAGAAAATATAATCTCCCGCATATTCAGGTAATACTTCATAAGAGACTTGCTTGTACGTTTCCCCAGTTTCAATTAATTCCTTTTGAGTACTTTCGGGTGCTTTTAGTTGCAATTGCTTATAAATTGCTTGCCCACCACGATAAATACCATCACCGTATAAATAAAAGTCTTTGCTGTATGCCCCAAAAATTGAATACGTTTCATTTGGATCTAAAACTTCTGCTAACTTTTCACGATTTTCTGAGACTTTCTCTGCAAACATTTTCAGCCAAGCTTCTCCTTCAGCTTGTTTTCCTAAAATTTCAGCGAGCCCTTTTACTTCTTCTTCCACACTACGGTAAGTTTCATAGGGCAATACAACAGTCGGTGCTATTTTGGATAGCTTTTCATACGATTCTGCATCCGCTTCAGCTGTAATAATTAAATCTGGCTTCAAAGCTAAAATAGATTCAACTGCACTTTCCCCTGTATTTTCTATATCATCAATTTGGTCTTGAATGTGGACATTATCTAAATCTCGTTGTGTCGCACCTACTGGCTTTACCCCTAATAGTAATGAAGTTGGCAAATATGCATCCACTACAAGTCGCTCAACTTTTGTAGGAATTTCAATTTCTCCATTAATAGTGGATATCTTTTTCGTCGTTGCTTCTGTCTCTGCTTTAGGATCACCGTTCATCGATGTCTCATCATTGCTACTACATCCTACAAGCATAAGTGCTACTATAATTAAAAATATAGTTCGTTTTTTCATCATTCCACTCCTCCGAAATTGAAATACTCCCTTTTATTCCTTTAAACGCGCTAATAAATATAAGAAATAGGGTGCTCCTAAAACTGCTACTACAATCCCGGCTGGAATTTCTGATGGCTCTAAGATTAAGCGACCGATTGTATCGGCCATTAAAACTAATAATCCACCTAAGAGTGCGGCAGCAGGCAGTAAAAACTGATGTTTAGCCCCAACGAGCTGACGTGCCAAATGTGGAGCAATTAATCCAACAAATCCAATCCCCCCACTTACTGACACACTTGCCCCAGCTAATCCTACAGATGCTGCAAGTAGCCAGCGACGCTCCCTTTCAATAGAAGCTCCCAAACCGACTGCTGTTATTTCTCCTAAATTTATCACGTTCAAAACGCGGGATTTTGAATACACAAATGGTAGTAAAATTAGTAACCATGGCAATAAAGATAATACGAATCTCCAATTTGATCCCCAAATACTCCCCGCTAGCCACGTTGCAACGAATTGATAATTTTCAGGAGTTAAACGCAGCGTCAGCACAATCATCGCTGAGCTAATACCCGCAGCTACTGCAATCCCTGATAATATTAAGCGCATTGGGGTAATTCCTTCATGACGTCGATAAGAAAGTATATAAATTAAAACAGCTGTCATCCCTGATCCTACAAATGCTAACACCGGCAGTAAAAATACAGGTGCTGCTTTAGTAGATGGAAAAAATGAAATATAAAGCATAACTGCAAGTCCAGCTCCTGCATTTATACCCAAAATGCCTGGGTCAGCTAGAGCATTTTTAGAAATACCTTGTAAAATAGCCCCGGAAACTGCTAAGCCCATCCCCACTAAAACTGCAATAACGATACGAGGCAGCCTAAATTCAAACAAAATAAGTTGCTGTTGGGCATCGCCCTGACCAAAAAGTGTTCGAATAACCTCCATTGGTGTTAGCTTTATAACCCCTGTATTCATACTAATGACAAATGTGATGACTATTAGTAAAGCTAGTGTACCTAGAATTAAGAAGTTTTTCTTTTTAGCTTTTTGTTGAGTTACTGTTAAAAAACTATTACTCATAGTTCTTTTCCTCCTTTACGGGCTATATATAGGAAGAATGGAACTCCGATAAACGCAATTAGCGCTCCAATTGGTGTTTCGTAAGGTGGATTGATCATCCTTGCAACAAGATCAGCCAACACAACAAGTAATGCTCCATAAATTAATGAACATGAAATAATCCAACGATAATCGTGTCCAACTATGTATCTCATAAAATGCGGAACTATTAAGCCAACAAACCCGACTGCTCCAACGACTGATACTGCTGCTCCTGCCAACACTAAAACAATTACCATTCCCCATATTTTTACTACGGTAGTACGTTGTCCAAGTCCTACGGCAATTTCTTCACCTAAACTTAGTAATGTAATGGAACGTGATAAAATTAGAGCACCAATCATTGCCGCCAGTATCCATGGCGATAATATTTGAAGATGATACCACTTTGTACCTGAAACACCTCCTGCATACCAGAAGGCTAAGTCTTGTCCAATACGATAATAAAGAGCAACGCCTTCTCCTAGCGCACCTAATAGAGCACTTACAGCAGCACCTGCCAACACTAATCGCATCGGCGTTAGGCCACCTTTTGATAGCGAACCTACGCCATAAACAATCGCAACACCTAAGCCCGCTCCAACAAATGACCATAAAACTATATACATGTACGATAAATTAGGGAAAAAAGCAAAGCAGATTGCTAGCATAAACGCGGCACCAGAATTTAACCCTAATAATCCAGAGTCAGCCAATGGATTGCGTGTCATGCCTTGCATAATCGCACCTGCGACCGCAAAGCATCCACCTACTAATCCTGCGCCTAACACTCGTGGTAATCGAATATCATGTATAATTTGATGTGTTGTTACATCCGGTGAAAAATGAGTAATAGCTGTCCATACAGTACTCAATGAAATATCTGCGGCACCAAATGAAATAGACAAACCGATTGCAAATATTAACCCTATCACCCCAACAATTAAAGCTACTACACCACGGACTGGATGAGATCGCTGTTGTAGTTCATCTAAATCTCTAAGCCCTCCTACTCCTGTCGACGTAGTCATACACTTCCTCCTTAATCCTTACAATTCAATTTCCTACTTAACGCTATTCTTTCATGTCGTGCAGTTGGTAAGATAAGCAGATAGGATTTTTACTATATGGGCAGACAGCCATTTCTGCATCAATATTGAACACCTTTTGTAAATTTTCCTTTGTCATCACTTCATTTGGCTGACCATTCACAATTAAATGTCCATCTCTCATAGCAATCATAAAGTGCGAAAAACGAGAAGCATGGTTCAAATCGTGTAATACCATCACAATCGTCCGTCTTTCCTCTTTATTTAGCTTTTGTAACAGTAATAAAATATCGAGCTGATGTGCTAAATCTAAATACGTAGTAGGTTCATCAAGTACTAAAATATCTGTTCCTTGAGCTAATGCCATGGCAATCCATACTCGTTGACGTTGCCCACCGGATAGTGCCTCTATCGGACGGTCACTAAACTCTCTAAGACCTGTAACATCGATAGCCCAATGAATATATTCATAATCTTCCTTGTGCAATGTACCAAACCCTGCTTGATGAGGAAAACGGCCATAGGATACTAGTTCAAAAACTGTTAATCCTCCTGGAGCTGTTGCTGTTTGAGGCAAAATCGCCATTCTTTTTGCTACTTCTTTTGTCTTTAATTGATGAATTGCTTTTCCATCTAAGTAAACTGCTCCATCTTGGGTCCGTAGTACACGTGCAACTGCCTTTAATAAGGTAGATTTGCCACAGCCGTTTGGACCAATAATCGTTGAGATTTGTCCTTTTGGAATTTCCACACTTAAATCATGAACAATGAGCGTCGAGGAATAACCAATAGCTACACGATCTATTTCAAGAACTGACATATAATCCTTCCTTCCTTTTATCAATTCACCTTGGCGTCATTGCGCTAAGTGACGATAAAATGACAAATTATTAGCTTAGATTTGTAAGCCAAATTGCGCTGTATACAAACCATAATAAGCATTTTTTCTATCCATTAATTGCTCATGAGTACCTTCTTCTATAATTCCTTTTTTCGATACAACGACAATTCGATCAGCATCCTTTATCGTTGCTAAACGGTGTGCAATCACTAATGTTGTACGGCCTATTGCGAGCTCGTTTAAAGCTTGTTGAATTGCCTGCTCGGTTTCTGTATCCAAAGCAGATGTTGCTTCATCCAAAATCAATACTTTAGGATTTTTCAAGAATATACGTGCAATCGATAATCTTTGCTTCTGTCCGCCTGATAATTTCACGCCACGTTCACCAATTAATGTATCCATGCCATCAGGTAGCGCTTTAATGACATCTGTAAGCTGCGCTCTCTGTGCAGCAAACCAAATATCTTCCTCACTCGCGTTTAAATTACCATAAGCAATATTTTCTCGAATTGTGCCATCAAACAAAAAGACATCCTGTTGAACAATTCCTATATGTGAACGTAAAGATTGCAGCTTAAAATCTCGTATATCGATGCCATCAATTTTTATTGAACCTTCATTTACTTCATAAAAACGTGGTAATAAACTGCAGATGGTAGATTTCCCTGCACCAGATGGACCTACTAGCGCGACCGTTTCACCAGGATGTACCTTTAAATTAATATGGTGTAAGGTATGATTATTTTCAGAGTAACCAAACGATACATTAGTAAATGTAATTTCTCCTCCAATTTCATCAATAGCTTTTGCCTCTGGACGATCAGCAATTTCAGGTGCTGTTTCTAGAAATTCAATGTATCTTCTAAACCCTGCCATTCCTTTCGGATAACTTTCAATAAACATATTAATTTTATTGATGGGGTTTAAGAGAATACCTGATAATAAAATAAATGCAATGAATTCACCATTTGTTAAATGGCCTTCTAAAACGAAATATGCACCTACAAATAGCGTGAATAATGACAAAATTTTTGTGAGAATGCCTGAGATTGCTTCATTCCAAGCCATTACTTTATAAGAAAAAAGCTTTGTCATTCGAAATCTTTCATTGTTTGCTTTAAATCGTTTAATCTCATGCTCTTCATTCGTAAAGGCTTGTACAACACGAATACCACTTACATTGTTTTCAACACGTGCATTAAAATCTGCAATATCCCCAAACATTTGACGGAATGCTTTGGACATTAACTTCCCAAAAATAATCGTTAAAATTAAAATGATTGGAACCAGTAGGAAAATTAGTATTGTAAAGGTTGGATCAATGTAAAACATAACTCCGAATGTACCTACAATCGTCATTGCAGCAATAAACATATCCTCTGGTCCATGATGTGCAAGTTCACCAATGTCCATTAAATCATTCGTCAATCTTGAAACTAGGTGCCCTGTTTTATTGTTATCGAAATAACGGAAAGAGAGCTTTTGAACGTGACTAAACGCTTCCCTTCTCATATCCGTCTCAATATTGATTCCTAACATATGTCCCCAATACGAAACGATAAAATGTAAAATTGAATTAAAAATATATAAAACAAATAATAATAAACTAGCCATAATAATCCACTTTAGTTCACCGTCTGGTAAAATATCATCAATTACCTTATTTAAAACGATTGGAAATGCTAATTCGATAAGGGCTACTAGTATGGCACAGGAAAAATCCAAAATAAATAATCCTTTATAGGGCTTGTAATATGAAAAAAAACGCTGTAATAACATTGAGGAAGCCTCCTATTATCAATATCATTCATAGTATTCTAGTAAATAAGCTACCCCATCATACACAGGTAGCTCACATTTCTTTGTACTATTTATTACTTTTGTTGAGCCTTTGAAAACTCTACTATTTTGTCAGCCATATCTTCGGCTTGATGTAATCCAGAGAGTGGATCAGAAGCAAAATAATATTCTGGTTCTAATTCTATTGTTTTATTATTTTTGACAACATCGAGATTTTTCCAAGTGGAAGGAAATTTCTTCTCTTTATTAAAGAAATTAATAACAAAAACATAATCCCCAACATAGTCTCCTACCACTTCATAGGAAATTTCATAACGCCCACCTGTAGATTCTTTTGTATCGAAAAGCTCCTGTACCTTTTCCTGAGGCTTCATATTAAGCATTTGATAAAGTGCTCTACCACCTGACACACTTGAATTCCCTACAACCGTTGCATTTTTTTCGAATACGTCATAAATAGTAAAAGTAGCTCCTTCTGGGATAACATTATTTATTTTTTCCTGTGCTTGCGCTATACGTTTCTCAAAATCTTGAACAAATGCGTTAGCTTCGTCCTGACGACCTAAATATTCTCCCATCGCTTTAACTTCCTCGGTAGCCGATTTATGCGCTGTTTCCGAAAATACAATAGTTGGAGCAATCTTTTCATATTTTTCTACATCTTCTTTATTCCATGTAATGATTAGATCTGGCTTTAATTCTAAGATCTTTTCTAATGATGCACTCCCATCTGTACCAATATTGGAAATATCACCTTCCTTGTAATAAGATTTTAAAAATGCTGCAAAGTCTAAGTTAGCTGTCACTGCTCCTACTGGAATAACATCCAACGCTAGAATTTGTCCAAGATACCAGTCTGTCACTACCCGTTCTGCTTTAACTGGAATTTCTACTTGTCGTCCACTATCATCTGTCACAGTTCTAGTCTTTACTTCTTCTGACTTAGGCTCATTTTCTTTATGTTCAACAGATTGTTTTGTATCTTCTCCACATGCTGCAAGTAAAACGAATAAACTTAGCAAAAATGGTATCTTTACATGCCTACTTATTTTTTTCATCATTATGTTATTTTCCTCATTTTCATATTGTTTTGCTTGCGCGAGCTGATTCTTATTGTATTGAAAATGATTCTCATTTGTAATGGCGATTTCGGACAAGTTTGATGTATATTTCAGCCTAAAATTACTTGGTGCCATGTTTGTTGCCTTTTTAAAAACCCGACTAAAATAATATTCATCTTCAAATCCAAGCGAAATAGCTATTTCTTTTATGCCGTATTGATTTTCTACCAAGTAATGCTTCGCCTTTTCTATTCTTAGTTGCTGTAAATAAATTTGTGGACCTACTTCATAACGAGCCTTAAAAATACGTAATAAATGACGTGCACTAATGTTTAGTAAATCAGCAAGTGCCTGTATGGATAAAGATTCATGTAGGTTTTGCTCTATATACAGACGTGCTGCTTCTGCCCTATCAATGTCGTGCGGTTCCCCCTGCCCCTCAGCCAGTTCTCGAAAAACACGGTAGACGAACTCATAAAAGGATGCTTTCACTGATAAATGCTCTTGAATAGAGCCCGACTGCCATTTGCTGTACATATCTTGCAAAATTGTATGTAAGGCTACTGGATTTGCAGGTATACAAGAGAAAGTCGTTTGGAATGGCCGATATTGTATCTGTAAATGTTGCATAAAAGCATCTTTGCAAATTACATCCCCTTTATAGGAGATAAGGAAGTAGCTAATGCTATTTGGTGCCGTAATATGAAAGGATTTGGACTTTCCAATATGGAAAATACTAAAGTGCTGTACATGATAAGGTTGCTCATCAATGACAATTTCTGCATCTCCTGCTGTGATGATAAGGAATGCGCTATTTTTTAAAACCTTTGTCATTCGAACATCGGTATTACTAACATAGTCAATTTGCTTTAACTGGATATTTGCATTTTGCCATAGAAGCATATAAGCGTCATAATTCATTTCCGTCTCCTTTTAAAAATAGAATTATATGGAACTATTATATTGATAATGATTCTCAATTTCAATTATTTTAGATTAAATAAAAAAATCACCATCGACTATTGCTAGTCAATGGTGATTCATGGTTATAGTAGGCCTTTGCCTTTAGTAGCTTTTTTCATATCTTCATTTAGCTTATCAAAGAATTCTTCATTTGATTTTGTTGTACGTAATTTTTTCATGAAGCGCTCCGCGAAATCAGGTGCGTCCGAGAATGTTTTACGAATTGCCCATAGCTTTTCAAGTTGCTCAGGCTCAAGTAGAAGCTCTTCCTTACGTGTACCTGAACGGCGGATATCCAGCGCAGGGAAAATACGACGCTCTGCTAATTGGCGATCAAGATGCAGCTCTAGGTTACCTGTTCCTTTAAATTCTTCATAAATGACCTCATCCATACGAGATCCTGTATCTACTAAAGCAGTCGCTAAAATTGTTAAACTACCGCCTTCTTCAATATTACGTGCCGAACCGAAGAATCGTTTTGGTCGATGGAACGCCGCAGGGTCAATACCACCTGAAAGCGTACGACCGCTCGGAGGAATAACTAAGTTATACGCTCGTGCTAAACGTGTAATAGAATCCATTAAAATAATAACATCACGCTTATGCTCAACTAAGCGGCGTGCACGTTCTAACACAATTTCTGCAACTTTCACATGATTTTCTGGAACCTCATCGAAAGTCGAGCTCACTACATCAGCATTCACTGAACGTTCAATATCAGTTACTTCCTCAGGGCGTTCGTCAATTAGTAATACAATTAACTCTGCATCTGGATAATTAGTTGTTATCGCATTCGCGATTTCTTTTAATAATGACGTTTTCCCTGCTTTTGGTGGTGCGACGATCAATCCACGCTGCCCGAAGCCTACAGGTGCCACTAAATCCATAATACGCGTCGATAAATTGCGCTGTGTAGTTTCAAGCTTAATTTGTCGATCAGGATATAAAGGCGTTAATGCAGGGAAATGCACACGTTCTTTAGCTACTTCTGGGTCTTCACCGTTAACAGCGTCTACTTGTAGTAGTCCATAATAGCGTTCATTTTCTTTAGGTGGACGTACTTTACCAGATACCTTGTCCCCATTTCGTAGGTCAAAACGACGAATCTGAGAAGCAGAAATATAAATATCCTCTTTACTTGGAGAGTAGTTAATTGGTCGAAGGAAGCCAAAGCCTTCTTGCGAAACAATTTCTAGTACACCTTCCATAAAGAAATAGCCTTCTTGCTCCGAACGAGTTTTCAAAATAGCAAATATTAATTCTTTTTTCGTTAGCTTGCTATAATATGAAATTTTATATTGGCGTGCTAGGGCATAAAGCTCCTTTAACGTCATGTTTTCTAATTGAGCGATTGTCAATGCAGACATGTGCACAACTCCAGTCTTTTTCAAAATATAATTTTCATTTTTGGGGTTTTCATAGAAGTTTTTTGCGATAGGCCTATATCACCTTGGCATAATTGTTACACTTTACTTTCAATACAATAGCATTTTGCTACATGAAGATAAAGTTAATCTTTTCGTACCTGTCAGTATTTTCAGTTGTTCGTTAGAAATTAAGCAGGGCGATAGATACTTCAATTAACTAGGCAAAGCATTGAAGCATAACATGGCCTTATAAAACTATGGGATGGTTGAAAATTTAGAAGAAGGTACCTAGTGCAAAAAAGATGCACTAGGTATATTTTAGAAGAAAATTTTATTTATAGCTAGGTTTTTTATCAAGAGCATGACGACCTTCTACAAATCGTACAGTTCCAGATTTAGCTCGCATAACTACTGAATGAGTTAATGCGTAGGCTCCTTTATACTGAACACCTTTTAATAGCTCACAATCTGTTACAGCAGTCGCTGCAAAAATAGCATCGTCACCTTTAACTAGGTCATCTAAATAAAGAACTTTTTCTACGTCTACACCCATTTTTTCGCAGCGTTCTAACTGTTCAGCATCTTCTGGCACTAGCTTCGCTTGGAAGTCTCCACCTAGACATTTTAAAGCAACAGCTGAAATAACACCCTCTGGTGCACCACCTGTACCAAACATAATATCAATGCCAGTTTCATCAAAAGCAGTATTGATAGCCGCTCCAACGTCACCGTCTTGAATAAATTTAATACGTGCTCCAGCTTCTCGGATTTCATCAACAATTGCTTGGTGACGTGGTCGATCTAAAAGTGTAGCTACTACGTCCGAAATATCTTTATTTTTAGCTTTCGCTACTTGTAATAAATTATACGTAACAGAAGCGTTAATATCTACCTTACCAGCCGCTTCTGGTCCTACTGCAATTTTCTCCATGTACATATCAGGCGCGTTTAACAGATTCCCTTTATCTGCAATAGCAAGAACTGTCATTGCACCATTTGTACCCTTCGCTACAATATTCGTACCTTCTAATGGGTCAACTGCAATATCTACTTTAGGACCACCATTGCGTAAGCCAAGCTCTTCACCAATATAAAGCATTGGCGCTTCATCCATTTCACCTTCACCAATCACTACTGTAGCATGCATTGGAATTGTATCGAACATTACGCGCATCGCTGTCGTTGCTGCATCATCTGCCTCAATTTTTAAACCGCGACCCATCCATTTCCCGGATGCGATTGCTGCTGCCTCTGTTACTCGTACTACTTCCATCGATAAACTACGTTCCATTGTCTTATTTGCCTCCCGTTATCGGCATGTTTCTTCGCCGAAACATTCAAATTACCTCTATTGTAACATAGTTAGTTCAAAACTTTTAGCTCTCATTATTCCTTTGTCTCTGCTACGCGTGCCATTATTGTTTCACGTCGAATATCAGCGCCTAAATCACGTAATTTCTCAATAAGTGAGCTATACCCACGTTCAATATGATAGATATCGTGAATTTCTGTTTCACCTTCAGCTAAAAGCCCTGCTAATACTAATGCAGCACCAGCACGAAGGTCTGTAGCTGTTACAGTTGAACCTTGTAATTTATTAGGGCCTGTAATAATAGCTGTATTTCCTTCAACGCGTGCAATGGCATTCATACGACGAAGTTCATCAATATGCTTAAATCGAGCTGTATAAATCGTATCTGTTATCTTTGAGGAACCAAATGCTTGAGACATTAATACAGAAAGTGGTTGCTGAATATCAGTCGGGAACCCTGGATACACTAATGTTTTTACATCGACGGCCTGCAATAAGGAAAGGTCCGTTTTGGGCACAAAAATACTTTCTTCATCAATTTCGATTTTCACACCCATTTCACGAAGCTTTGCAATAATTGCCTCTAAATGCAATGGAATAACATTATCAATGGTAATGCCTTCACCTAAAGCGGCAGCCATTATCATAAACGTAGCAGCTTCAATACGATCTGGAATAATTGTATGCTCCGTACCATGAAGCTCCTCTACGCCTTCAATACGGATAACACTAGTACCCGCACCTTTAATATTAGCTCCCATGTTAGTAAGAAGAGTTGCTACATCAATAATCTCTGGTTCTTTTGCTGCATTTTCAATAACCGTACGTCCTTTTGCAAGAACAGCAGCTAACATAATATTAATGGTTGCTCCCACACTGGCAACGTCTAAAAATATTTTGGCACCAATTAATTCATCAGCACGTAAATAAATCGCTCCATGCTCATTCGTAACTTTCGCACCCAATGCCTCAAAGCCTTTAATATGTTGATCAATAGGACGTGGCCCTAAGAAGCAGCCTCCCGGTAAACCAATCACAGCTTTTTTAAAACGCCCAAGCATGGCTCCCATTAAGTAATAGGAAGCACGAAGTTTTTTCACGTTGCCGTTCGGTAATGGTAAAGCAATCATTTCCGTTGGATCAATTGTCATTACGCCATCCTCAAATGACACTTCCCCACCGATTTCCTCTAATAATGCCTTTAACGTCCACGCATCAGAAATTTCTGGTAACCCTCCAATTGTCACTGGAGAGTTCGCCAAAATCGATGCAGGAATTAAGGCGACTGCACTATTTTTTGCACCACTAACTTTTATTGTACCCTGTAGGCGATTTTCGCCTGTAATTTTATAAACATCCATTTTGCGTTCTCCCTCATGATTGGAAAGTAATTTTTTCTGCAATTGGCTCACTATATAATCTTATTATTCGCCTTTTCTCTTATTCCAATCCGCTAAAAATCCTTCAATTCCTTTTTCCGTTAGTGGATGATTGAAAAGTTGCTTTAATACTTTAAATGGAGTAGTCGAAATATGTGCACCTGCAAGTGCTGCAGCTGTTACATGTTGCGGATGACGAATAGATGCAGCAATAATTTGCGTATCGATATTATGGATTGTGAAAATATCTGCAATCGTTTCAATTAGTTCTACACCGTTTTGACCCATATCATCTAAACGACCGATAAATGGTGATACATATGTAGCACCTGCACGAGCAGCCATTAATGCTTGGTTGGCACTAAAGATTAATGTTACGTTCGTTTTAATACCTTTGTCTGCAAAGAAGCGACATGCCTCTAAGCCTGCTGGAGTCATTGGCAGTTTAACTGTAATATTCGGAGCAATTTCAGCCAATTCTAAGCCTTCTTTAATCATACCTTCTGCATCTAGAGCGATTACTTCCCCACTCACTGAGCCATCTACAAGCTCTGAGATTTCACGAAGTCGATCATGGAAAGAAACATTCTCTTCTTTTGCAACTAATGATGGGTTTGTTGTAACACCTGATAAAATACCCCATGCGTGTGCTTCTTTAATCTCTTCAAAGTTTGCTGTATCTATAAAAAATTTCATTATTTTTTCCTCCTAATCACTGTTTTGACTCATCATCCTACTTGAAGTTGATTTCCGTTCTGACTGGGCACTTTCTTAGGACCAATCAGTTGGAACGGCAATCAATTTACTATACAACTTTTGGGATAAGCCTGCTATTTAAATTTTTGCCAAAAATTTTTTATTTCAAAAACAAGAGAAGGTCGATAACAACATCAACACTTCTCTTATATGTGTATTCATCTCTGTTTTTTTTGCGTATTAGATACTAAAATTATGCTTTTTGCGCACTGCCAAATTCACGGATTTTCCCAATAACTGTCGCTTTAATCGCTTCACGTGCTGGTGCAAGGAATTTACGAGGATCATAAACAACTTTATCGTTTTCAAGAACTTCACGAATTACTTTTGTAGCAGCAATTTGATTTTCAGTATTGACGTTAATTTTTGCTGTACCTAATGAAATTGAACGTTGAATATCTTTTGTTGGGATACCTGTACCACCATGTAATACTAATGGAAGGTCTGCTAAGTTTGAGATTTCTTCCATTTCTTTAAAGCCTAAGTTTGGTTCGCCTTTATAAGGACCATGTACAGAGCCAAGTGCTGGCGCTAAACAATCGATATCTGTCATCTCAACCATTTTACGGCATTCTTCTGGATCAGCGTACATAATACCACCGATTACGCCATCCTCGTCACCGCCTACTGTGCCAAGCTCAGCTTCAACAGAAACACCTTTCGAATGAGCATACTCAACTACTTTTGAAGTAGTCGCAACGTTTTCCTCAAATGGATGATGAGAAGCATCGATCATTACAGAAGTAAAGCCTGCATCAATAGCTTCTTTACATTTTTCAAAGCTTGAACCATGGTCAAGGTGAATAGCTACAGGTACCGTAGTGCCATAAGATTCCATTAAACCTTTTACCATGTGTACAACGGAAATAAATCCGCCCATATATTTTCCTGCACCTTCAGAAACGCCTAGAATAACTGGAGATTTTTCCTCTTCTGCTGCTTGTAAAATTGCTTGAGTCCACTCAAGGTTGTTAATGTTGAACTGACCAACCGCATAACCTTCTGCTTTTGCTTTAATTAACATCTCTTTCATAGATACTAATGCCATACTAAAAATCCTCCTCTTAGGACTATCTTTTCTACATAGATATGCTATTTAATCATAGCAAAAACAAAGTAACCTGAAAAGCATTTCAGGTTACTTTGTTTTCTGCACGAAAGCGAAGTGCAACGTAGCGGCAGTGCCAACCGTTGTGTAGTGCAACGAAACGAAGGTTACGTGAAAGCGGAGCGACAGCGTCCAACCGTTTTGCAGTGTTAACGGAACGAAGGTTAGCCACAGTACGATCAAATAGTGTTACATGAAGGTAGATGTCGATATTTATCAAAAGTTGGGTGATCAATATAAAAAGTTGGTCGATAAATCTCAATACTGCAGAAAAATAAAAGAGGATCATCGGACGGAAATCACCCCCTCGTTATGGTGATGAGTCATTTATTGTGGAAGCAAAATAATAGTAAAATGGTAGAAAACTTCTATAATAACCAAGAAAAACAGGCGGTGTTGACCACTGCCTGTTCATCTAAGCACTTACTATTTTATTAACCTCATCACGCACTTCAAAAATATCAAAAGGCTTAGTAAAATATCGAATAGCTCCTAAATCTAATGCCTCCTGTACAACGTCCAATTCACCATATGCTGTCATCATGAAAACTGGAAGTTGTGGCCATCGCTCTTTTAAGTGCTTTAAAATTTCTATGCCATCCATTCCTGGAATTTTCATGTCTAGCAGGACACAATCTATTTCCTCTTCCTCAGCATACTTCAGTGCTTCCATACCATTTGCAGCTAAATATGTACCGTAACCTTCTTTTTTCAACACTTCATTTAAAAGTAAACGAATTCCTGGTTGATCATCGACAATTAGTACTCGTTTCACATTTCATTCCGCCCTTTTTTAGTTATTATTTTTACGTAAAATTCTCTCTATTATGTAATATTCTCCTTTAACCTATTAATACCTTCTATTATTATAAATTATCTACTTTTGCTTTATGCTCTTTTCAAACCTATAATATTGATTGAGGTGGGACTATGTCAAAAATATTAACAACACAACTAAGTGGTTTATTACAAAGAATATCACAAAATGAAGAGGAAGCAATTGAAGAAACAGCGCGATTACTTGCGCAAGCGGGTATTAGTGAAGGTAATGTCTATTTCGCATGCTTTGGCGAAATGCAAGTTGTCGAATTAAATGCATTTCAAGCTGTGGAACGTTTTACGAAGTTAGTCCCTTGGACAAAAGATACAGTAATCACAGAAGCAGATCGTGTATGCATTTTTACACGTAGCGCACACGATGAGGATGCATTAGCATTAGCACAGCAATTAAATAATCAGTTTATTCCATTTGCAGCCGTTGCTAGCGAAGTGGCTAATGCCGAAAATCCACTGGCAGATTTAGCGTATACGTATATTTCAACACGCATGCGAGGTGGTTTATTACCGAACGATTTAGGTGAGCGCATAGTTGTACCACACGCTATTGCTGCCCTTTTTGTTTATGAAGCCGTAAAAATTGCGTATGATGAAATGCTTGGTCTTGATGACGAAGAGCTATAAAGAATCTATAAGAGGAGTTGTCTCAGCACTAGAGACAACTCTTTTTATATAGGAATACTTTGAAGTTTTATCGGAACAATTTTAGCTTTTATCGGAATAATCTCGTTTTGCCGAAGAGCTAAAAAAAGAGTTGTCTCAGCACGTGAGACAACTCTTTTTTGTATTATTTAAATGTTGCTCCGATAAAATCACGGAACAATGGCTGTGGACGGTTTGGGCGTGATACTAATTCTGGGTGGAATTGGCATGCTACGAAGAAATTATTTTCTGGTAACTCGATAATTTCTACTAATTTTCCGTCAGGACTTGTACCTGAGAAGACAAGACCTTCTGCTTCCATCGCTTCACGATATTCATTGTTAAATTCATAACGATGACGGTGACGCTCATAAACAAGCTCTTGACCATACGCTTGGCTTGCCTTCGAGCCTTCTTTTAACTTACATGGATATAAACCTAAACGTAATGTACCACCGATGTCGACATTGTCGTTTTGATCTGGTAAGAAGTCAATAATTGGGTATTGTGTTTGTGAATCTAGCTCTGTTGAATGCGCTCCTTGTAAACCAAGCACGTTACGAGCAAATTCTACTGTTGCCAGTTGCATACCTAGGCAAATACCTAAGAATGGTACATTATTTTCGCGAGCATATTGTGTCGCTAAAATTTTACCTTCAACTCCACGATCGCCGAAACCACCTGGAACTAAAATAGCGTCAGCACCTTTTAATAGCGTAGCAACATTGTCAGCATCTACATGCTCTGCATTAATCCAGTCAATTTCAATATCAGAATTAAATGCATAGCCTGCATGTTTTAATGCTTCTACAACAGAAATGTAAGCATCTTGTAGTTCTACATATTTACCTACTAATGCTACTTTTCGTTTATTTGGTAAGCTCTTCACTTTTGCTACAAGCTCGCGCCATTCTTCCATATCCGCTTCTGGTGCTTCAATGCCAAAATGGTCAAGTACGATATCATCAATATCTTGTGCATGTAGGTTTAATGGTACTTCATATAAATGCTCTGCATCACGAGATTCAATAATTTCGTGTGGCTGTACATCACAGAATAAAGCTAGTTTTTCTTTCATATCTTGTGGCACTTCTTGCTCTGTGCGGACAACGATAATATTTGGTTGAATACCTAAAGAACGTAATTCTTTTACAGAGTGCTGAGTTGGTTTTGTTTTAAGCTCACCTGCAGCTTTAATGTAAGGAATAAGCGTACAATGAACGTACATTACGTTGTTATGGCCTAAGTTCGTTTTCATTTGGCGAATTGCTTCAAGGAATGGTAATGATTCGATGTCCCCAACTGTTCCGCCTACTTCTGTAATAACTACGTCTGCGTTAGTTTCGCGACCAGCGCGTTGAATACGATCTTTGATTTCATTTGTAATATGAGGAATTACTTGCACTGTTCCACCGTTGTAATCACCACGGCGTTCTTTTTGTAATACAGATTGATAAACACGACCTGATGTTACTGTAGAATGTTTTCCTAGGTTAATATCAATGAAACGTTCGTAGTGACCTAAGTCTAAGTCAGCTTCTGCGCCATCATCTGTTACGAATACCTCACCATGTTGATAAGGACTCATTGTACCTGGGTCAATATTGATATATGGGTCAAATTTTTGAATCGTCACTTCTAATCCGCGATTTTTTAATAAACGACCTAGAGATGCTGCTACAATCCCTTTTCCAAGTGAAGACACAACCCCACCTGTTACAAAAATATACTTTGTCATGAAAAAATTCCTCCTTATGTTGTACTAGAAATTGTTAGTAAGAAAAGTACATTCACGCCACATGCCGATTCTAAGCATTGATGCCAATGTTTTGACAGGCTAAGAAAATAAATATTTCTCATCCCTAAAATAAGAAAAGCCGAGAATGCCTACAAATATGTAGTCGATTCGAAGCTGTCATCGTTTCTATCTCTTTTCTACTTTCCTTTTAAAAAGATTTAACATATATTCAATCACCGCTTACTATACATCATGAATAATTTAGCGCCTTACTATTCATTCCGTAATTATAAACATGGGAGAACTTGATTGAATAAAGTTAAAAAATAAAAAAACGCTCCTCCTGCATAGGTTTGCAGGGGGAGCGTATTACATACACGGTCTTTCTCCTTTAATAAGGAGCCCAAGTAAAAGATTAAACGGAACCGTGATAGAAGTCAAGATTTTTTACTACAAGGATAAAAGAAAGAAAATTTCAAAGAGTAATTATCATCAAATTATACCTCGATTTCCATGACATCCTCAGAAGGCTTACTAACTTATTTTAGCGGATGTTTGCTAAAATAAATTAGACTTCATCCTCTTCTTCAAATTCATCTTCTTCTTCATCGATAAAGTCTTCATCGATTTCTTCATCGATGTCTTCTAAATCTTCTTCATCAAAGTCGATATCTTCTTTATCATCTGCTTCATCTTCTTCTTCTTCTTCATCTAGATCTTCTTCAACGAATTCTTCATAATCTTCATCAAAGTCAATATCTTCTTCTTCTAAATCTTCTTCTAAATCTTCTTCATCCTCAAGGGCTGCTTTAGATTTTTTCTTATGCGTTTTAACAGATGGAGCTGTTTCTTCTTCAATCTGTTCAACTTTATACCATTCACGTAAGCCCCAGCCTGTTTCTTGATTAAATAAGAAGCGGCCATCTACATTTATATCCGTGTAAAATTGTAGTAGGCGAGCTTTTATTTCCTCATCACTATAGCCAACAAGCTCTTGAATAATTGTTAATAAGTCATTAAAAGACACTGAGGCACGTTTTTCATTTAAAATTGCATAAGCTAAGTTAATTAACGATTCTTCCGCTAATTGTTCTTTTGTCATTTCACGAAAATTCATTCGTGCACTTCCTTTCTCTCATCACATTGGACGTTTTAAAATTCATATAGCTTTATTTTCGGAGCGCAGCAAAAAAAGGCCGCACAAAAGTAACTTCCCATCATAAGCATAATACCCATTATATACAAAGTATTATCCTCATTGCTAGCTTCAATTACTGTTTTTTATATCACGCATCTTTTTTATCCCCAAGTAAAACAAATAGACAGATAATAATAGTAAAGGAACAGCGCCAATTTGCTTATCATACAGGAAAATAACTCCTACCACCAAAGCTAAAATAATGATGTAGTTAATAGCCGATTTCATCATCTATTGCGTCTCCCCTTTTTTTTACATTTCTATTATAACGGAAATAAAAAGAAGTGCCTAATCCTAAGACTAGGCACTTAAAACTATACAAACATTTTGTACAAAATAGAATAAACGTTAACGATCATTACATATTACGACGATATTGTCCGCCTACCTCGTATAAAGCATTCGTGATTTGCCCTAAGCTAGCGACTTTTACGGTTTCCATAAGCTCAGCGAAAATATTACCGTTGTTTACAGCTACTTGTTGTAAACGAGCAAGAGCTGCTGAATTCTCGCCTTCATGTTGCTTCCAGAAAGCATGTAGATTACGAATTTGCGTCTCTTTTTCTTCCGTTGATGCACGCGCAATTTCCATATTGTTAATTTCATCTTCAGAAGGCGGATTTGGATTTAAGTATGTGTTAACACCAATGATTGGTAACTCACCTGAATGCTTTAGCATCTCGTAGTGCATAGATTCCTCTTGAATCTTACCACGTTGATATTGTGTTTCCATTGCACCTAGTACGCCACCACGATCATTGATACGATCAAACTCTTCTAGTACCGCTTCTTCTACAAGATCTGTTAATTCTTCTACGATAAACGCTCCTTGTAATGGATTTTCGTTTTTCGCTAAGCCATGTTCCTTCGTAATAATCATTTGAATAGCCATCGCACGACGTACAGATTCTTCTGTAGGCGTTGTAATAGCTTCATCATATGCATTCGTATGCAATGAATTACAGTTATCCTGTAATGCCATTAACGCCTGTAACGTTGTGCGGATATCATTAAAGTCAATCTCCTGTGCATGCAAACTACGTCCAGATGTTTGAATATGATATTTCAATTTTTGCGCTCGTTCATTGGCGCCGTACTTATCACGCATAACAATTGCCCAAATACGGCGAGCTACGCGTCCAATAACTGTGTACTCTGGATCAAGTCCATTAGAGAAGAAGAATGATAGATTTGGCGCAAAGTCGTCAATATTCATTCCTCGACTTAAATAATATTCTACATACGTAAAGCCATTTGCTAATGTAAAGGCCAACTGTGAAATTGGATTCGCACCAGCTTCGGCAATATGGTAACCAGAAATAGATACAGAGTAATAATTACGAACTTTATGATCGATAAAGTATTGCTGAATATCTCCCATCATACGTAACGCAAACTCTGTTGAGAATATACATGTATTTTGCCCTTGATCTTCCTTTAAAATATCTGCTTGCACGGTTCCGCGTACAACCTGTAATGTTTTCTCGCGTGTCTCCGTAAATTCTTCAACCGTTAAAGGTCGATCCAGTTCTTTCTCACGTAGTTTCACTTGCTGATCAATAGCCGTATTCATGAACATTGCCAAAATAACCGGTGCTGGACCGTTAATTGTCATCGATACAGAAGTTGATGGTGCACATAAATCAAAGCCTGCATATAGCTTTTTCATATCTTCTAACGTACAAATAGAAACACCCGACTCTCCAACCTTTCCATAAATATCAGGTCGGTAATCTGGATCCTCCCCATATAGCGTTACCGAATCAAATGCTGTTGATAAACGTTTCGCATCATCATCCTTTGATAAATAATGGAATCGTTTATTCGTACGCTCAGGCGTTCCTTCGCCAGCAAATTGTCGCTTCGGATCTTCCCCTTCACGCTTAAATTGGAATACCCCTGCTGTATACGGGAATTCACCAGGTACATTTTCTTTATAAACCCAGCGTAAAATTTCACCATAATCTACGAATTTCGGCAAGGCTACTTTAGGAATTTTCGTACCTGATAAACTCGTTGTCTTTAAAATTGTTCGTATTTCCTTATCTCGTACTTTCGTTACTAATTCATCTCCAGCATACGCTTCTTTTAAAGCATGCCAATTATCTAAAATACGTTTAGACTCAGCCGTTAATTCATCTCTGACACCTTCCGCTAAAGAAGTAAGAGATGCGATTAATGCATCATTTGGCGCCTTTTCCTTAATCGTTTCAATAGATCCCTCTAACTGGAATAGACGGCGAGCAAATTCCACCTGTTGCTCTGATTTTTTATGATAGCCACGCACAGTGTCCGTGAGTTCTCGTAAATAATAACGACGGTCGTTTGGAATAATCACATCTTGCTTTTGCGTTTTCGCAAATTGCTCATAACCCGTCTCCCAATGACTACCTGTCTTCGTATTAATGATATTTACTAATGCTGCAAATAAAGCATTCGTTCCTTTATCATTAAATTGACTAGCAATCGTACCGTACACAGGCATATTATCAAGTGATTCATCCCAAAGCTCTCGAGAACGTTGATATTGCTTCTGCACTTGACGTAGTGCATCCTCAGAGCCTTTGCGTTCAAATTTATTGATGGCAATCACATCCGCAAAATCAATCATGTCAATTTTCTCAAGCTGTGTAGGCGCACCAAATTCACTTGTCATTACGTACATAGATAGATCAGTGTATTTTGTAATTTCCGCGTCACCCTGACCAATACCACTTGTTTCAACAATGATTAAATCATAGCCCGCTACACGCGTTACATCTAGCACGTCTCCAATGGAAGCAGTAAGCTCTGTACGAGATCCACGAGTTGCTAAACTACGCATATATACGCGATTATTGAAAATCGCATTCATACGAATTCGGTCACCAAGTAAAGCCCCACCTGTCTTTTGCTTTGTCGGATCGACAGACAGAATAGCTACGCGCTTATCCGGAAACTCTTTCAAGAAACGACGAATTAATTCATCTGTTAAGGAAGATTTACCTGCACCACCTGTTCCCGTAATACCTAATACAGGCGTCCCTTTTGAGCGTTTGCGAGCTTCCGCTAGCATCTTTTTCGTTTCTTCATCTTCATTCGATTCAGCCGCAGTTAATAAGTTTGCTAAAATTTCAGGTGTTTCTGTTGATAGAGCATCCAGCTTTTCTTGATAGCTACCTATAGCAGTTGGGAAATCAGTTCCTTTAATTTTCTCATTAATCATCCCTTGTAATCCTAAAACACGCCCATCCTCTGGTGAGAAAATCCCAGCAATCCCGTAAGCATGTAGCTCTTTAATTTCACGCGGTAAAATAACACCACCGCCACCACCATAAATTTTAATATGTGGCGCCCCTTTTTCACGCAGCAAATCATACATATATTTAAAGTATTCCATATGTCCGCCTTGATAAGATGATACTGCAATACCTTGCGCATCCTCTTGAATCGCAGCATTTACGACTTCTTCCACGGAGCGGTTATGCCCTAAATGGATTACCTCTACACCGCTTGATTGCAAAATACGTCGTATAATGTTAACCGAAGCATCATGTCCATCAAATAGACTTGATGCTGTAACAAAACGCACGTGATTTTTTGGACGATATACTTCTACCTTTGTCATATGAAATCCCCACTTTCTCCCCTTAATCAATTACACCTTTGTGTGATGAAACAGCTTTCTATTTATAAAAAAATCGGTAATTGCAATGTCGCTTTATGCAATTACCGACAACCCCTTTACAGAACTTATTAGAACCCCTTTATGCCTGAAATGAACAATGTTATTTGCATTTCAATAAATTCGTCAATCGAGTGCTGACGATGGAGCGCCCATTTACGGAATGCCCAGCTTTGTCCAGAAACGACTAAATTATTTGCTGCTAAGTGAATTTGTTTATCTGTCATCGTTATTTCACCTGACTGCACACAGCGTTTTAGTAATCGCTCAAAAGTAGCAACCATCTCAAACTCTTTACTAAATACATAGCGTTGTGCTTCTTTCGACAGCGATTTTGTTTCCTGATACATGATTGTCAGCTCATCAACCAAACTATCAATTTGCAAGAAATACTCTCGAATCATTTCCTTTAGCTCTTCAATCGTTCCTGCCTTAATTTCAAAACTTGAAAGTCGCCCCATCGCATGGTGATAAATACTATCACATACAAGGTAAAGGACGTCTTCCTTCGTACGAATATATTCATATAATGTTCCGATACTAAAGCCTGCAGCTTTTGCGATTTCTCTCGTTGTGGCACGGTGAAACCCTTTTTCTTTAAATAATTTAATGGCTCCCTCTATCATCTGTTCTCGACGAATGGCGATGAGATTTTCATCTTTTACTGTTGACTGTACTTGGGGTCTTTTATCTTTTTCTGTCATACGTTACTTTGTCAACATACGAGAGATAACAAGTCGTTGAATCTCTTGTGTACCTTCGTAAATTTGTGTGATTTTTGCATCACGCATGAAGCGCTCAACTGGATAATCCTTCGTATAACCATATCCACCAAAGACTTGAACCGCCTCAGTCGTTACACTCATCGCCGTATCCCCAGCCATTAATTTTGCCATTGCAGACGCCTTACCATAAGGTAGACCATTCGATTCTAACCAAGCCGCTTGGTATGTAAGCAGTCGAGATGCTTCAATTTGAGTTGCCATATCTGCAAGCTTAAAGGATATACCTTGGTTAGCAGTAATCGGCTTACCAAATTGCACACGCTCTTTACCGTATTCAACCGCTGCATCCAATGCACCTTGCGCAATCCCTAAAGCTTGTGCGGCAATACCATTACGTCCTCCATCAAGTGTTGTCATCGCAATTTTGAAGCCTTCTCCCTCAGCTCCAAGCAGGTTTTCTTTCGGAACGCGACAGTTATCAAAAATAATTTCAGTTGTAGGAGATGAACGAATACCTAGTTTTTTCTCCTTCTTCCCTACCGAGAAGCCTTCAAAGCCTGCTTCAACGATAAAAGCAGATGTGCCATGTTTAGCTTCTGGATCTGTTACTGCAAATACAACATATGTATCTGCTACTCCACCGTTTGTAATGAAGATTTTCGAGCCGTTTAAAATATAGTCATCGCCATCACGTTTTGCATATGTTTTCATGCCACCAGCATCCGAACCTGATCCTGGCTCCGTTAAGCCGTAAGCACCGATATGTTTACCTTCTGCCATTGGACGAAGGTATTTTTGTTTTTGTTCTTCATTACCGAATTTAAAAATCGGCCAACCCGCAAGTGAAGTATGTGCTGACAAAGTTACCCCTGTTGAAGCACATACACGTGATAATTCTTCTACTGCAATGACATATGCAAGATAATCAAAGCCTGCACCGCCGTATTCTTCTGGCCATGGAATACCTGTTAAGCCTAGCTCTGCCATTTTATCGAAAATTGCACGGTCAAACTCTTCGTTCTCGTCACGTTCAGCTGCTGTTGGTGCTACTTCATTCATAGCAAAATCACGAATCATTTCACGTAATTGCTCATGCTCTTCTGTTAATTGAAAGTTCATTGTCCATTTCCCCTTTTTCGTTAGACTCAGTTTTGTTGATTTCTATATGTGATGATGTTTCGCGGGATTAACGGTCTTCCCTGTACAATCGTCAATCATCCTTGAAAAATCAACTTCGCAATAACATCAGACTTTATTTAAGTAAATGTTTACTAATGACTAGCTTTTGAATTTCGCTTGTACCCTCGTATATTTCTGTCACCTTTGCATCTCGGAAATAGCGTTCTACAGGATAGTCTTTTGTATAGCCATAGCCACCAAAAATTTGTATAGCGTCTATCGCTGTTTGCACGGCTGTACGAGAGGCAAAAAGTTTCGCCATCGAGGCCTCGGCTCCGCATGGCAACCCTTTTGTGCGTAAATCTGCTGCTCGAAAAACTAGTAATTTTGCTGACTCTACAGCAGTTGCCATATCAGCAAGCTTGAAGCCAACCCCTTGTTGCGCTGCAATAGGCTTTCCAAATTGGACACGTTCTTTTGCATACGCAGTAGCTGCCTCTAGCGCCGCTTCGGCAATGCCTAGAGATTGAGCTGCGATTCCAATACGTCCAACGTCTAAGTTAGCCATTGCAATTTTAAAGCCTTCCCCTTCCTCCCCAAGAAGGTTTGCAGCTGGAATACGACAGTTGTCGAATGTTAGTTGAACTGTACGTGAGCCATGTAAGCCCATTTTATGTTCATCTTTACCTATGATTAAGCCTGGTGTTCCTTTTTCAACTATAAATGCTGAAATACCACGTGTTTTTCCAGCAGGATTCGTTGAGGCAAAGACAATATAAACATCTGCTTCTCCACCGTTTGTAATAAACACCTTGGAGCCATTGATGACATATTCATCTCCATCTCGCACCGCTTTGGATTGTAAAGAGCCAGCGTCAGAACCAGCGCTAGGCTCTGTTAAACAAAATGCCCCTAAATATTCACCCGCAGCAAGCTTTGGAACATAGCGTTTCTTCTGTTCATCGTTACCGAAATAAATGATAGGATTTGTTCCAACCGAAGTATGCACGGATAAAATAACACCCATTACTGCGCTAACCTTTGATAGTTCATTGATCGCAATTATGTACGATGTGAAATCCATCGCTGAGCCGCCTAATTCCTCAGGCGTTGTAATCCCCATTAAACCTAATTCTCCCATTTGCGCAAGGAGTTCACGCGGAAACTCTCCTGCTTCCATACGCTCTACCCACGGTTCAATTTTATCCTGAGCGAAATTTCGAACCATATCACGCATCATTATTTGTTCATCTGTAAATTGTAAATGCATCTATAATGTCACCCCTGTACGTTGTCCCGTAGCATTTCATTTCATTTGAATCGTCCCATCCCCATAGGATTATTCATAAACGTAAAAGCCTCTTCCGGATTTTTTACCTAGCCATCCTGCTGCCACATATTTACGAAGCAATGGACAAGGTCTATATTTACTATCGCCTAAGCCCTCATGTAAAATCTCCATGATGGATAAACATGTATCAAGGCCAATAAAGTCTGCCAATGTTAACGGTCCCATCGGATGATTCATGCCTAGCTTCATTACATCGTCAATGGCTTCTTTCGATGCTACCCCTTCATACAATGCGTAGACCGCTTCATTAATCATTGGTAATAAAATACGATTCGAAATAAAACCTGGGAAGTCATTTACTTCCACCGGCGTTTTCGATAGTTTTACTGTCATGTCTTCAACTGCTTTGTAGACTTCATCACTAGTAGCTAACCCTCGAATAATTTCTACAAGCTTCATAACAGGTACAGGATTCATAAAGTGCATACCAATCACTTGCTCTGGACGATTTGTAACAGCTGCAATTTCCGTAATTGGTAAAGATGATGTATTCGTAGCTAAAATGGTGTGTGCCGGTGCAATCTGATCAATTTGCTTAAAGATGGATTGCTTCACTTCCATATTTTCCACAGCTGCCTCGATGATAATATCTACATCACTAGCATCCTGTAAATCTAGTGACATATTAATACGACCTAAAATGGCTGCCTTCTCATCCTCCGTTTTACGCCCCTTTTCGACATCACGTGTCAGGTTTTTCGTAATGACTCCTAAACCGCGTTCGAAAAATTCTTGTTTCATGTCGTTCAGTTTTACATCATAGCCAGCTTGTGCACAAACTTGTGCAATGCCAGAGCCCATTTGCCCTGCACCAATAACCATTACTTTTTGAATTCCCATCATTCGTGTCCCCCTGTTTTCGGTACTTCAATCATAATCGCATCGCCTTGCCCTCCACCTGAGCAGATAGCAGCAATTCCGATACCACCGCCACGACGTTTTAATTCATGAGCAAGTGTTAAAATAATGCGTGCTCCAGATGCTCCGATTGGATGACCTAACGCAACTGCACCACCGTTAACATTGACCTTTTCAGCATCTAAATCCGCCAGTTGCTTGCTGACAAGAGCTACTGCTGCAAATGCTTCATTGATTTCAATCAAATCAATATCAGCTAATGATTTCCCCGTCTTTTTAAGTAATTTGTTAATGACAAGCCCTGGTGTTTGCGGGAAGTTCTCTGGTTCAATCGCAAGCTCTTCATGGCCGATAATCACCGCAAGCGTCTCTCTTCCTTCACGCGCTGCACGTTCCTCACTCATTACTACTAAGGCACATGCCCCATCGTTAACGCCAGGTGCATTACCTGCTGTAATCGTTCCATCCTTGTCAAAGGCTGGCTTAAGTTTTGCAAGTACCTCTATTGTTGTACCAGCTCTTGGTGCCTCGTCCGTATCGACATGAAGCGGCTCTCCCTTACGTTGTGGAATTTCCACAGGTACGATTTCTTCAGCAAAGTAACCCTTCTCAATTGCTGCAAGTGCACGTTCATGACTGCGAACAGACCAAGCATCCTGCTCCTCACGGCTTAACGAATATTCTTTGGCCGTTACATTGCCGTAGATTCCCATATGCGGTCTTGTCTTATCGAAAGCACATGTTAAGCCATCATATAGCATGCCATCTACCATTGTTGAATCGCCCATGCGTAAGCCTGTTCGACCGTTTTGTAGATAATACGGTGCATTGGACATAGATTCCATACCACCAGCGATTATTACTTCTTCGTCCCCTAATCGAATTAGCTGATCCGCTAGTGTTACAGCACGCATCCCTGACGCACAAACTTTGTTAATCGTTTCTGTTTTCACTGCTATCGGTAAGCTTGCTTTGATCGCAGCCTGCCTTGAAGGAATTTGGCCCTGTCCCCCTTGTAAAACGGAGCCTAAAATTACTTCATTCACTTCATCAGGCGAAATATTCGCTTTCTCAAGTGCCCCTTTTATGGCAATCGCGCCTAAATCACTAGCGCTTAATGCTGATAGTGAACCCCCAAACTTACCAAATGCAGTTCTTGCTCCTGCTAAAATTACTGCTCTATTCAAGTAAAACACCCCTTTTGTTTTACGTTCTAGAAGAAGTATAAGAGCATTAATGTTGACTGAACGCTCGCTCGACCTCTATCGATGAAAAATGGGAGTATCAATTATGCCTCGGCATAATTGCGTCCGGAATCGGCTTTGTGCTTAGGCCTGCACGATGCAGGTCAGTTAGCCGTTATCGCATGGATGCGATGATTTTAGGCTAACATCCCCTAAGAACTCCTTCCCGATTCCGCGACATCCGCCGGAGGCATTAACTCCCATTTCCATTTAATCTTATTCTACAAAACAATTATTTATTGTGCAATTTATATTTTTCAGATAACTAAAATATTTCTGCAATAACCATCATTTTTCTGCGTTAGTCTCTGCTTTCTCGTTCTGTTCGACACTGTCCACCGAAGCTACTACTTCTTCAACCATTACATCCGCTGCTTCTTCAACAGATTCTTCGACAGCTTTCACTTTTTCACCAAATACTGAACGCTCCAATAGTTCTGCAACATCGAATGTACCGATTGTATCCTCAACCTCTTTTGCCTTCGTACCATCCTCAAGCATCGTTAAGCAGTAAGGACATCCAGAAGAAATGACAGAAGCATTCGTTGCTAAAGCTTGCTCTGTTCTCGCTACGTTAATTCGGTTGCCAACATGCTCTTCCATCCACATTAAGCCGCCACCTGCGCCACAGCACATTGCTTCCTCACGATTACGCTCCATTTCCACAAGCTTAATACCTGGAATACCTCGTAAAATCTCACGTGGTGCATCATAAACATCGTTATAACGACCTAAATAACAAGAATCGTGGAACACAATCGTTTCATGAACTTCGTAATTTAACGCTAGACGATTTTCATCAATCAATTGATTCAATAGTTCAGTATGGTGGTAGACCTCACCCTTCCAGCCAAAGTCTTGGTATTCATTTTTAAAGATATTGTAAGCATGTGGGTCAATCGTAACGATTTTCTTCACGTCGTTTTTCTCAAATTCATCAATATTCGCTGTCGCCAGCTCTTGGAATAAAAACTCATTTCCTAAACGACGTGGAGTGTCCCCAGAGTTTTTCTCTTTATTTCCTAAAATCGCAAACTTCACGCCTGCCTCGTTTAATAGACGACAGAATGCTAAGGCAATTTTTTGTGAGCGGTTATCAAATGCCCCCATTGAACCTACCCAGAATAAGTATTCCATTTCTTCGCCTGATTTTTTCAGCTCTTTCACTGTTGGAATATGAATTGTCGGATCTAAGTCACGCCAATTTTCTTTTTCTTTACGGTTTAAGCCCCAAGGATTGCCTTGACGTTCGATATTTGTCATCGCGCGTTGTGCATCAGGGTTTACTTTTCCTTCAGTCATTGTTAAGTAACGGCGTAAATCAATAATTTTATCGACATGCTCATTCATAACAGGGCATTGATCTTCACAGTTTCGGCAAGTTGTACATGCCCAAATCTCTTCTTCTGTAATGACTTCGCCGATTAAAGAAGGGCTGTAGATATCTTCAATAACTGCCCCCTCAGCACCAGCTGCCATCGCTAACTGATTCCCCTTTGTTTTAGCAAAGAATTGATATGGTACCCAAGGCTTTTGCTTTGTCTCAACAGCACCTGTAAATGTTAAATGATCACGTAGCTTCACGATTAAATCCATCGGTGATAGCATTTTCCCTGTCCCTGACGCTGGACACATATTTGTACAACGTCCGCACTCTACACAAGAATATAAATCTAGCATTTGTTTTTGTGTGAAGTCTTGAATACGTCCAACACCAATTGCTGGAATATCCTCTTCATCTTCAGCATTTTCTAATGCTTCAAAATCGATTGGTGTTAAAGTACCTGTACGATCTAAACGGTTCATGTACACATTGATTGGACTCACAATTAAGTGGAAGTGCTTCGATTGTGGTACATACACTAAGAATGTTAATAGAATTAATAAGTGCGCCCACCACATTACATAGAAAACAACTGCCGCTGCTGATGCTGGTAAGAAGCTAAAAATAGCAGCAATGCCAGAAGCAACTGGCTCTGTATAAGTTAGTTCTTCACCATGCCAAATTAGTCCCATACCATTTGCAAGTAATGTGGATACCATTAACCCGCCAATGAATATTAAAACAAGCCCATTTTTCCAGCCTCGTTTTAGACGTACTAGCTTTTCTACATAACGACGGTAAAATGCCCACACAACCGCCACTAAAATCATTAATACTACAAGCTCTTGGAAAAATGTAAACACACTATAGAAAATGCCAAGCGGCAAATGTGATCCAGGTGCTAACCCCTTCCAAATTAAATCAATGGCACCTAGCTGCACCATCAAAAATCCATAGAAGAACATAACGTGAATTAAACCACTCTTCGGATCTTTTAATAGCTTATTTTGGCCAAGTACATTGACCATAAGATAACGAATTCGTTCTTGAACACTTTCATCAAACTCAACCTTTTTCCCCAATTGCACAAACTTATAGCGTGTTTTTAACAGATAGAAAAATAACCCTACTGCATAAAGCACAACCACGACTGTTAGAACAATGTTTGCAATTACTAATGGACTCATGGTTGGTCCCCCCTTTAGTTTGTCGTAAGTTTCTCTCTTTGTAGTAAATTTGCTAGTTCAATCATTATATTCCTATTCTAATAAATGAGTGAGCATTCAGTCAACATAAAACGGAAATATTTCTGATAATTTTATATTCTTACATTTTACAAGATAAAAAGCCACCCTGAATTTTCAAAGCGAGCTATTAACCACTATAGAGATTTATTCATTTATATTATGAATCTATCTTTTAATTGTCTTCAGATATTCAAAAAGCCGATTTGCATCATGTTTTTGATGACAAATCGACTTTTTCAAGTGTGCTAGATTTCAACGTGATGCCTTTAGCCTTTCGTAAAAACCAAAATTATTCCGATAAAAGCTAAAATTGTTCCGATAAATCTTCAAAGTATTCTTCGAAAAACGAATTCATCACAATAACGTAGAGTTCATCCACAACTTTTAGTGATCAAGTTATTTTTTAAACACATTGCCGCTTCGAATATATTCAATATCCGCAACATTCAATCGGAAATTCACAACACGTGCAACCGCAAATAAATAATCAGATAGACGGTTTAAATATTTTTGTACAATTGTCGGTACATCTTCGATTTCCTTCATAAGCGTTACCATTTGACGCTCTGCTCGGCGTGCTACTGTGCGAGCAATGTGTAAAGTTGCAGCTGCTGGTGCACCGCCTGGTAGAATAAAGCGTTGTAACGGTGGTGCTTCATCTGACAATGCATCGATACGCGATTCCAACACTTCAATCGGCTGCTCTGTAAGCTTATAATGACGCTCCTTCATAACATTAGCAAGGTCTCCGCCTGCATCAAAAAGCTCATGCTGAATCGTTTCTAAATCAATTAGAATATCCTTGAATAGCTCACGATCTAGTTCACTAATAGCCTTACCAATAAAAGAATTTAATTCATCGATGGCCCCATATGTCTCTACGCGTAAGCTATCTTTGTCAACGCGTCCACCGATAAGACTTGTTTTCCCTGTATCGCCTGTTTTCGTGTAAAGCTTCATTTCTCTCATCTCCTAGAATTGTTTTTTATCAATTTCGCCTTGGCGTAATTGTTGCTGTCGCTACGTTAGCACTACGCTTTCGCACAGATAAACAATGCGTCCGGATTTTGAATTGTGCCCGCACAATTCATTCCCTTGAAAATCCGTGACATCCGCCGGCGGCATTATCTTCATTCAGCAAGTGTATCTGCTGAATGAAGATAATTTTTTATTGCCTGCACAGTCGTTTCAAAAACACCTCTACCGATGATCTTACCTACATCAGTAATGGGACCGCCGTACAGCATTTCTTCCCCTTTTTGTGTCGCTGCAATCAATAAACTATCTGTAGCAGTACCTGTTGCAATCGTACCACTAAGCTCATCACGAATATTTTCTGATTGCAATGCCTTTGTTTTCGCCTCATTAGCTGTCATCATTGCTTGGAAAAACGCTTCTTCTGATAAACAGCCATTCACGATGACCCACGTATTTATAGTACCAATATATGGTTCATCTTGTCTTTCATGTGCACGAGATACATCAACAGCATTACCAACCCCAGCCGTAACAGCTACAAGAACGCTACCAAAAGAAGCTTGAAATTCGTTAATAGCTACAAGTTTTGTTGGGACAGCTGTTAACATGACGACTGTACTTGTAGATGAAAAGTGCTCCTTTAGTAAAAATTCAGCGACCTCTCTCTTTACATCATTAATCACATAATCTATTGGTACAGAACGATTTAACAGACAATCATACCAACCGATACCCGGATTATGGACAGCTGAGGACACCATTTTTAAAGGAAACTCTGATTGAAGCTTAATGTACTGATCTGTAACAGTGAAATTTTCTTTTTTAATGACAGCACGTTGCTGATGTTCAACGGTGGCTGGCATCATTGTAATTTGAGGCTTTGGAATTTCTGGATGTGCATAAGTTGCCACTCGAGCATGATAGACATCTTCAATTTGCGAAGCGACTAATACTTCATGCGGCGCCCCAAATGCCCGCATCCGTCCTTCCTCCATTAGTAATAATTCATCACAGTAAAGAGAAGCTAAATTCATATCATGCAGTACCATAATAACGGTCAAACCACATTCTATTGCTTCCTTTCGTACCATATCTAAAATTTGACGTTGATGCGCAATATCTAGATGGTTGGTCGGCTCATCTAGCAGCAATATTTCCGCTGTTTGTGCAAGCGCTTGGGCGACAAAAACCCTTTGCTGTTCACCGCCCGACAAAAATTCCATCGGTGTCTGTTCATAGCGCTTTACACCTGTTTGCAGCATTGCATGTTGCACTGCTTGTTCATCACGAGCAGACCAGCTTGAAAAGAAGCCTGTTTGATGTGGATAACGTCCAAGCGATACAGCCTCCCTTACACTGTTTGAAAATGCATTAGCATGTAATTGTGGCAGCACTGCCATCTTCTTTGCTAATGCACGAGCAGTGTAAGAGCTACTGTTTTTACCATCTACTAATACAGTGCCTGCAATTGCTGGTAGTATGCCACTTATTACTTTTAACAGTGTGGATTTCCCACTACCATTCGGCCCTAAAATCCCTAGTATTTTACCTTTTTCAACGGAAAAACTTATATCGTGGACGATCGGTACGTCTTCATAACCACCGGAAAGATGTTCAACAACAATCATGCCCGTACCCCCTTGCCTCTACGTTGTTTATAAAAAATATAGGAAAAAACGGGCGCCCCAATAAATGCAGTAATGACACCAATCGGCAGCTCTCTTGGCATAATAATTGTTCTTGCTATTAAATCACAAATAATTAGCAAAGTTGCCCCATTTAAAAATGATAACGGCAATAAATGACGATGATCTGAACCCCAAACCATTCTCGTCATATGAGGAACAACTAAACCAACAAAGCCAATCGTTCCAGAAACAGCTACCGCTGCTCCTGTCAACATGGATCCACCTACTAAAATAATATATTTACTACGTTTAACATTGACACCTAAATGCTTCGCACGTTCTTCACCATATAACAGAACATTTAACTCACGTCTTTGAGTCCAAAGCATAATAGAGCCAATAATGACAAACGGAATGATCATCTGAACGTAAGGCCAACCACGCATCGATACTGAACCGAGCAACCATCCGATTACTTGGCGTAGCTCCTCACCAGATAATGCAATCATTAATGAAATCAAGGAACCTAAAAATGAACTAAATATTACCCCTGTTAAAATAAGAGTTTCCATTTTTAGTGAACGGTCTACTATTCTAGCAAAACCCATAACAGCAAACATTGTTAATATGGCCCCTATCATACTAAAGACTGGCAATGTAAAATGACCGATTACAGGTATTGAGACACTAAAGAAAATCGTCATCACTGCGCCAACTGATGCACCGGAGGAAACACCTAACGTATAAGGATCAGCCAAAGGATTTTTTAATAGGCCTTGAAAAGCTGCCCCTGCAATAGCAAGTGATGCCCCTACAAGCCCTGCTAGCATCACTCGAGGTAAACGAATCTTCCATAAAATATTGGCAGCTGTTTCATCGGCCGCCTTATTCCACAATACTTCTAATGGAATATGAACTGAGCCTATCGCTACACCACACCAGATGCTAATGATTAAAAGCGTAATTGCTGTTACATAGGCTACAATTGTTTTACTCATTTAAACGCCTCTGGGTAAACGGCCTTTGCTAATTCCTCAAAACCATCTGCTAATCGAGGACCTTGACGACTTGTCGTACTTTCATCCACTTGTACAATAGCTTTATTTTTTACGGCAGTTACTGTCTCAAAGCCTGGACGTTGTGGAATTTTCGTTAAAATATTCGGTACATAATTATATGCCACAACAATGACATCTGGATTTTTCGCAATAATTTGTTCAGCTTCAATTGGATACCAGTCATTTACATCTGCTGCCACATTTTCGGCATGAATCATTTCTAGCATTTCATTCATAAATGTACCTTTACCAGCTGTATAAATCTGTGGCTCATCAGACGATTCTAAAAAGACTTTCTTTGGCTCAACACCCTTAAGTTTTGTTTCAACTTCTTCAATTTTATCCTTCATATTTGCGACTATTTTTTTAGCCTCTTCTAGTTTTCCCGTTGCACGACCAAGCTGTTCAATCGTTGTGTAAGTTTCATTAAAGTTTTTTGCATCCGCTACAACAAATACTTTCACACCGGCAGCCTCAAGCTGTTCAATTGCTCCTTTTGAATAACTCATACCGGATGCATGTGCAAAAACGATATCTGGCGTTAACGCAATAATTTGTTCAATATTATAATCTACACCGCCAACCTTATCTTTTTTAGTAGCCTCTGCTGGATAATCGTCATTATCTGTTACACCTACTATTTCATCATTTAAGCCAAGACCAAATAAAATTTCAGTGTTACTTGGAATGAGAGAAACTATTTTTTCAGGAGGTGCTTCTAGCGTAATATCTTTGCCAACAGCATCTGTTATCGTCATTGGAAATGTTGCTTGATCTACTTTAGATGTCTCTTGCTGCTCAGCAGATGACGGCTTGTCATTTGTCGCCTCTTTTGTGTTGCACGCTGCAAGCAAGCCAACAGCTAAAAATGCTGATAATCCTATTTTCCAAAATTTCTTCATGTGAATCCCCCTTAGTCTATCTGTGCATAAAGTTAACGACTTGTTTATCTGATTGATCGATACATTTTAGGTTTTATCGTTTAAGGTTGTGGAGTTGTTTATCTCTCAACGTTGTGGCGATATCATCCAACTTTTTAAGTTTATCACCCAACTTTGTGGATTTATCGACCACATCGTGTTTCCGCACAACATTATGGGGTTATCACCCAACATTTTAGGCTTATCGCCCAACTTTTTGAGTTTATTACCTAATATTGTGGAGGTATCTCCCTCTTTTTCAAATTTATCGATATTCAGCTTACAAAACAAATACCCCTCATCATAAAAAAAATGAGGGGGTCAAATTTGCACAATATACATATACAAAATCCACCATCCTATCCTCGTAGGCTACAACGTGTTTTCTATAAAGGCAGGTCTCCTGGCTCGTGCTTCATACGGTTTTTCAAGCCTTCCCGAAATTTTCAGTGGCGTAGATTGAAAAAACTCACACTTACAGTGGCGGGACCGCATCGGAATTACACCGATTTCCCTTTTCACTTTACTTAAGTAAAGAACCTTTATAATATTCAGTTGATTGTATTATACATGAAAATCAAAGAAGTCGCCTCCATTCGAGACGACTCTTCATCAAATCAATTATGCTCGTCATAATTGCCACAGGACGTGGCGTGCTTAGACTGGGTTCCTCTATTTCAGCGGATGTTTGGACGCTGAAAAAAGTTAAACTATGTCAGAAAAATACTGTACCGTTTTCATTGGTGCACCCATTTCTCGTAATGCCCATGTATTCTCTAAATAAATGTCTGCTAGCTTCTCATATTTGCCGCCGACTCTTTGTGCCCATTCAACTGCTACAACACTTTCATATAAATGTGCCATTTGCTCTGCGACCTTTTTTGCTTCAAACGTTTTTGTTGCATCATCTAAACGGCTAAATGTTTGCCAAGTTGAATCTAGTTTCGCTAATTGCCCTACTACAATTTCAACTAATGGACTGTCAGCCAGTTTTTCTAGACGTTCCTCCATAACACGAACAAACATTTCGTGCACATGAAACTTATCTACTAAACGAATGAGCTCTAAAGCTAAAATATTTGCAGTCCCCTCCCATACGGTAAGGACCTGTGCATCTCTTAATAACCGAGGTGTAACAAAGTCTTCAATATAGCCGTTTCCGCCATGTAATTCAATGGCTTCACTCGCATAATGTACAGCTTGCTCAGCCGTTTCTTTTTTCATGATTGCAATATACAAGCGGTTCAAAATGATGTCCTCTTTATTCCCCTGTCCACTAGTTACTTTATCGTATAGCTGAATAAGATCAAAAACCGTAGCAACTTCTACATGAAGCTTGGCAGCAAATTTCCCTAGTGTATCCTGGATCATAGGATATTGCGTTAAAGGCTTACCAAATGCATGGCGATTTGTCACATAGTGCTTCGCCTCTAAATAGCCGCGACGCATGATGCCGATAGAAGCAACTGCATTGCAAATTCTTGATAAATTAAGCGCCTCCAACATATAGTAAATCCCTTTATTCGGATCACCAACAACATATGCGAGCGCCCCATCAAATTCCACCTCACCAGAAGGTACTGCTCTAACACCAAGTTTATCCTTTAAACGCCGAACGCGCAGATTATTAACTGTGCCATCATCATTTCTCCATGGAACTGCAAACAATGTTAAACCCTTTGAGCCTGCGCGAGCCCCTTCCATGCGAGCCAATACCATAGTCACTCCACACATTCCAACGTTAGATGCAAAATATTTCTCACCATATAAACGATACTGATTGCCGTCCTGTCTTGCCTCTACAACATTCGCTCCGACATCAGAGCCACCTTGGCGCTCCGTTAAAAATGTAGCCCCCTCATAAAGCTCTGTCTCTCCAGTTGCACAAACATGTGGTAAAAAGCGCTCCTTCACCTCATCACTCGCATAATGATCAAGCAGATAAGCCGTTGCCATCGTTAACGTAACAGGACAGTAAAAGCCTGGTTCAGCATGTGATAGTATATAACCTTGAGCAAAGCTATACACATAGTTGCCCTTTCTACCTAATTGCGGAATATCTTTATGCACATAGCCAACAATGCCAGTATTGTACGTCTCTTCAATTGTTTTTTTATAGCCGTCATTGACCCAAATCTCTGACACTTCTTCACCATAGGCATTATACCTTTGTAATCGAGGTTCACCCTCTCTATCCGTATGTTTAGCTCTCACATCAATATCTCCTGCACAAAGCTCACCGAAATCTGTTAGCTCACGTGTTGCATATTCCGCAAACTCTTTATCTAGCATCATTTCTAAAACGTTTTGAAGTGTATCATTCTCTTTAAAAAAGTTGGTTGTCTTCATTTCTTCCTGCTGTAAAACCTTCATTTTATCTCACCTCTTGTCCTTTCAACGTTTGTTTTAGTATTTTGCCTGATGCATTTCGTGGTAGCGCTTCCACACGTTCGAACATGCGTGGAATTTTATATTTAGCAAGATGCTCCTCCAAATAAGCTTTAAGTTCGTTCTCGTCAATTTCTGTTTTAGCAGCATAAACAGCCTTCACGGTTTCTCCCCACTCCGGATGTGGTACACCTATTACAGCAACTTCAAATATTCCCTCATAACTCAACATACGATCTTCAATTTCTTTCGGATAAATATTCACACCGCCTGAAAAAACGACATCCTTTTTACGATCAACAATCCAAATATAGCCGTCCTCATCTAAGCGAGCTAAGTCACCTGTTTTCAGCCAGCCATCTATAAATGCAGCCTTTGTTGCGATATCATCCTTGTAATAGCCCAGCATATTGCTCTCACCGAATAACACAATTTCTCCTACTTCACCAACACTGACATCTTCTCCAATGTCGTTGATAATACGCAGCTCTGCTCCAAGTGGTGCACGTCGCCCAACGCTCCCCGCCTTCGTTGCATGCTCTTCACCAAGCAATATTGAACCGTTTGGCCCAGCCTCTGTTAAGCCATAGACACAAGTTAAATTTTCTGTTCTAAAAGCTTTTTGTAAATGACGGACTTCGTTTTGTGATAACGGTGCGCCACCATATGCCCACCATTTCATCGATGATAAATCAGCTGTTTGCAATCTTGGCAGTTGGGCAGTTAACAAATATGCAACAGGCGCTCCAAAGAAATGCGTCGTCCGCTCCTGCTCTATTGAATCAATAAATAAATCAGGTGTAAACGTTGGTGTTAACACGTTTGTTGATCCTACAAGTACCCCTGCCATTAAAAATAAATGTAATGGAGCTGAATGCGTTAATGGCATCATAAGAAGGATCCGGCTTTCTGGCTTTACTTCCATTTCCACTGCAATCATTTGCGCTACAGATAAAATATTGCGATAGCTAAACAACACACCCTTTGGTTTTCCCGTTGTACCCGATGTATATAAAATCGTTGAGACATCATCTTCATTCAACTGGCAATCAATGGTTTGAGTGCTTGCATGTTCAATAAGTGTTTCATAGTTTAGCCAGCCAGCGTACTCTTGACCCGTTTTGATTTTTAAAGGAACTACCGTGATGTTTTCAACTGCTGCAAAAATTGCCTCATGCACTAAAATAGCTTTAGCATCAGCATGCCGAGCTACATACTCGACCTCCTGCAACGTAAATTTCGCATTTACCGGTACGACAATAGCCCCGATGCGCTGAATAGCAAAATAGCTAACAACAAACTCTAAAACATTTGGCATAAAAATGATTACTTTTTCGCCTTGTCGCACACCCTGCTCCACTAAAGCATGACTAAAACGTGTCACTTGCTCATCTAAATCACGATAAGTTACTCGTCTGCCCTGACAAACAACCGCTTCACTCATAGAGTACTTTCGCGCATTACGTGCTAACAAATTTGAACTATTCATCAAGCATCTCTCCCTTTAAAGTCGCTAATTTTTCTGTAAATATGCCTTGTAACTGCTGTATCTCCTTTTTTATCTGTACAAGCTCTGCAATTTTGCCATCAATCTCTTCAATTTTTTGTTCCCCATACTCGACCGTACGCTCCAACTGCTGAATGCCCGTGCGATCATAATCAAACAGCAACACCATCTCCTTAATCTCCTCAAGTGAAAAACCGTACCGCTTTCCTCGGAAAATAAGCTTAAGCTTCGCTAATTCTTTTTTTGAAAAGGTTCGCTGATTAGTAGATGATCGATTGGGATGAAGCAGCCCCAGCTCCTCATAATAGCGAATTGTCCGTGTTGAAACATTAAACTGCTTAGCCACTTCTTGAATCGTCTTCAATACCATCTCCCCCTTCCCATTTTTCATCAGTATATCATTGACGCTAACGTAAGCTTCAACAAAATATCTGAATTTTGCAGAAAATTATAGTTTTAGAGAGATGAATCTGATTATTTCGGAGATATTATCTGGCACTTTGATGGTTCTATCCATGGTTTTGGAGTTCTATCCGCGATATTGGGGGTTCTATCCACGGTTTTGGGGATTCTATCCACGTTTTTGATGGTGCTATCCACGGTTTTGGGGTGCTATCCACGATTTTGATGGTTCTATCCACGGTTTTGGGGTGCTATCCACGGTTTTGGGGTGCTATCCACGGTTTTGGGGTGCTATCCACGATTTTGATGGTTCTATCCACGGTTTTGGGGATTCTATCCGTCGCTCTGGCGGTTCTTTCCGTCGCTTCGACTATTCTTTCCTTCGCCACGGCTGCTCCTTCCGTCGCTTCTGATTCTTTCCGTCGCTTCGACTATCCTTTCCGTCGCCACGGCTATTCTTCCGTCGCTTCGGAATCTTTCCGTCGCTTCGACTATTCTGCCACGGCTGCTCTTTCCCTCGCTTCGGATTCTTTCCTTCACCTCGGCGGTTCTTTCCCTCGCCTCAGCCATTCTTTCCCTCGCCTCAGCCATTCTTTCCGTCGCTCCAGCTATTCTTTCCCTCGCCCCAGCCACTCTTTCCGTCCGTCGCCCCGTCATTCTTTCCGTCGCTCCAGCCGCTCTTTCCCTCGCCTCAACCGCTCTTCTTGCTACCTAAAACAAAAAAACCCCCGGCACATGATTGTGCCGGGGGCTGGAAAGACGATTATTACATTTTTTCTGGTGCTGATACGCCGATTAAGCGTAGTGCGTTGGCAATTGTTGTACGCACAGCAGTGATAAGGGCTAAGCGAGCTTCTGTTAGCTCTTTATTTGAAGCATCTAACACTTTTTCAGCGTTATAGAAGCTGTGGAATGCAGCTGCTGTTTCTTGAATATAGTTGGCGATACGGTGTGGTGTACGGTGCTTCGCAGCATCTGCTACCATTTTCGGGAAGTCGCCCACTTTTTTCAGTAAATCGATTTCTTTTTCAGCAGTTAGTAGGCTTAAATGATCTGTTGTTGCAGCAAAGCCTTGCTCATTTGCTGAGCGTAAAATTGAAGAAATACGTGCATGTGCATATTGTGCGTAGTATACTGGGTTTTCGTTTGATTGAGAAACGGCAAGGTCAAGGTCAAAGTCCATGTGAGAATCGCCTGCTGTTTTCACGAAGAAGTAACGAACTGCATCTAAGCCAACTTCTTCTACAAGCTCACGCATTGTAACAGCATTCCCTGTACGTTTAGACATTTTGAATTTCTCACCGTTTTTATAAAGTTGAACCATTTGGATGATTTCTACTTCAAGTGTATCACGGTCGTAACCAAGCGCCTGAATGGCAGCTTTCATACGTGGGATATAGCCGTGGTGATCAGCACCCCAAATATTAATTAATTTATCGAAGCCGCGTACAATTTTATCTTCATGATATGCGATATCTGGAGTCAAATATGTGAAAGAGCCATCATTTTTAATTAACACGCGGTCTTTATCGTCGCCAAATGTTGTCGAACGGAACCAAGTAGCACCGTCTTCTTCAAATACATGGCCATTCGCTTTTAGTTTATCTAAAGCTACTTCGATTTTGCCGTTTTCGTATAGTGATGTTTCTGAATACCACTCATTAAAGTTTACACGGAAGTTTGCAAGGTCTGTTTTTAACTTGGCTAATTCTAACGCTAAACCATGTTGACGGAAGAATGCAAAACGTTCTTCTTCAGATTTTGATAAAATTGCATCGCCATGCTCGCCTGCTAGTTTACCAGCGATTTCAATAATATCTGGACCGTGGTAGCCATCCTCTGGCATCTCAGCATCCAATCCTAAAGCTTGCTTATAACGAGCTTCAAGTGAATACGCTAAGTTATTAATTTGGTTACCTGCATCGTTAATGTAGTACTCACGAGATACTGCGTAACCTGCCATATCTAACACATTACATAATGAATCCCCTACAGAAGCTCCACGTGCATGACCTAAATGAAGATCTCCTGTTGGATTTGCAGATACGAATTCAACTTGAACTTTTTCTCCTGCACCAGCATTTGAACGGCCATAATCAGCACCTTGCTCAAGCACTGCTTTTACAACACCTGTTAGGAAATCTTTACGCACAGTGATATTCATGAAGCCAGGGCCAGCAATATCGATTTTTTCAATATCTGTCCCTGCTGTGTCTAGGTTTTCTAAAATTGCTTCTGCAATCGCACGTGGTGGTTTTTTTGCTAACTTCGTTAATTGCATTGCAATGTTTGTTGCATAGTCCCCATTTGCCTTATCCTTCGGTGTTTCTAGGTGAATATTTAACTCTGTGCCAGCTTCGACTAAACTAGCTTTTTCAACAGCCTGCGCAATTGCCACTTTAATGGCTTGTTGTACTTGTTCTACTGCGTTCATCATTGTACCTCCGTAAATGTAATGTCTAATGTATAATTGCCAACGGATTGCCCACCCATTAGTAAATCGTACTGTACATGGAAATCTCCACTTACTGCCTGCTTTGTAAATGTCATTTCCTTCGTGTCTATGACGAGTGGCATTGAACCTAATTCACTTTCATAATGACCCATTTGTTGTTCAATTATGTTAAGTGGTAATCGCATTTTTACTGCTCCATTACGCATAATTAATGCCTGTTCATTGCCTAGCTTCATAGTTGTGCGGATGGTTTTATCCTCTTGCACCTCTTCATATTTCAAATATATGCTTCCTGCTTTTTCAAGTAGCTGCCCTGTTAGCAACATTTCATAACCTTCAGATTCCCCCTCAATTGGGCGAATTGTAGAAATGAGCTTAATGTTCACCTGCGATCTTGCTTCGTTCGCCATTATGGACGCTCCCTTTTAATGTTTTTACTATAACCTTTTTATTATAGGATGAATACTCATATTTTTTCAAGATAGAAGTAAGTAATCTATCCGATGTTTGTTCAGAATTACTTACCATTTAAGTATTGACACAATTTCCCTGTAAATCTACAGTTATATTATAAAGTTTGAATTTTCAATCATTTTTTCGAAATGGGGGTTGCTTTATGTTAACACTTGAACAAATTCATGCTGCAAAACGAAGAATTTCTCCTTATATATTTGAAACGCCTATTATTCGATTAAACGGGCTCGATCATCTTTTAGGATGTCACGTCTACATAAAAGCCGAGAATATGCAAAAAACAAACTCCTTTAAGCTTCGAGGGGCTCTCAATAAAATGCTTTCCACACCATTAGAACAATTACAAAAAGGCGTAGTTGCTGCATCCTCAGGAAATCATGGCAAAGGTGTTGCATATGCTGCCAAACTGTTAAATAGTAAGGCAACAATTGTTCTACCGGATTCAGCTCCTACCGTTAAGGTTGAGGGAATACGTGCCTTAGGTGCAGAAGTTATACAGTGTAAGCTAACAGAAAGACATGTCCTTACTGAAAGACTTAGTCGTGATCATGGCTATTGCAACATACATCCTTATGATGATTACGATATTATGGCAGGGCAAGGAACAGTAGGCTTGGAAATAGTAGCACAGCTTCCAGATGTCGATACTATAGTTGTGCCTATTGGTGGTGGTGGATTATTAAGTGGCATTGCAACTGCTGTCAAATCCATAGCCCCTCGTATCAAAATAATTGGTGTGGAGCCAGCTGCTGTTTCGCGTTATACAAAAAGCTTAGAAGCTGGTGAAAGATTGCTTTTAGCCGAACACAAATCTTTGGCAGATGCCCTACTAACTTTACAGCCAGGGGAACGGAATTTTCCAATTGTCCAAGAGCTTGTCGATGAGGTTGTAAGTGTAGATGAGGCTTTGATCCAACGTGGGATGAAAACCTTACTCGCCGAGGGTAAAATTATCGCAGAACCCTCCTCTTCTATCGGAATTGGCGCTGCCCTGCAAGGAGCTTTACCTATTCATAAAAACGAAAAAGTATGTTTCCTCATTACAGGAGGCAATGTCGGATTAGAGGCTTGGACTTAAAGGTATTAGCAAAAAAGGCATCCACTCAAATGAATGAGTAGATGCCTTTTTGACTGTCGAGTTTAAACATAGCTTTCAGGATTTTTTAAATTTATAGCATTCTTCTTAGGAAATAAAACTCTCCAGAAATAAATTGCGAGAACCATTAACACAATACAATGGAAGATATAAATAGAAACAGCAAGAACATCCGGCTCACTTTTATCGGTCATGAACGCAATAAAATCATGCGTAGCGTGCCATATAATCGGAAACATAATACTTTTTGTCTTTGCAACAATTTCAGCACAAACTAGCCCAAAGAGGAATGCAAAAGTTATTTGTAGTAATATCATTAATAAATCAGCACCGGAAAGTATATTTGCAAAATGTCCAATACCAAACAAAATTGAGGAGCCTATAATAGCCACTTTAAGCCCTTTCGCTGATAAATATTTGAAAATTAGGCCTCGGAAAATAAACTCTTCACAAAGACCCACGGCAATAACAAATAAAAGTAAAATAAGTACGTATCGCGCAGAAGAACCATCTTGATCTGTAATACCATTAAAGAATGCAACTAGCTCAAAAATAACGATAACAACCATCCACGCCTCTGCTTTAAACTTTCTAAATCCGAAATCTCGGAAAGAAAATTTACTTTTTTTCATAATCCAAAGAGTGACAAGTACACCAACTGCAAAGGCAATAAATTGAATCAAAAATATAGAGTTCAAGCTACTTATATTTTTCACCGTAATAATTACACCAGCTATGGTAGGAAAAACAATTGCCAGCAAAGTAAATAATATTGATAAAAGAATAGGTGAATTTTTCATTTTCATTTATTTTCTCCATTCAATAATTTTAGTTTAACGCCTTCAAAAACATCTTTTAAAATACTCTCAATTTCTGAGCTATCTAAATCGCAAGTATTCGTCGCACACATTGTTGCAATACCATGTGAAGTTAACCATGTATCGATAAATAGGGATCTAGCGGAGGTTTGAGTTAATCCTGTTAATTTTGAAATTATTGCTATAATCCCTTGGTTTTCTACGTCATTTAATAAATCCGAAAAGCTGGAGATTTTATATTTATTGGATAGAAATAATAGCTCAAATAGCTTTTTTTCTTCGCGAGCAAAGTTAATATAAGCCAAACCCATCCCTAAAAAAGAACTTTCTTGCAAGCCTTGAAACATTCTTTCGTTGTATAGATTCCCAGCCCTTTCATATATTGCATACTTCAAATCATCCATATTCGAGAATAATCGAAATATAGGCTTTGTCGAACAACCTAACTCTTTTGCTAAATCTCTTGCATTCACACTATCAATGCCACTCTTCCTAGCCATTTCAAAAGCACAATCCAATAATATTTCCTCTGTAAACCGTTCTTTTGGTGCCAAAAAATTCGCCTCCTCCAATAGGTAACATCCGTTACCTATAATGTAACAATATTTTCCTGATCATGTCAATAAGATTTCTATTGGTACCTGGAAATATTTTATTAGCCAAAATTTAAAAGCAAATGGGGCTAAAAGTGATCTCATTATGCCTCCCCACTTTTTAGCCCCACATTATTTACGACTGACATATTGCTTTCGCTAATATCACTGACTATTTAAATCCTCCGAAATGACCTCATTATTGCTTTCTTTTTTAATTTGACCGATTCTATTTTTTCCCCATTCATACATCATTTCAACGATTGGTAATAACGTCATCCCTAGTTCAGTCATTGAATACTCGACTTTCGGAGGAACTTCTGGAAACACTTCTCGATGAACAATCCCATCTTCCATCAGTTCACGTAATTGGTTTGATAATATTTTATGAGATATTTTCGGAAAAAGTCTTTGAAGCTCACTGAAGCGATGCGGTCCTTCGACGCCTAAATGCCACAGAATAACAACCTTCCATTTACCGCTTATGATCGATAAGGTAAGTTCTTTTTCACAATGATAATCGTTATTTATTATTCTCTCTTTTATCTCTTCTCTTAATTTATCTGTCATAAAGCGTACTCCCTTTTCCTATAAGTAACTTTTAGTAACCTCCGCACAAAAAAGTGCACTCTTCACAATGTAGAAAACCGTAGTAAAATGAGATTAGTCTTAAAGACAAATCTTAATCTATTTTTTCGTCTAAATAAAACGATCTTATCTAAAGGAGAGAAAAACATGCAAGCAATCGCAGGTAAAGTGGCGTTAGTTACAGGAGCTGGACGTGGAATTGGACGCGCAACAGCAGTAGCTTTTGCGCAAGAAGGTATTCACGTAGGTCTTGTTGGACGTACGCTTGAAAATTTACAACAAGTAGCAGAGGAACTAAAACAATATGATGTGAAGGTAGCCATCGCTACGGCAAACGTAGCGGATTTAGACTCTATTACTACAGCCGTTGAATCTATTCGCGGTGAGCTTGGCGCGATCGATATTTTAGTAAACAATGCTGGTATTTCAAAATTCGGTGGCTTCATGGACTTAACGCCTGAAGAATGGACAAATATTATCGATGTCAACGTAAAAGGTGTGTACTACACGACACGCGCTGTATTACCAGAAATGATCGAGCGCAATACAGGCGATATCATTAATATTTCCTCAACAGCTGGTCAAAAAGGTGCACCGATTACAAGCGCATACTCAGCTTCAAAAGCTGCAGTTATCGGACTAAGTGAGTCATTAATGCTTGAAGTGCGTAAGAAAAATATTCGCGTTACAACATTAACGCCAAGTACAGTTGCTACAGATATGGCTGTTGAACTAAACTTAACAGACGGCAATCCAGAAAAAGTAATGCAAGCAGAAGATTTAGCAGATTTAATGGTTGCACAACTAAAACTTCACCCACGTGTTGTCTTAAAACACGCAGGACTTTGGTCGACGAACCCTTAATAGAATTCTTTGAAAGATCAAGGCGCTATCCGATGTATTTGGGGTGGCGCCTTTCTTTTTTAACAATATGCTCCTATGAAATCCATACAGTTTATGGCTACTTTCTTTAGGAATTGGATGGGCAAATTGTTTCTTAGTTAGAGCTTAAAGTTACCCCCACTCACCCGCTTCTTTTCGAAGACCCTACTTATTTTATCCAGCTTACGCAAAAGGTTGTATCGCAATACTTTAATAGCACCTTCTTCCAGCACCACAATTGAAGAGAATTATTTCCTTAAGAAATGTATAGCCTCTTTTTTCGCCTTCTAATTAATTATCGATCTAAACCTTCCGACTATTTTAAAATTTTTTTTAACTATAACTAACTTTTTATAGTTGGTAATACGTCCAATAATTAGTAATAAAATCATTTAAACAAAAGGAGAAATAATTATGAAAAAAACAACTAAAAAATCTTGGATGATTGTATCAGCACTAACAATAGGGATGGCTGTCTTCACGCCACATCAAGCTGAGGCTACAACAACAACAACAACAAACGAAATAACGGTTAAAGCTGAGCAACAAATTAAAGGATCTATTAAAAGCGTTTACGGAGATAGCATCGCAATTAAAGGGAAAGACGGCAAAAACTATTATATCGACCTTCAGAAATTTTCAGATAAGCAATTAGAAAAAATGAACTTAGTAGAAGGTCAGGAAATCTCTGTAGAAGGTAGCTTAGTACAAGATTATTCAGATTTCTATACGTTTGACACATATAAAAAAAGCTTACCTAAAGAAATAACAAAAGAAGACCTAGCAAAATTAGAAAAGTTATTTAATCAAACGAAGAAGTTAGAAAAAGAAGAGAAATATGATGAAGTAGAAAAAGTTAATCTTGAAATGGATAAAATCACAAAGCCGTATATTTTAGCTAGCTGGGTACCTATATCTTTTGAAGAGTTCATTGAAGAGTATGGATTTAGTGAAAAAAATATAATTATTCAAGAAAAAGATCAAAAACAACTGAAAGATATTTATAAACAGTGGATAAAACTAGAAAAATCCAATAAAGAAGAGGACGCACAAGAAAAATTTGATGAATTCCTGAAGGTCCTTCAACCTTACTTAGATGCTCTAAATCCACCGTTAACATTTGAAGAATACATCTCAGATTTGGAATTAGATATCCCGGCTGAGGCCATGCCAAAACTAAAAACTTTATACAATGATGCTAAAAAAGCTGATAAAGATAATAATGATCAATTATCTGACAAGCTATGGGGTGAATTCGATGAAATGATTAATCCTTATTTTAAGCCACTTAGCTTTGAAGATTACTTGTCTGACTTTGATTTCGAAATCAAGGCAAATGATCAAAAACAATTAAAAAAGCTTTATGAGGAAGCAACAGCTCTTGATAAAAAAGGTGACTATGAAAAATCTCAGGAAAAATGGGATGCTATCGACAAAATTTTAAATCCATACTATGAAGCAAATAAAGAAATACTAATCTCAGCTTCTAAAGTAACGATAAACGGTAAAGTTTATACTTCAAAACATTAATCTATATTTCGGGGTTATCCCAAAATCATTAAACAATGATTTTGGGATTAACCCCTTTCTTATCTTTATAGCCCTATACACTCATTGCGAGTATTTTTCTCGCCATATTTTTTGGTTATTAACAGTCTGCGATTTTGCTGAGTCCCAAATTGCCCCACTAATCAACTAACCTTAAATTTCAGAGTTGGTGACAACTTTGCTCTAAGCAAAAAATTGGATTACGTATACACATGCTACGATTCTTATGAATAATGTTGTCCCTGTAAAAGCCATTGCCGATTACGATTAGGAAATACTTCTGAAATGATTCAAGCGCAAACGGTATCTGTATTTATTTAGTCAGAGTTTAAAGGAAAATGGAGCTAGCTTAAAGCTACCCCCATTCCTATTCATTACTTATTTTACCCAGCCTAAAATCATTTCTCTCAATAACTTCGAAGCTGTATTTGCTGTCATTTCTGATGTGTCGTAGATTGGTGCTACTTCAACTAGGTCAAAGCCCACTACATTGACGTTACTTGCCGCAATCGCATGGATTGACGCTAGTAATTCTTTGGATGTAATGCCTCCGCAATCTACTGTTCCTGTACCTGGTGCATGTGCTGGATCAAGTACATCTATATCAATCGTAACGTAAACATTGCGACCTGCTAAAGACGGTAATACCTCTTTTAATGGCTCTAGCACTTCGAATTTTGAAATGTGCATGCCGTTTTCCTTCGCCCATTCGAATTCTTCTTTCATACCTGAACGTATACCAAATGAATATACATTTTTCGGTCCGATATGTTCAGCAATTTTGCGAATAGGTGTTGAGTGTGAAAGTGGCTCTCCTTCATACTCTTCACGTAAGTCTGTATGTGCATCGAAGTGGATAATTGCTAAGTCATCATATTTTGCTGAAACAGCTTTCATAACAGGCCACGATACTAAATGTTCGCCACCCATACCTACAGGGATTTTACCATCTGCTAAAAGCGTCTCGATATATTTTTCAATTTCATCTAACGAGCGCTGTGCGTTGCCGAATGGTAACGGAATATCACCCGCATCAAAATATTTCACTTCTTCTAATTCACGGTCTAAATATGGGCTGTATTCTTCTAGACCAATGGATACTTCACGAATACGCTGCGGGCCAAAACGTGAGCCCGGACGGTAACTAACTGTCCAGTCCATTGGCATACCATAAATGACCGCCTGAGCATCCTCATATGTAGGATGACTTTTTATAAAAACATTTCCTGAATAAGCTTCATCAAATCTCATTAATAGACCTCCACTTTTAGAAATTAATCCTATTATATTCATTTTCATCAGTTCATTACAAAATTGATTTCCGTTCCAATTGAGGGTGTCCAATCCCCCTCCAATCATTTTTCCACATGAAATCTATTTTATAACTTTTGATAATGAACCTCTATTAAGGGCTTACAGGAATGTAATGAAACCTCTATCCCTGTATCCTCGTATACATTATTGGAACGTCTAGCAGAATTCGATTAAAATCTACAATGTGCTATTCTTTTGTCGAATGCTAGCATTTCAAACAGTACAAAAAAAGTATAGATGTTTTTGAATAAAGTGCAATAGTTTTTACCAATAATTTCGATTAAATATGAATGTTCAAACACATACTATACGCAAGTGTGAGAAAACGAGGTGAAGTCGGATGAAGAGAAAAAGCTATCAACGTAAGCAAAAACGTTCAAAGCGTACACGTAAAGCACTTACCTATTTTGTTGCCTTTACATCCGCAATTGTAGTAGCATTTATAGCTTTACGCGTCTATGTTCAAGTGGCTGGTGCCCCGCCTTTAACCGTACCGAAAGCCTCTATTTTTTTAGATGAAAATGAGAACCAAATTGGGGATCACTTTGCGAATGAACGACGTTACTGGGTTAGTCTTGATGAGATGTCTCCCTATTTAAAGCAAGCAGTAGTAGCTGTTGAGGATAAAGATTTTTATAAGCATGGCGGTTTGGATTTTTCTCGTATCGCTGGTGCAATATTAGTTGATATTAAGGCTGGAAGTAAAGTTCAAGGAGCAAGTACAATTACACAACAATATGCTCGGAATCTATATCTTTCACATGAGAAATCGTGGACACGAAAATTAAATGAAGCACTGTATGCTTATAGATTAGAAGTTTTTTATGATAAAGATGAAATACTAGAAGGTTACTTAAATACTGTTTACTACGGCCACGGTATGTACGGCGTAGAAGCTGCAAGTCGATTTTATTATGGAAAATCTGCAAAAGACTTAACGCTTGCAGAAGCAGCAATGTTAACTGGGGTTCCAAAAGGGCCAAGTATTTACTCCCCTATTGCTAATTTAGAGAAGGCAACTAATCGCCAACACGTTATTTTAAAATTGATGACCGATCAAGGTGCTATTACGCAAGATGAAAGAACACGTGCAGAAAGTGAAAAGCTTGTCTTAAAGAATGATAGCTGGGTAGCCACAAAATCTGTAGCACCATTTTTCCTTGACGTAGCATGGCAAGAGGCTAGTGAAATTTTGAAATCAAAAAATCTCGACATTAGTGAGGGTGGCTGGACTATCCAAACAACGATTAATCTAGAACATCAGAAGGCAGCTGAAGAAGCTGTAGCTAAACATATGCCTGCTGATGATTTACAAACTGCTTTTGTTAGTATGAAATCCAATACTGGCTCCGTTACAGCATTAGTTGGAGGTCGTGACTATGCTGCAAGTTCTTTTAACAGAGTTACACAGGCAAAACGTCAGCCAGGCTCGACCATTAAACCTATTTTATATGCGGCAGCTTTAGAAAATGGTTATACACCATTAACATTATTAGATGTAGGTGAGACAACTTTCACTTATGATCATGGACGGGCCACATACTCACCTAAAAATGTTAACGGTCAATTTGCAAACCATGATATGACGATGGCACAAGCTATCGCTATTTCTGATAATATTTACGCTGTTAAAACTTTAGAGGAGATTGGCTTTAAACCATTTCACGAAATGGCTGATCGCTTCGACGTGACTATTGGTAAGAAGGACAATTTATCCATGGCACTTGGAACGACAGAAACAACATTATATGAAATGACGAATGCTTATAATATTTTAGCATCGCAAGGTAAAAAAACTACGCCTACTACTATTGTTTCTATTAAAAATGCTAACGGCGATACTATCTACGAAAATAAAGAAGTTAGTAAAGAAGACGAAACCGTTCTCTCAAAAGAAAATACGTATATCTTAACAGAGATGATGACAGGTATTTTCGATCCAGTCTTTAGTGATTATTCTCCCGCTACAGGGATTAGCATTCGCTCTCGTATGACGCATACGTATGCAGCAAAATCTGGCTCTACTAATAGCGACCAGTGGCTGATTGGATTTACACCTAGCTTAACCGCCGGTGTATGGAACGGCTATGACCAAGGAAAAAATCTAACGGAAAAAGAAGATACTGCTGCTACTAAGCAAATTTGGATCGACTTTATGGAGACTGTCAATAAAGGAGCAAAGAACGAGGATTTCAAAAAACCGAAAGGCGTTAAAGGTGCGGTCATCGATATTGAATCAGGTAAATTAGCGACAAATGCCTGCCCTCAACAACGTCTCATCTATATGGATGCTAAAGATGTACCAACTGAAAAATGTTCTTCAAACTTTGATATTCTCGATACCGATACGTGGGGAGAGTTCTGGAATATGCTCCCATTCAACATTTTTAAAAATTAACGAATCATGCGGAACCTTTATTAGCAATAAGCGTTTTATTAGCGAAGGCTCTCGACAAAGTAACAGACATATACGAAAAAGAAAAGCTTCCTCTTCCCCGGAGCTGTGTCCGTGGGAACAGAAAGCTTTTCTTATTTATGGTTCGCGAAGTAGATGAGAATCATGGGGCATTTGGCTTGGGTTTGGGTTGTTCAAATGCCGCATAGCGCTCATCACATTCGCAGAACCAAGTGTCCTAGCTTACTAAAATGTAAGTTCTTTATCAAGTTTACTTGGTTTCAAACCCACTTTCAACCTTATATGAAAGCGATTATGAAATGTCACAGATTGTTCAATCATTGTAGGTCTATTAAACAAATAAACCTTGACGCAATTGCTCCTCACTACGAGCCCATAAGTCCGGATTTAGCTCACCTAGGAAAGAAGCTAACACCTTTTTAGACGGCGCATCCATATGCTCTACAATAATGTGACGCTTCATAGATTTATCCATTTTATTTACATGATCAGCTAAAACTTTATAGCCACGACGCTTTTCACGATTAACTACCATTTCACACGCAGTTACACCCGCATAGTAAGGTCCATCCGCTTTATGGTCGATTGTCACCCATACTAGCCAATACGCTTTCCCACCTTCTGAATCAGCGCGATCTGTCGTAAATTTAATACCTCGTTCCACATCACTGCGAGCATGCATAGCACCGATTTCAACTGATGCCGTCCCCTCTTCTATATCGATAATGACTGGCGATACGTTTTCAAGCGAAAGCGAACCGATACCAAATCCCTTATGTCCGTCTGTTGGATCATTTTTAATAATAGTAAAGCCCATTTTTTGTTTTGGTTTTTCTTCATTTGCCATACTTTAACTACCTCCATTCTGCTATTATAAAAGTAAAGCATTGTTTATGCGCATTAGCATCGTAATGAACGCTGCTAGCAATGTGCAAATGCCTACATATAAGTAAGAAGTTTATATAATACTTTCTTATAAACTAACTATACAACATTATTCAATAAAGGAGGCAATATTATGCCATACGTAACAGTGAAAATGCTTGAAGGTCGTACAGAAGAACAAAAACGTGCACTCGTAAAAGAAGTAACAGAAGCCGTTTCTCGTACAGTGAATGCGCCACCAGAAAATGTAACAGTCTTCATCGAGGAAATGTCTAAAAACCACTACGGTGTTGCAGGCGTACGCTTCAGCGATAAATAAAGATTAGAACGGGTAGAGCACATAAAGCTCTACCCATTTTTAACGTATGGTAGCCTTCTAGTGCTTTGTAACGTTTAGAAGCTTGTTACAGGCGTTTTACGGTTCTAGATACAGAATAGGACCAACTCCTCCTCAACTCGTAATTTGAATACTAGGATGTGTTTTATGACATGAATAAATTTAAACTGCCACTACTCATTTGTATGCTTATCGTTGGCCTCTTACTTATTTTCATTAACCCCATTCAGCATGCAATTATCGCCCATTTGAGTAAACAATTAAATACAACTGATTACAGCGCTGAGGAGATGGCCAAAAACAAAAATGCAGATGCCGATTTTGAATTTGAAGCCGTGCAATCCCTTTCCATAGCGGAAGTCTTAAAAGCTCAGACAACCGCCAGTAAAATGCCTGTCATCGGTAGTATCGCAGTCCCTAGTGTGGATATGAAACTTCCTATCGTCAAAGGAGTTGGTAACGCCTCTCTTGCCGTTGGAGCAGGCACGATGAAGCCTACTCAAAAACTTGGACAAGGAAACTACGCATTAGCAGGTCATTATTTTGAGGAAAAAGATATTTTATTTGGCCCCTTATATAAAGCTAGCATAGGAGATACAATTTATTTAACGGATTTAACGAATATTTATGAGTACAAGATCACAACTAAGGAAATCATCTCTGCAACAGATGTTTATGTTATTGATGATATCCCTGATAAAACTCTTCTAACCCTCGTTACATGTGCTGATGAGGGTACGAAACGACTTGCCGTTCAAGCAGAATTTGTCGAGCAATATCCATTCGACAAAGCACCTGCAAAACTATCAGATACCTTCTAGCATAGGGAAAACCCCAAGATTTTTACGATCTTGGGGTTTTCTTATTGAAAATTATTTCACTTCTGTATTGCGACGACGCAATAAGAATAATGCACCTAGTACAAGCGCTACACCGATTAGTGTAAGAGCTGTTTGGTTTGCTTCATTTGTTTGTGGCAGTTTGCCTTGCGCATTTAATTGCGCTTCCATTTCTTTTGCATCTGCTTTGATTTTATCAATATCCAGATATTTATCTACTTCTGCCTGTTCCTCTTTAGATAACTTGTTGTATTTATCGAGGAAATCCTTATATTCATCTAATGTATCTTTATCCGCTGTAGAAGGCTTGTATGGCTTTAATTCTTTTCCTTGATCAATAACTTCTTCTACAGTTGGTTTTTCAGGTTTTGTTGGGTTTGTTGGATCTTTTGGATCTATTTCGTTACCTGAACCATCTGGATTTGTTGGATTAACTGGCTTCTCTGTCTCTGGTGTTGGTTTTGTTGGTTTTTCTGGATCAACCGGCTTTTCTGGATCCGGATCTGGGTCAACTGGTTTCCCTGGATCAACTGGTTTTCCTGGATCCGGATCTGGGTCAACTGGTTTTCCTGGATCAACTGGCTTTTCTGGATCAGGATCTGGACCTGGATCTGGGTTAGGCGTCCAGCCACCACCGTCGCCTCCACCACTTGTTGATTTAGGCTGTACTTCTGCAGAGCATGTATCTTTTACAGTAAATGAGCCAATTAAACTACTTCCCTCATATACATTGTACGTACCTTGTTTAATAGTTTTGTTTGGTAATAGAACCGTTCCTGCAATACTAGTTGTGAAAACTTCACTACCGTCTTCACCTTTAACGATATTACCTTTAGCATCTTTTATTGTTATCTTTGCATTCACGTTAGGCGTTCCAAGTACCGTCTTTACTGTTAATGTAAATTCAGGACAAGCAGGTGCTGCTGATACTTCTGCTTCACATTTAACTGAATATTTAACAGTTATATACCCAATGAATAGATGACCTTGATATACACTATATTCACCTGAAGGAATGTCTTTAGATTGAATCGTAATTTGACCTAATTCATTTGTCGTTTTGCCTGCAGCAATAATTGCTCCTGTTGCTTTATCTTTAATTGTGATATTGCTAACATTAGGGCGTGGATTGCCATTTTCATCCTTCACCGTTAATGTGAATAGCTCACATTTTGGTGCTGGTTGAACCGTTTTTTCACATTCGATATTTGTTTCGAAAGTACCAATTTCTTCACCATTTACTTCAACTGTGTAAACACCTGGTTCTAAATCAGTTAATTCAATAACACCTGTTGTAGTTGTTGTGCTAATAATTTCATTTTTGTTAGCATCTTTAACAACGATTTTTGAAGTATCGTCAGTAATATTATTACCATCAACATCTTTAACTGTTAATTTAAATTCCTCGCATTTTGGTGCCTGTTTAACAATAAATTCATGCCCACAGTCTTCTGTATACGTTAAAGTTACTGTCCCCAAGAATTGGTTACCTTCATATACAGTATATTCGCCTGGCTTCACGCCATTATCAGAATTAGTTTTGTTTGATTCAAAAATAAACTTACCTGATGCATCAGTTGATGCCTTTACTTCTGTAGTACCTGATTTCAATGTTAACTCTTTAATATTTGTACGGATGTTTCCGTCTGTATCTTTAACCACGATTGTGAAGTTTTCGCACTTAGGTGCGGGTTGAATACTCGCGTTACAGTTTTCACTGTACTCTACAGTAATTGTTTTTAACGTCTCGCCATTATAAATAACTTCATACTGACCTGCTTTAACTTGTTCTGGAGTAAAAGTAACTTTACCGTTTTCAACAGTATGATTTTCTGATAATCCCGTCGCTTTACTTACTAATGTTACTGTTCCATCCACTAATTTACCGTCAATATCGTATACCGTTAATTCAAACAGTGAACATTTCAAAGGGCTTTCTGGTATGTTGGCTATTTCAACAATTTGTTTACCTTCAAAAGGACCTGATGTTGCTTTTTTATCTCGATTTAATGTAAAGATTACATCCGGATTTTCAAAGCCATCAACTTTTGTTTCTTTTAACGTATATTTACCCTCAGCTAATTTTAATCCGAAGTCTAATACACCGTTTTCATCTGTTTTAGCACTAATTAATGGTTTATTTCCTGTGTATTGGCTGTATAAAGTAAACTCAACATCTTTCATTACTTCGCCTGTTGCAGCATTCGTTTTTAAAATGACAAATGGCACTTTAACTGTTGATGCTTGGTTACCATAATTAAAATCAGCAATTGACCAGCTATCTTTTCCACTTGTTTGACTGCCACCTTGATAGCTTACTTCTACTTCATTTTCAGCATCAGAGCCTGATTCACCTGTAAATACTGTTTCGTATTCTATATAGTATGCTGCAGTCACATTCCCTAAATTAAGAGTGAATGCACCATTTTTCATATCTACATTTAATGTATACGCACTTGGATCTACAAGTGTCTTCTGTTCAGCTGGATTACTTGGAGTTGTTCCAGATAATGCAACTTTATATACTTTAAACGTAGCTTCTAAAATCAATTGTTCTGGGTTACCTTCAGCATCTTTACCTACTGTGTCGGTAATGACTACATTGTCTAATTTGGATTGTGCGTAGTTAAACTCAAAATTCCACTTAGCTACTGCAGAGCCACGATCAGCTTGATGACCCATTTTGTTTAAAATTTTATCTGTATGATTTACATCAACTGTTTTTGACCACGATGCATTCTCACCTTCATCGCTTGTTAGTGTAGCTGTATTCGTAATACGTACTGGGTTCCCATGTGGGAATATGCCATCTTTATCTACTGATTCATATGTCACTTTATAAGGACTATCAATATTCCCTAGTTCAAGCTTAATTTCGTTCTTTTTATCTGAAGTATTTTGAATCTCTATTGTTTCTGTTCCTGTGAAAACACCACTTGCATTTAGTTCACCTTTTTGAACTACAATATTTCGAACTATTTGTGTATCTGGTAATTTATCCTCAAATACAGCATTTTTTAAAGAATTGTAGTTAAAGTTAAATTCAACATCCCAATAGAAGGTTTTTGTTTCGTAATTATAATGACCTTCTTTTTTACCATTTGTTTTTTGTTCATTTCGAATCTCTTGTTCTGCTGAAGCAGATGGAGAATTCGGTAAATTATTATTTGTCATTGTTACTGTATTATGATATTCAATTGCATTTGTTCCAGCATGTCGAATATCGTATTCTGTATCATACGTAATTTCGATAGGCTCATTTATCGCTTTGTTTAAAATAATTGTAAATCCGGTTTTTTTATCCTCATTAATGCTTAACGTGTAATCTGCTTTATTAACTAATTTATTACCTACTTTTACTTCTAAAGTATTTTCTATTAACTTTAGATTTTTATCTGTAAAAGTATCAACAAACTTCGTACCAGCAGCTAAATCATAGCCTGCTTGGTTCGCCACAATCTTCCATGACATCGTTTTATTTTGATAGTCAATGCCATTTGCAGATTTGTTTAGTAATAAATATTCTTTATAATAATAAGAAGTATCTTCTACCGATTCTGACATATCCGGGCGTGTTACTTCATTTTTTACCGCAAAACTCTCTGTTGGATACACGTTATCTTTTGGCTTTGTTACATATTTGATAACATATGGTTTTGTTACAGGAGCATTAAATATTAATTTAAAGCCGTTTCCATCTTTCTCCACTTTGTAAGAAATAGTGGCAGGAGTATTACCATCTGCCTCAAATACTTGTACCTCTCCAACTAACTCTTGAGTATCGGTCCAGATGTCCGTTAGTACGGCGTTTTCCTGTGAAATATTGCGGTTATTGAAGTTGTAATTAATCGTCCAATATGTTGCTAAGTCACTAGCAGTAGGACCTGTATGCGTTTTTGCTAATGGATCACCAAAGTTCACGTTTATTGGTGCAGTAGTGGATTTCCCATTATAAGTTGCCTTATTTTTAAAGATAGCATTTTTAACGTTACCTGGGTCACCAACTTCTGTTTGATACGTAATGCGGTAAGCAGTATATTTTTCATTCGGCAACGCAATTGTCATTTTGTTGTTATCGAAGATTGGAGTCACAATGACAGGGTCATTAGAGTCTGTTTTTGTGCCATTAGGTGATATATTTAACTTTGTAATTTTTACAGAATCTTGCTTAAAAGTATGCGCGCCTTCTAATGTATCAATAAAATCTGTAGTGCCAGATTCTTTATTAACGCCTAAATCTGTATTAACTTCAACTTTCCAGTCAATAAACTTACTATTTTCCCCACCATTATCTGCTACACCTGATTTGGTAACAGGTTTATTGCTCGTTTTAGGTTGGAAGTTCAACTTGATGTTTTCAGTGCCTGGTAAACTAATTGTTTCTTCCCATTTCGTATTATCGCTTGCAAAGTTTGCTTGTACGCTAAAGTATGCACCCGGTTCAAGGGCTACACCAGCTCCTAAATCATCTCTTAATTCGTCGTTAAATGTAATGACAATATCATTTCCATTTTTTGAAATTGTACCTACCTCACCATAAGCTGTTCCTTTCGGGAATGTGATATTTTCAAAAATAGCTGGTAAAGTGTACGTTAATGTTGTACCCGGACCATAATTATGTCCTGCTGCTAGTTCTAAATGAAATTTAAACTCTGCAGATTGTCCGTTAGTAACATTAATACTTTCATTTGAATTTACCTTTTTTCCATCCACAGTAAACTCAACATTTTTAATTACATCAACAGACATAATTGGCTCATACGATGGTGGTGTAGTTTCGTCATCCTTATCTTCTTTTGGATTTTCTCCTTCACCACTAACATCACCTTTTCCAGGTTCAGTTTGTGTTTCAGGTTGTGCCCCTACATCCGTAGAACCAGTAATAGGACCATCACCTTTTTCAGGTCCAGTTGAGGTTTCTGGTAGTTCAACTACGCCCTCAGAACCAGTAATAGAACCCTCACCTTTTTCAGGTTCAGTTGAGGTTTCTGGTAGTTCAACTACTCCCGTGGTACCAGTACCCTTTTCTGGTTTAGCTGAAGTTTCAGGCGATTCACCTACGCTCGTGTTATCATTACTACCCACATCTCCAGATTCAACTGACTGTGCTAAAGATTGTGCTCCATCAATCGCAAACACCGAAATCGGTGAAAGGACTGTTTGGAATACTAGTAGCATTAAGATTACTGCTATGTTTAGTTTTTTAAATTTTTGCATGTTTCTCTCCTTTTTCTAAGTTCAGAGAGTTACCTGTTGGTATTTGCTGACGACGTTGCATCCTTTCGTCATGTCGAAAAGCATGCCGCAAACAATAGGTTGGTCCCTCTTTCCTTCTATTCAATGGTCGTCTATATGAATACACTCGAATAAGTACTCACGAATAGGCACTTACGATGACTTATGTATCTGCGATGTACAATTAGAATATATCCATGGTACTTTCGTGACACCCTTAATAATAGGTAACACCCATTTTAGGGTTTTCGACTCATTCTAAACGATTATACTAAACAAATTCTAAACAATCTCAGACTTTCTATTTATAAAATTCTAAAAATTTCTATATAGTTTCCACTTTTTTCATCTTTATACAATGACAAAAAAACAGCGAAAATAACTCAATCAGAGTACTTTCGCTGTTTTTCACTATTAGTATGTTGGAATACTATATATTCCACTTTATTTAATATACACATTTTTATACAAAAAATTTTTTTCATTAATTTTTCCTTAATTTTTCCCCTTACCTTGCAGCAAGGCTATTATTTGTTTCTTCACAGCAGGATGGGTACTATTGTCCTCTAGGAAATCTAGCGGGAAGTATACTTTATGATCTCGTTTCATGCGACCAGAAATAGAATCAACAATAATAGATTCACGTGATAGCTCTCGTAGCTCTCCATTTTTCATTTCTAAGAAAATAGGAACACGGACTTCTTCTTCTCCTGGTCGATAAAAGTCATACGGTAAATCTGCTGTTGTATCATGGACAAGATAATATTCTGGATTTAAATCAGCTTGCTTGAAGAGCTCTTGTAGTTTTTGATATTTATCTAGCTCTACACCTGGATCTAAATCGATGTATTGAAATAGCTTTCTGTTAACAAAGCGGCGGCTTAAGTCACTTAATATAGCATCCTCTTCTTGCATCCAAAGTTGAAAATATGTAAAAAGAATACTCTCATCTAATGCAAGATAGTCATCTAACGTAATGGAGTTGCGGAAAAATGCAATAAAGTGTGTAGGCTCGTGCTTAAATTTATAGCCAGCTAAGCTTAGTTGCTTAGCTCGTTTTAAAATATTATTTAATACAACCTCTGCACTGCGAGATACTGGGTGGAAATAAATTTGTAAGTACATTTGATAGCGGCTCATTATATAATCCTCTACCGCATGCATGCCCGTTGCCTTGATAACGACCTGATTTTTCCGTGGACGCATTACTCTTAAGATACGCTCCATATCAAAATGACCGTAGCTTACGCCTGTGAAATAAGCATCACGCTGTAGGTAATCCATACGATCAGCGTCGATTTGACTCGATATTAAACTAACGACCTGCTTATTCGGATATGTTTTTTCAATGACCTGAGATACTTTCTCCGGGAAGTCAGCCGACACTTTTTTTAATACGGCATTCACTTCTGTATCACCGAGCAAAATTTGTCTTGTATAATATTCATGATCAAGCTCAAAAACATTTTCAAAGGCATGTGAAAATGGCCCATGCCCTAAATCGTGTAAAAGGGCTGCACAAAGCACAAGCAGGCGTTCATCCTCATCCCATTCCGGACGACCTGCAAATATATCATCTACTATGCGGCGTACAATTTCGTAAACGCCAAGTGAGTGACTAAAGCGACTATGCTCTGCTCCATGGAATACTAAAAATGTTGTACCGAGCTGGCGAATTCGACGTAGTCGCTGAAATTCTTTCGTACCAACTAGATCCCAAATCACTTGATCCCGTACATGCACATAACGATGCACTGGATCCTTGAATACTTTTTCCTCTTGTAATTTAGCTTTTGCATAATGTGTCAATTGTACAGCACCCCCGTTTCCTATTTGTTCTATTATATGCGATAAATACAGGACTAGCATACATATTGCCTTTTAATTATAGAGACTATCAACCTAACTCACTGTATTCTCGTCTTATTTTAGGTTTCTATCGACCTAATTTCCAAGTGATGAGGCGACGTAACGTGAACCTTCCATCGTTTCGGCGGTTTTATCCGTCGCTTTGCCGATTCTATCCGTCGCCCGCATGGCTTTCCGTCTCTCTGACTCTTCTTTCCGTCATTTTGATGATTCTATCCGTCGCTCTAACTCTTACTTCCGTCACTTCATCGATTCTATCCATCGACAATAAAAATCCAAACAAAAACTATCTTCAACTAGTGAAGATAGCGTTTTGTTTTACTTATTTTTTTAACTTTGCTAAAACCTTTTCCATTAGTTCTTCTTCCGTTAATGCAGCAACAGGACGGCTATTTACAAAGGTAAATGTTTTTTTACGTCCTGGGCCACAATAAGAATGACAGCCAATTTCGATGGTTGCATCAGGATCGATTTCCTTTAATTTTGGAATTAACGTTTTTAAGTTAACGGCCTGACATTCATCGCAAACTTTAAATTCGTTTGCCATTTTGTCAACAACCCTTTCTATATAGTATTTTTTTAATCAAAAAATCAAAAATTCGTCTCTATTGAACGTATGACTTTCACATATTTAAGTATGTAGCATACGTACAAACCTACAACGGGTATTGTATCGCATTATTCCCCTTGTATTCAAGCATAATTCCTTCCACATGGATGAATAAAAGGTTAAAAGATTGGTCATGCTAGTTGTAAATAAAAAGTTCCAAATAAAGGTGGGAGGATTTTAATATGAGTAAAGTTAGACAAGATGCTTGGTTAGAAGAAAACGATGAATTGTTAGCAGAGGCGGTTATTCGCCATGTGACGGAAGGTAGTACACAGTTAAATGCCTTTGAAGAAGCTGGTGATGCTTTGAATCGTACTGCTGCTGCATGTGGTTTTCGTTGGAATGCTGTTGTTCGTAAAGAATACGAGGAACAATTATCAGAAGCAAAAAAAGAAAGAAAAGAAAGAATGCGAGTGTTGGGAGCTCCAGCAAGACGCCGTGCTTCTAGTATGTTTACAGTTAATAGTAGTGCCGCAGAGGGTAAATCAATTCCTCTATCTGCATTAAATCTTGATATTGTCATAGCCTATTTATTACGTTTACAACACTCTGGTGAAATAGGTAATGAGTCTACAAAATGGAGACAGCTAGTACACGTAACATCTGAGAAAAATAAAAAACTAGAGAAAACCATTACACAGCTAGAAGAAGAAAATAGAGCTATTCGAAAAGATTACGAGCAATTTGTACAAATTATGAACCGTGCTAGACGACTAGTTACACTAGATGAAGAGGACGAACGAATTGCACCTGTTTTCAAAATGGAGAAAAACGGAAATCTCGTTGTAAGTAGCCCTTATACACAAGAAAATGGCGATGCGCTTATTTAGCAGCATCGCTTTTTTTTGCAACGATCTCTCATTGACATCCGCTCAAGGCTTTCGCTTCATCACTTCGGTTCAAGCATTTTCGTATTTCGTTCTAAAATACGTTGTAAATAAAACGCATATAGCGTTATTTCTTCATCATGAAAAGATTCAACTTGAATTTCTTCTGCCATATTGTTAAGAAGTTGCTGTAAACGAAAAACAACAGCTTCCACTGTTAATGATACGTCCATTAGTTCAGACAATGACGCCATCACATCAGGGTCAATATTAGGATACGTAAATTTCGTTTCCTCTCCTTTTAGACTTTCCTCATAAAAGTCACGAATGAGTGCAGCTCGATCTGAACCGCTTCCTTCAACACATAAATAAATTTGCACTGCTACACCTTGACGTAAACGTCTCTGAGAAATACCAGCAAATTTCTTTCCTTTAATACTTAAATCATAGGAACCTGGACAATAGGAGCCTACAATTTCATAGGCTTCAATTTGATCTGCTACTTCAGGGAACAAGCTTTTTACTAAAGCTACCATTACATCATAGCCATCATTAATACTTAGCGCTTCCGTTTGTTCAGATAATACAATTGAAATATTCAGTACACCTTCATCCAGCACAACTGCTAATCCGCCTGAATTGCGTACAATAGGTTGATAGCCTTGTGCTTTAAGCAAATCCATGCCCTGCTGCACATATGGTAAACGGTGATCCTGAATACCAAGCACAACAGATGCATCATGTACCCATGTACGAATAGTTGGCGGAGAGGCTAATTGCCCAACTAGCTGACATAAAGTATCGTCTGTTGCAAAGGATTCAAGCGGCGATCTTTGCTTCGCGCTAATGGATTGATCGTAAAAACGCCAAATCGGCTGTTGTAAAATACTTTTCATGATTGGAGCTCCTCTATTTACATCTCTTCTCTTTAGAATACATTATCTATGGAAGGTGTCAAATTCGTGAAATGCAATCATGAACTTAGGGATTTTGTACAAACTATGATAAACTAAATTTCGAATGATATTCACTTATAAAGGAGTGTTTTTAATAATGAATGAAGCAGCTATTACTTTAGATGGTTGGTACGCTTTACATGATTTCCGCTCAATCGATTGGGCTTCATGGAAACTAGTTTCTGCTGAAGAACGCCAAGCAGCAGTAGAAGAATTCATTGCATATTTAGAAAAATTAAACGAAGCTGATATCGCTAAAACAGGTGCCCATGCATTTTACGCAATCGTTGGTCAAAAAGCTGACTTTATGATTATGACTTTACGTGAAACAATGGAAGAACTACAAGAGCTTGAAGCTGAATTCAATAAATTAGCGATTGCTGATTTTACAATTCCTACATATTCATATGTATCTGTTGTAGAGCTTTCTAACTATTTAGCAGGTGAGTCAGACGAAGATCCTTACCAAAATCCACATGTGCGTGCTCGTCTATATCCTGAACTTCCACGCGCTAAGCATGTATGCTTCTATCCAATGGATAAGCGTCGTCAAGGCAATGACAACTGGTACATGCTTTCAATGGATGAACGCAAATCGCTAATGCGTTCTCACGGTATGATTGGTCGTGGCTATGCTGGTAAAGTAAAACAAATCATTACTGGTTCTGTTGGCTTCGACGATCACGAATGGGGCGTAACTCTATTTGCAGATGACGTACTACAATTCAAAAAATTAGTATATGAAATGCGTTTTGATGAAGTTTCAGCTCGCTACGGTGAGTTTGGCGCATTCTTCGTTGGTAACCTTCTTGATCAAGAAAAACTTGTGAAATTATTAACTGTTTAATTAAATATAAAAATGCGAGTCCACCAATCGGACTCGCATTTTTTAATATTCGCTTTCTTCGCTGTTCTCTGATTCCAATATTAAAATAATTGTATGAATAAAAAAACCAGCTAGAATCATTAGGAAAACTAAATACCAATTATACGGTTGCTGATAGTACTCTGCTATCCCAACGGCGATGAATGCACTTATGATAATTGCTACAAACGTACCAAAAGTATGCATTATAACACTCCTTCATGAAAGCAAAAAAATAATTTTCAACTTTAGTATGTCACCGTTTATTTTTAATATACTTGCAAAACATCAGATTCCATTTATTCAATTAAAAAAAATAAGAAAGTGTCATCGTAATGGACGACACTTTCTTATTTTCATATGACCGTGCTGCGCTTCAAGACCTTTCATCTTTAACTTTCAAAATTAATATAATCGTATTGATGAAAAATCCGACTACGATTATTAGTATAAAGAGATACCAATGGAGTGGCTGTCCGTAAAAACTCCCCACTAAAAATGCCAGCACAGCACTCAACAAAATACCTACCCAAACACCAATCTCCATACCCTGTCACCTCACATGTATTCAATACACATGCAATGCCCATCTCACGTTCCCCGATATAGTTTCTATTCTCTTTTTACCCATTTTTATACGCGTAACACCCAAGTTGAAAAGCATGCCATTTAATAGCTTGTAGATTCCTTGGGGGTTAGCTTCATTTCTGGAACTAACGTAGTAGAGAAATGAAGGATAAACATACACGGCCTGTGCGATTCAACTCCACGTTATAGTCATGAATAAAAAATTTTTTTCGCCTCTTTTACATACGGCTCGTCATTATTAATATATGCTTAGCCATTTTAAACTGTGAATTTCTTTCATCGAAATTGAACATGTCTACGATACCATCATGCATATACTGTCTGCGAGGAGGAGTAAAAATCGCTGTTATCAAAACGAATGATGCACAAACAGCCATGCTAGCAAGGCTTATGCGTGCCGAGGCAGAGGGTGAAGGGAACCAAGGTATGCTGATGGTCGGCAATGTTGGCGTCAATCGTGTACGAGCAGATTGTTTAGATTTTACAGATGTTCGTACAATTGAACAAATGGTATATCAGCGTCCAGGGGGCTTTGAAGCGACACTAAAAGGCTACTTTTATCAGCGAGCACGTGATCAAGACCTTCGATTAGCAAGGAGAGTTATTCAAGGTGAAAGATTCCATCCAGCAACACGTTCACTATGGTTTTTCAGACCTGAGGGAGATTGTCCAGCACAATGGTATGGTCAGTGGAACACGGGAAGATTCAAAGCACATTGCTTCTTCTCGCCAACCGAAGAAGATTGTCCTCAAATCTAAAAGAAAGAAGGTTGATAACTTATGATGCCTTATTATTGGACACCGACAACGCAACAACAACAAATGCCTCAAGTGCCTCCACAGGTACTTCCTGGAGCACGCCAACCTGGACGGGAGCAATCGTATATTGAAAATATTTTTCGTTTGAATCGTGGAAAACCTGGTACTTTCCATTTTTCCTTCGAGCATGCGATTGAGCCAGGGAAAAACACGAAAGTAGTGCGAGGCGTTGTAGAAGCTGCTGGTAGAGATCATGTTATTTTACGTGAACTCAAATCGAATCATCGTTTCCTATTCCCAATGATTTACTTTGATTTTGCTGAATATGATGAGGAAATGGCATACTTTGACCAAACTCCATAATTGAAATGAGCTATTCATAAGTTCGTATTTTCTAAATTCCACTCCTCAATAGCAAGGAGGACCGAGCAAAAGGGTGCTCCTTCGCTACTTCTTGCTCATACTTCGTTGCAATACAGTTTCGTTGTGACTCCCAATTAGGTCTCATGTTTTTGATTGCCCGCAAATGTTTTTCGTATGAAACGAGGAATCTACGTGGGCATTTACCATTAAATAAAAATTAGCATGGTAGGATACTTCCTAGCATGCTAATTTTTATTTAATGGAGCTAACTATTGATTTTCTTGTAAAAATTGCAATGTTGCTTTTCCTAAAGTTTTGGCAGCAATCAACATTGCACGTTCATCAAAATCAAAGCGTGCATGATGATGAGGATATGCCACTTCCCATTCTGGCTTTTTAGCACCCGTGAAGAAAAATGTACCTGGTACATTCTCTAAATAATACCCAAAATCCTCACCAATCATAAATGGTGGGCACGTTATAATATTTTCTACTCCTGGTATATCTACCGCAAGTTGTGCAACAAATTCTGTTTCTTTCACATGGTTGTAAACAGGTGGATAGCCCCTCGTATAACGATAATTATAGCTTGCACCAAAGGCTAAACAAGTAGCATTTAAAACGGCCTCAAGCTCTTGCTCCATTTGTTTGCGTACCGGCTCCTCAAAAGTTCGGACTGTTCCAGCTAATACTACTCGCTCTGCAATCACATTAAAAGGATTAATGGCCTCAAAATGACCAATTGTTAAGACGGCTGATTTTAATGGATCGATACGTCGAGATATAATCTGCTGTGCATTAACTACAAACTGTGATGCAAGAGTAACTGCATCAATAGAATGATGAGGCTCCGCACCGTGACCACCTTTACCTTGAATCGTAATTTCCACTTTATCCGCGGCAGCCATAATTGCCCCATCTCTCACCAATATATCGCCCAATGGCGTTGGTGCCCATAAATGTGTACCGAAAATAACGTCTACTCCTTCTAGGCAGCCATCTTCAATCATAGGTTTTGCTCCACCTGGCGCCATTTCTTCTGCATGCTGATGAATGAAAACTACATTGCCCGCAATATCATCTTTCAATGCATGAAGCACTTTAGCAAGCACTAGTAATGTCGCAGTATGACCATCATGTCCACATGCATGCATTTTACCATCTACTTTTGACTTATAAGGAACGTCATTTTCCTCCTGAATGGCTAATGCATCAAAATCAGCGCGTAATGCTACTGTTTTACCTGGCTTCCCTCCATATAAAGTTGCAACAACACCCCGTCCACCTACATGCTCACGAACCTCATGTCCTAACGCTCGATGAAAAGCCGCTACATACGCTGGTGTTTCCACTTCCTCAAAAGATAATTCCGGATATTCATGTAGATGACGACGAATCGCTACCATTTCATCATAGTTATTATCTAGTAAAGTAAAAAGCTTCTCCATATCACAAAACCTCACTTCTTATTTGTCGAACTTATTTGATAATTATAGTGTACTATAAATCCTTACAAAAACAATAGGAATTAAAACTACCATTCTATAGTAATTATATTGTTGATCCGGAAGAAAAATTCTCTTGATTCATTACTAGTTGTTATCCGTAAAAAACAAAAACTCCCTCACACATAGTGTGAAGGAGTAAATTTGTAGTCTGATTTTTATCGAGCATGTTTAAGCGCAGCTACTATAATTAGAACCCAGCCAGTTAAAAATAGAACACCACCAATTGGTGTGATGGCACCTAGAACTTTAACGCCGCTGATTGCCAGTACATATAAGCTTCCCGAAAAGAAGACAATCCCTAGGTTGAAAAAGATTCCTGCTAAATTTAACTGCTTGACCTCACCTAGTATTTTAGAGCTCATCAATAGTCCAATGATAAGGATTGCCGTAGCTTGAAACATCTGGTACTGCACAGCTGTTTCCCAAATCCCACGACTATAATCGTCTAGAACTTCTTTTAAAGCATGTGCACCGAATGCACCTAGTGCCACTGCTAAAAAGCCATGAAGTGCACCTGTCACGATAAATTTCTTCATATCATTTCCCTACCTTTAATCATGATTAAAAGTCAAAAATTGAATCGCCATTTGCTCCGTCTTCTTCTTCAATTTTTGCTGTATATAAACTTGGTTGCTTCGGCTCTGACACTAGCATTTGTGGCAAATGTTTTGACTGCGCTTTAGAAATGGTGTCTAATACCACATCGCATAATGCTCGGATTGCTGTTAAGGCTTCACGAATTTGTTGTTCGTCTCCAGTATTTTTGACACCGGATAATTGTTTTTCAAGTTGTTGAATAACGGCTTGATAAGGAATCATTGCATTCCCCCACTTTCTGCTTTTGGCATAAATTTCAGACAGTCTGTGCCAGAGGATTGTTTAACGACAACGGATGGTATTTGCTTTGTTTTAAAGCCATACGCTACACAAGCCCGTGGAGTTTGCGGGTCCCATGTTACTTTAAAATATTGACATTTGAAACAATTCACCTTCATCGTTGTCCCCCACTTTCTTCTATTATTAAATGTAACACGAAACGATAAGCGCTTCAATTTCGCTTTAACGAGCCGCTTCGCTTTCGCACAGAAAACATTTGTTGCTGTCGCTTCGCTTTCGCATAGAAAACATTTGTTGCTGACGCTATACAAACATTTACTTAATGAAGATAAAAAACATTAAGCTAGGAACCAATCAATCGGTTGCTCTCCCCATTCCTCTAGCTGTGCATTGATTTTCGAGAATGGTTTACTGCCAAAAAACCCTCGATAAGCACTTAGTGGGCTTGGATGAGGCGCTTCTAAAATAATATGTTGCGTTGAGTATTGACCAATTAATTGTTTTTTTCGTTGTGCTGGTCTACCCCAAAGTACAAAAATAACGGGTTTATCTCTAGATGCTAACTTATCGATGACAGCATCCGTGAATTGCTCCCAGCCTTGTTCTTTATGGGAATTCGCCTCGCCTTCACGAACAGTTAATACAGTATTTAATAACATTACACCTTGCTGTGCCCATTTTGTTAATGTTCCGTCTGAAGGGATTGGACAGCCAAGATCATCCTGTAACTCTTTTAGCATATTTCGTAAGCTTGGTGGATGTGGGATTCCTGGCATGACCGAAAAGCTTAAGCCATGTGCTTGGTTTGGTCCATGATAAGGATCCTGACCTAAAATTACGACCTTCACATCTTGATAAGCTGTTGTATAAAATGCATTCATTATATCATTCATCGGTGGATAAATTGCTTGTGTTGAATACTCATGTTCTACAAATTGACAGAGCTTTGTAAAGTATGTTTTTTCTATCTCTTCTGCAAGTATTGCTTGCCAATCATTCGGGAATGCTTGTTTCATCTTAATATAAGCCCCTTTCTCTTCTTACAACGGTACAAAAAAATAATGTCGAATTCAAGCTTCAATTCAATTATACATTGGCATCATTAAGTCCAAAATCAGCTTTTAGTTTAGGCCTTCATAAGGACTGTATTGCTTCTTGCAGGTCAGTTATGGGTAGATGCGATGATGTTAGGCTAACACCCTATATGAACTCCTTTCCTATATATAGGGGGAGATTTCTACTGATAGAAGTTAAACTGACCTTATAAAAATATATAATACTGACTATTTTTATACAACCAGGATAAGACTATACTAGATGATAATTTTAAAAATTCCATCTATAAAGGAGATCTTCCACATGGTTCTTAAAAAAACTTTAACGATTGCTGGTTCTGATACATCAGGTGGCGCAGGTATGCAAGCCGACCTTAAAACATTTCAAGAGCACGGCACATACGGCATGGTGGCATTAACGGTTGTCGTAACAATGGATCCAAACGGTTGGACTCATAACGTAACGCCATTACCGACAGAGCTTTTGCAAAAACAAATCGATACGGCTCTGTCAACAGGCATTGACGCAATAAAAACTGGTATGCTGTCAACGGAAGAGATTATTCGTATTGCAGGTGATGCTATTGCGAAATCTGGTACGACAAATGTTGTTATTGACCCTGTAATGGTATGTAAAGGAGAAGATGAAGTATTGAACCCTGGTAACACAGATGCAATGATTCAACATCTTTTACCATTAGCTGCAGTTACAACACCTAACCTGTTTGAGGCTGGACAATTAGCCGGGACTGGAACACCGAAAACAATCGCGGAAATGAAAACAACTGCTCGTAAAATCCACGAGCTTGGTGCTAAAGCTGTTGTCATTAAAGGTGGAAAAGCGCTAGCTACTGAAAAAGCGACTGACTTGTTTTTCGACGGTGAAAAATTCTACTTATTAGAATCTGAAAAAGTTGCTTCTACTTATAACCACGGGGCTGGCTGTACATTTGCTGCTTCAGTAACAGCAAACTTGGCAAACGGTCTTTCAGTAAAAGAGGCTGTAATTGAAGCAAAAGAATTTGTTTCAGCTGCAATCGCTCACGGTTGGGCATTAAATGACTATGTAGGACCAGTTATGCACGGTGCTAAATCTCGTTTTGGCGCACCACAAGTAACGGTGACTGAAATTTAATGACGAAAGAGGCATCTGAATATCAGATGCCTCTTTTACATATAGTGGTTCTCCATCATTTCGAGCTGTTAATCCCATGGATTGTTCATCGAAATGAATTTGGCCAAAGCCTTACTTTCCTTTTTACGCTCTGCACGCGCTTTTGCTCGTACAGCTGCGGTTTCATGTAGCTTTGTCTCCTCTACTGTTTCCGGAATGACAGATGGAACTGGAGTTGGTTTATTATTTTCATCTAATGCAACAAAGGTTAATAATGCTGTAGCAGCTACCTTTCGTTCACCCGTTTTCAAATTCTCAGAAATAACCTTTACGAAAACCTCCATTGAAGATGTTCCTGTCCACGATACATATGATTCGAAATATACAGAATCAGTTTGGCGTATTGGATGCAAGAAGTCTACTGAATCCGTTGAGGCTGTTACACAATCTCTACGACTATGCTTCGCAGCAGAAATTGAAGCTACTTGATCGATATCACTCATTAATCGACCACCAAACAGTGTATTATGATTGTTAATATCATTCGGAAAAACCCGACTTGTACGCATGACTCTTGATTCTTTACAATATTTAAAGTCTTTATTCACATCTATCCCCCCTAAAAACGACTGTTTATTTTCACTATATTGCTCTACTTTTCCATAAAAATCAAATAAATTGACGGAAAATTAAGAAATTCACACTTAGAACCTAGGGGATTATTACTCAAATGTAAAAAGCTCAGGACAAGATACGCTACTTCTTCCTATACCATATATTAGCTGTATATGGGAGGGAGAAAAATGAAAAGACGTAAACAACAAAACATAAATGTTGATCCAACTAATCTAGGTGGTCAAGAAGCCGGTCTCCTAGGTGAAGGCACAGGTATTCTAGCTGGAGATATAACGTCTACCAAAGTAGAAGTGATATCTTCAATGATTTTAACAATAGGATATTCATTAGCAACCCTCTCCACCATTTTAGCATTGCAAGAGGAAGAGCAACTGGAACAAACAAGAACCTCAAACGCACAAAATCAAAATTTACAGTTTAGAAACATGCACAAGCATCTACAACATCTCAACAATCGTCTAGATTCCATTGAACGAAAACTCAACCGATATTAACAAATACATACTCCCAAAAACTAAACATTATAAAAAGCCGCGATTCTCCGTCATAAAAGAGAATCGCGGCTTTTTACTATACTATGATAATTAGCTTTCCGTCTTCTTTCCTTGCCGTGTCCATGCATAAAATGTTAAAGGAACGTCATCTATTGTACCAAGATAGAATTCGTTATTACCTAGTTTTAAATTCCCTTCAATACTATGCACTTCTTATCCGTCAATTCAAGAAGAAATCGTGGTCGCAGTATCTTTTCGGTTGTGAAACCTCAAACAATACAAAACGACACATTTTGTACAAAATTGCTTTCACCTTTATTATATTGATATATTTCAATATTTTTTTCAAGAATATTGCTCGATACATCTTCATAGATTAAAGGATGCCATCAATTATACTTCGGCATAATTGCGTCTGGATTCGGCTTTATGCTTAGGCCTATATGAGGGTTGACACGATGTCGACCATTTCGGTAATGCCACAGGACGTGGCGTTCTTAGACTGAGATCCTCTATTTCAGCAAATGTCTATTAAACCGAAAGCGTAGCGACAGGTGCAGGTGTTTGGACACCCGCTGAAATAGTAACTTAAACTCGCATTCATCTCACCATCTATAGTGATGGGAGACTTCCTTACCTGTCGCTACACAAAACATGCGCTGAAAGAAGTTAAAAGAGCTTTATTACTTCTTTATACTCTTCTGTTGTGAATACTCTAGAGTTCGTAATGAAATGCATATTTTCAACACTATCTAAAGAAAAACTTGCACCTCTTCCCTCAATCGCATGAATAATCAATTGCGTATGCTTAAAATATTCATATTGCGCTCTATGAATGTAAAAAGGAACGTCACCTATTTTACCAAGATAGATATCGTTTTCACCAATTTTAAAGTCTCCTTCTACATAACACATCGGTGCAGAGCCATCACAGCAACCCCCAGATTGATAAAACATGATAGCGCCATGCCGACTCTTAATTAGTTCTATCAAATTTAAAGCCTCTTTTGTTGCTGTAACTCGTTCTACCATGTTGTTATTCATCCTCTGGTATTAGAAAAATCCTTGTGCTTCTTTTTTGTAGCTCACTAAAAGGCATTTAGTTTGTTGGTAGTGATCTAACATCATTGCGTGGTTTTCACGACCGATACCAGAAAGTTTGAATCCACCAAATGCAGCACCTGCTGGATATTGATGATAAGTATTTGTCCACACACGACCAGCTTGAATAGCTCGACCTGCACGATATGCAATGTCACCAGAACGTGACCAAACACCAGCACCTAAACCATATTCTGTATCATTTGCAATTTCCATTGCTTCATCGAAATCTTTGAATGTAGTTACGCCAAGCACTGGACCAAAGATTTCTTCTTGGAAGATTCGCATTTTATTATGACCTTTGAATACTGTTGGTTTAATGTAGTTACCGCCTGCAAGATCGCCTTCAAGAATATTTTCTTCTCCACCAATTAAGCACTCAGCACCTTCTTCTTTACCAAGTTTTAAGTAAGAAAGGATTTTTTGTTTTTGTTCGTTAGAAGCTTGAGCACCCATCATGACTTCGGTATCTAATGGATTACCAATTTTAATAGCTTTTACGCGTTCTATTGCTAGTTCAATAAATTTATCGTAAATGGACTCTTGAACAAGTGCACGTGAAGGACAAGTACAAATTTCACCTGAGTTTAATGCGAACATCACAAAGCCTTCAATTGCTTTATTTAAATATTCATCATCTGAAGCCATTACGTCCTCAAAGAATACGTTTGGTGATTTACCCCCTAGCTCTAACGTTACAGGAATAATATTTTCAGTTGCATATTGCATAATTTGGCGACCAACTGCTGTTGAACCAGTAAATGCAATTTTTGCAATTCGTTTGTTCGTTGCAAGTGGTTTACCAACTTCAACACCAAAGCCGTTTACAATGTTAAGTACGCCTTTTGGTAGGATATCTTGAATTGTTTCAATTAACACTAATAATGAAACTGGCGTTTGCTCAGCTGGTTTCATCACAATACAGTTACCTGCTGCAAGTGCAGGAGCAATTTTCCAAGCTGCCATTAAGATTGGGAAATTCCAAGGAATGATTTGGCCAACTACACCTAGTGGCTCTTGGAAGTGGTATGCAACAGTGTCGTTATCTATTTGTGTTGTACGCCCTTCTTGTGCACGGATGACACCTGCAAAATAGCGGAAGTGATCAATTGCTAAAGGAATATCTGCGTTTAAAGTTTCGCGAACTGCTTTACCATTATCCCATGTTTCTGCAACAGCAATCTTTTCTAAGTTTTCTTCAATACGATCTGCGATTTTATTTAAAATAGATGCACGCTCAGTTGCGCTTGTTTTCCCCCATGCATCTTTTGCTGCGTGTGCTGCATCAAGAGCAAGCTCAATATCTTCAACTGTTGAACGAGCTGCTTTTGTGAAAACTTGACCTGTTACAGGTGTTTTATTTTCAAAGTATTGCCCTTTTACTGGAGGAACCCATTCGCCACCGATAAAGTTATCATATTTTTCTTTGAAATTTACTACTGCGCCCGGAGTATTAGGATTTGCATAAATCATAGTATCAATCTCCCCATATTTTATTTATGAAACCGCATACAAATTATAACGACACAATTTATATAAACCCGTTTCATGTGTCCTATATTGATACATTAGAATAACTTTTTCAAGTAATTAACCCTATACAAATAGTAAATATAATTATCTTAATATAAAGAAATTTCTGTATTTCACCAACAGCATTTATTGTTATTTTGACAACAAAAGCCTTTCAATTTCCCTTTGTCATCTTTTTTGACTATACTTAAATAGAAATAATCGAGAGGAGTGTTAAGATGCAAGAGGTACAAGTAAAGACGTTACAGGAATTATTGAATTCTTTCGCCAACAAAGACGTTTATATCCATCTTGAGACGACGAACGGTTCTTATGCAGCACACTTTGATGAAAAATTTTTTAATGCAGGTGCTTTTATTCGTAATGCTAAAATCAACTATGAACTTGCTAAAGTGGTAGATGATTCACCCCATCGTGTTGGCTTGAAAATGGCACATGGCTGGGTTTATGCACAGGGCATCACACATTTTGAACTAGATGATCTCGGCCGTTTATTAATGGCTGGACTAGATTACTCAGGTAAACTGGCGATTGCACTTGAAATTAGCGAAACGCCGTTTGCTTATTAAGGGGGACGACTTTTTGAATTTACAACCACAACGTCATATTTTAATTGTTTACCCTCACCCAGATGATGAGGCTTTTTCAATTGCTGGAACAATTGCCTACTATACGAAGAAAATGAATACACCTGTTACATATGCCTGTTTAACTTTAGGCGAAATGGGGCGTAATTTAGGAAATCCACCTTTTGCAACACGTGAATCCTTACCAGAAATTCGACGTAAGGAGCTTATTGCAGCAGCAGATGCTATGGGCATACAAGATTTACGTATGCTTGGTTTCCGTGATAAAACGATTGAATTTGAAGACGATGAAAAAATGGTAAAGCTTGTTGAAGGTTTAATAGAAGAGTTAATGCCTTCTCTTATCTTTACATTCTTACCTGGTTTTGCAGTGCATCCTGACCATGAGGCAACAGCACGTGCAGTAGTAGAAGCTGTTCGTCGTATGCCAAAAGCCGCTCGTCCACAAGTATTGGGCTGTGCCTTTGCAAATGATACGATTGAAAAAAATGGGGAGCCACATGTTGTCGTCAATATAAGCGAAATGAAGGCAGATAAAATTAGTGCCTTACAAGCACACTCATCCCAAACTGCTTGGATGATGCAAGAAACAGAAAAACGCATCGATGACGGTGAACCAATGAGCGAAAGCTGGCTTAATATTGAAAAGTTCTATATTGTGAATCCTGATCATTATGTAAAATAAAAGTTTTCGTTTTGTTACTGACAATAAAGCGGATCTGTCCTCTTTTTAAATGGAGAACAGATCCGCTTTTATGTTAAGCAGTCCTCATTTTTTTTAAGAAATGAATCATGAAGGTTATAGCAAATATAATAATTAGCACAACGAAAAACATATAATGCGGAATGTGAATACCGATGACGCTAGCTAGCATTTTCAGTGCAATAATACCAATTATAATAAATGCTGTTGCCTCTAATTCTGGTATTTTTTCAATAATGACTAAAAATAAGCCTGCAATCGTTCGCATCATTAAAATACCTAGTACTCCCCCGATGAGTAATATCCAAATTTGATTGGATATCGCAAAGGCTGCAAAAATCGCATCAATTGAAAAGGCAATATCCATCAGTTCTACAGAAATAACGGTTGCCCAAAACGTTCCAAAAATGCGAACCATCAACCCTGTTTTTTTCATTTCCTTAGCACTATCAGCTTCTCCTATCTGTAAGAAATGAGCGACACATAGCCAACCTAAATACAGAGCTCCTAGCACTTTAATAAACCAGAATTCTACCAAGTAAACGCCTACCCCAATAAATAAAAATCGGAAAAAATAGGCTCCCAACATTCCGTACATTAATGCTCGTTTTCGTTGCTTGGTTGGCAAATGCTTCACTAGCACAGCTAATACAAGTGCGTTATCAGCCGAAAGCAAACCTTCTATTATAATAAGTGTTGATATTAACCCCCAAGATACAGGGTCAGTCAAAATTTCTTTCCACATTTCCCAATTGAAAAATTGAATGTATGTAGATAGAATTCCTTGAATGATTTCCAATTACATACCCTCCTACTTGTCCTAAGGTATTCTAGTATATGCTGGACCATTTCCGTTATGAGGAAATGTGTGCATCCTTTATTTCTCCAAAAAATTCTCGAATAAATCTATTTTGCATTAAATAGACACCGAAAATTTAGAATTTACTAAAAATTAATGACAAAAAGCATATAAAGTGTGCTATCATAGATAAATGTTTTATACGGATAACGGAGGATGAATACTATGGAAGCTGCTGACACTAGAACCGTGCAAGTAGAAAATATCTTGATTGCACATCATTTCTTAAAAGACGTAGTGGTGCACACGCCGCTACAAAAAAATGACTATTTATCCGAGAAATACGGAGCTAATATTTATTTTAAACGCGAAGATTTACAGCATGTACGCTCATTTAAACTTCGTGGTGCCTATTATAAGATTAAAAAAATTGAAGAAGAGGCTCGTAAAACTGGCGTTGTTTGCGCAAGTGCGGGCAATCATGCTCAAGGTGTTGCCTACGCCTGTGCACAATTGAAAATTCAAGCAAGTATTTTTATGCCTCAAACAACACCTAAACAAAAAATCGACCAAGTTCGTATGTTTGGTCGTGATTATGTAGAAATTATTTTAGCAGGTGATACTTTTGATGATTCTGCAGAAGGTGCATTAGCTTACTGTGAAGAGCACGAAAAAATCTTTATCCACCCATTTGATGATTTTGATGTCATTGCTGGTCAAGGAACTGTCGCTGTTGAAATTATGAATGACATGGAGGAGCCAATTGACTACGTATTTGGTAGTATTGGTGGCGGTGGCTTAATGTCCGGTGTTTCTGCCTATGTGAAAAACCTTTCTCCTCATAGCAAAATTATCGGTGTAGAACCTGCTGGGGCAGGCAGTATGAAAGCTGCATTTGCAGAAGGTGGCGCAGTGGCACTTGATTGGATTGACAAATTCGTAGATGGGGCCGCGGTAAAATGCGTCGGACATCACACATACGATGTTTGTCGTCGCTACTTAGACGACATCGTACTAGTACCAGAAGGGAAAGTATGTACAACCATCTTAGATCTTTACAACAAACACGCCATTATCGCAGAGCCTGCTGGAGCATTATCAGTAGCAGCCCTCGATTCTTATAAAGAGGAAATTAAAGGCAAATCAGTCGTTATCATCATTAGTGGTGGTAATAATGATATCGGTCGTATGCAGGAGATTAAAGAAAAATCTTTAATTCACGAAGGCTTACTATACTACTTCATCGTAAGCTTCCCACAACGTGCCGGCGCCCTTCGCCAATTCTTAACAAGCGTTGTAGGACCAAATGACGACATTACAACTTTCGAATATACTAAGAAAAACAACAAAGAAAGTGGTCCTGCCTTAGTCGGCATCGAACTCGGCAATCGAGAAGACTACGAAGGTTTACTAGTACGCATGAATGAATTCGGCTTCAAATACAAAGAAGTAAACAACGACATTCAACTATTCGGTTTACTGGTCTAAAATAAAGAGTCACACTTGCTATATGAGTGTGGCTTTTTTAGGTTTATCGAGGCACTTTTGAGATTTATCGAGGCTTTTCAGAGATTTATCGAAACTTTTCTCTTGTTTATCGAGACTTTTCAGAGTTTTATCGACCAACTTTAAAAAAATATCGACATTTACCTTACAAGCGACACTATCTGACCGCACCGATAGTTTGCGCCGCTTACCTTCACTTCAATAAATCGGTAGGAATTACATATTTCCTATTTTTATTTTTACCTATCTCTTCAAATTTTAACTTTTTCAATAAATAATAAACTGCCTTCTCTGAGTCAATATCAAAGAAATTACGAAATTGAGCATTTGTAATATTGTTGCCCAGCATTAATCGAAAATCATGTAATGCTATTAGCATTGATTGATTATCAATCGATTGGCAATTGCTACAACGCCATTTCCCATGGGTGTAACGTAGGACATGGTCAAAATGACACTGCGAGCATAGTGCCCCCGTCTTCAATTCATCCACCATAATATCTAGGGTCCAGTGAGTTGGTGTGTGCATCTTTAAAATATGCGCTGATATGTCTCTCAAATCTTTTTCACTTAGACAGACTTGTTGATGCTGCTTGAACAGTTGATTGATCCTTTCAGCCAAGCCACTTACATGAATAATTGGCTGGGACAAGAAAGAGGACGTCATAATCATATTCGGATTTGCAGAAACGACTATATATTCAATAGGTATATGTTGCCCACTCATTTGAAATAGCCGACGCAAAAATCTAGCATGTCGCTTCACTTGATCAATAGGATTTCTAAAGCCATCTACTTTGCCATCAGAAGTAATTCGAATAAATTGATGGTTATCTTCCATATATTCTACATGCCCAACGATATTTTTGATTTCAACGATTAGCACAAAATGTTGGGACATAAATAATGTATCCATTTGGTGTGTCGATCCAGCAGCACTCTCAGCCTTAAGATCTACATCATGCAATAAATAATACGCATGCTCCAAATAGATTTCACGCCATTCCCGATCTACTCTTTGCTCGCCAACAATGCCAGCCCTTGTTCTTCCTAGCATTTCTTGAAAATAATTATACTTAGCGTGAGATTTCGGTAAACGTCTCTCGATCATTTCTAACACGCGTTGCTTTGATGAAACTTCGCGCTTTTTGAGTAACATATTTTCACCTCCTTTAGCTAGATTATAATATACTCCTTCTAAATTAACTAAATTTTCAGTTTTATATTAACTAACTTTATTGCATTATCACCCAACTTTTTAAAAATATCGATATCCAACGAAAAAAACGCCCACACCTATGTATGAGCGTTTTATCGTTTATTATCCTAGTAACGCACGGTCTGAGTTCATTTTCTCACCGCGGATACGTTCGAACTCTGCCATTAAATCTGGGATAGTTAATTCATGCTTGCGATCCTCGCCAACCTCTAAAATAATTTGACCTTTATCCATCATAATCAGTCGATTTCCTAAGTCTAAAGCTTGTTGCATATTGTGCGTGACCATTAAGGTCGTTAAGCTGTCTTTCTCGACTAAATATTTCGTAATACGTGTGATTAACTCGGCACGAGATGGGTCAAGTGCCGCAGTATGCTCATCTAGCAATAAAATCGAAGGCTTCGTGAAGGTCGCCATTAAAAGAGACAGCGCCTGACGCTCACCTCCCGACAGTAAGCCAACTTTTGCAGACAGACGATTTTCCAAATTTAAGCCCAACATCTCCAACGATTCCTTAAAAAATTCTCGGCGCTTTTTATCAACACCGAAGCGCATACCTCTACTCTTATTACGTGAGTAAGCTAATGCTAAATTTTCCTCAATCGTCATTGTTGGTGCTGTACCAGCCATTGGATCCTGGAATACGCGACCGATGTAGTGGGAGCGCTTATATTCTGGTAAAGATGTAACCTCATTTCCATCAATTGCAACCGTGCCAAAGTCTGGTGTTAGTGCGCCAGAAATCATATTCATCATAGTCGATTTACCAGCACCATTACTACCGATAATTGTGACGAAATCCCCTGGCTTTAAGTGCAAATTAATTTCTGCAAGTGCAATTTTTTCATCAGGCGTACCTTCATTGAAAACCTTATTAATACCGTGTAATTTAAGCAAGGCCCTTCCCTCCCTGCTCAACCGTCTTTACTCGTGTTTTCTCCGCTGCGCGCTTCACCCTACGTTTGCGCTCCTTACTCTTATTGATAAATTGAGGTAAAATCAACGCTATAATAACAATGATAGCTGTTATTAATTTCATATCTCCTGAATCAAGGAAGTCTACTCGTAAAGCTAATGCTAAAATAATGCGGTAAATAATAGCTCCGGCAATGACGGCGAAAGTTGTGCGCATAATCGTTTTTGTACCGAAGATTGCTTCGCCGATAATTACAGATGCCAGACCGATAACAATCATCCCGATCCCCATACTTACATCTGAGAACTTCGAATATTGAGCGATTAAAGCTCCCGAAAATGCGACAAGTGCATTAGAAAGTCCAAGCCCAAGAATAATAAGAGTATCTGTGTTTGCCGAGAAACTACGAATCATACGCTTATTATCACCAGTTGCTCGAATAGCCAGGCCGATTTCTGTTTTCAAGAACCAGTCTGCAATGAACTTAATTAAAATCGTGATGATTAATACTACGATTATTGTGCTCCATGTTGAAGGTTGCTGCTGAACACCAAAACCTTTTAGCACGTTATTTAATGCCGTATCAATTCCTAAATTACTCCAAAATGCTTGAAACTTTGAAAATAAAGTTTCTGAATTTAAAAGTGGAATATTCGGACGACCTATCGTATTTTCTGCAGTGGATCCCATAATACGTAGGTTAATAGAATACAAAGCAATCATCATTAAAATCCCCGATAATAGAGGATTAATTTTCCCCTTTGTGTGAAGAATTCCTGTCATACATCCAGCAATAAATCCAGCAACAATTGCCACTAAAGTCGCTAAGATCGGGTGGTAACCAAGCAGAATCATCGTCGCCGCTGTAGCCGCCCCTGTTACAAAGCTTCCATCAACCGTTAAATCCGGAAAATCTAACACGCGGAATGTTAAATACACACCAAGTGCCATAATCGCATAGATGATTCCTTGCTCCGTTGCGCCAAATATTGCTATAAACATAGTTGAATCATCTCCTAATAATTTCTTAAACTAATTTTCATTAAAAATTCTTATCTGAGATCCATTCTCTAAAACGATGGATTCATATTGCCAGAAGTAGGTTCCGTGCTCACTTGTAGAAAGCTTTACTAAATCCACTTGTTCAATAATGGCTCATCACCAAAAGTTGGAGATGATTTAATTAATACTATTCAATGTATATAAGTTGATTGGAGTGGAGACTGGGCGACTCCTCGAGGATCAGCGATAGGGGAACGAAGGCTAAGAGCATCACATCATGTGATAACGCCTTCGTGACCAACATCCTGCTGTTGCTGTTGCTGTTGCTGTCGCTGCGCTTTCGCACAAACAAAACCAAAACCTGTTGCTGTCGCTGCGCTTTCGCACAATCAAAACCTGCTGCTGCCGCTACGTTGCACTCACGCTTTCGCGCAAAAGACATCTGTTGGCCCGAGACCCTGGAGCGAGCAGGTAGGGGAACGAAGGCTAAAAGCATCACGTCCTGTGATAACGCCTTCGTGACCAACATCCTGTTGCCCCAAGCGACTCATCGGACGCCCCCAGGAAGCTTTGCTCTGTGCGAAAGCAAAGCGGCAGCAACAAAGCGCCCAGTCGGAACGGAAATCAACCCTACGTTATGATACTAGGCAAATTTTAAATAGGAATTACATGAATTCAACATCGCCCCAAAACACTCTAAAAGAAGATAAAGCGGAGGCAGTTTTAGTTCTCCCCCGCTTCACTCCATAAGATGATATGTTAGGTCATTACTTTTCTAAAAGCTCCGCACCCCAAGAATCTTTAATGTCGATTCCTAAATCATCTGCTACTTTTTTATTGATTAATAGTTTTAGCTTTTGTGGATATTGAGCTGGAATATCAGCAGGAGTTCCTTCACCTTTTAGAATCTTCACAGCCATTTGCCCTGCTTCATAACCGATGTCAAAATATTCAAAACCATATGCACCTAAGCCACCACGTGCCACAGAGTCAAGCTCTCCTACAACTAATGGTAATTTATTAGCATTTGCTACATCAATGACAGACTCAAGTGCCGAAACTACTGTATTATCAGTAATAATATAGAATGCATCAGCTTTACCGATTAACGATTCAGCAGCTTGTTTTACTTCTGCAGACGTTGCCGCAGATGCCTCAACCACCGTTAAGCCTTGCTCATCCATCACTTTTTTCACTTCTTTTACTTGTGCCACTGAGTTTTGCTCACCAGCATTGTAAACCATCCCTACTTTTTTCGCTCCCAAATCCTTTAAGAACGCCACTGTTTTCGAAATAGTATCAGGATGTAAATCGATTGTTCCTGTTACATTTTTCCCTGGCTTCTCTATAGAGTCAATGAGCTGTGCGCCAACAGCATCTGTTACAGAAGTAAAGATAATTGGAATATCGCTAGTTGCTGTTGCTGCCGCTTGTGCAGACGGCGTAGAGTTCGCAAAGATTAAATCTACGTTTGCACTTACTAGATTGTTTGCAATCGTCGTGTTAAGACTGTTATCCCCTTGCGCTATTTGTGGATCGTAATCTACTTTTAAGCCAGATTCTTCAATCGCTTTTTTGAAACCTTCAGTTGCAGCATTTAAAGATGGATGCTCCACAATTTGAGTAATCCCGATCTTATATGTTTTATCGTCTGCATTACCGCTCTCACTTGCGTTATTCGTTTCGTTCCCTTTCGAATCCGACGAACTAGAACCACTACCACCACAAGCAGCAAGTATTAAAACTAACCCAAATAACAGGAACGAAAGCTTTTTTAAATTGCTTTTCACAAATAATCCCCCCGATTTTGATCTCTTATATTTATCACACTTTATCCAAGCGAAGTGTGAACGTATCGCTATATTATCGTTATTAGCAAGGTTCGTCAACAACATTATGAATCTTCTGACTATTAATTCCAGTCGAATATTTTTTCTTTTCAATCAATTTGTCGCTTTAAACCGCTAAACTACGCTGTTTTTACAATTTGATTTCTTTTTCTAACATAACAAAAAAATTTTTTACAATTTAGCGAAGTTATTTTTCCGACATCTAATTTTAAGTAATATATGTAAAAACTAAAAAACCTGACAATGAAAATGTCAGGACTTCATAACAGCTTTAATTCACTCTTACTTTTTCAAGTTTTCAACTAGCCAACTACTTTGAGTAAAGGGATATTTTAGAAGTTTGAGTAACGTCTTAAATTGGTGAATAAAAACAACCTGCGAGTGCTTTAGAAGTATTACTCCCTTTATGGTTAGACGTGCAATACTCTTTTATTTCTTGCTAGTAGATCTACAGAAAGTGTTCATTTTAGTCCCCCTTTTTACATTTAATGCATATGATGCATATGAGATTAGTGCCGTTCCCAAAAAGGAGGAATACCATGAATAATGATAAAATCGATTTAAATCAACCTTCTTATTCGCAAGAACATCAAAATGCAACTACAGGAAATATTGATACAATCATTTCTAATCTATGTGACAGTCTATTTGAATTTGCTCTGGATTTCACCCTAAATGCCTTAGAGTATACAAAAGAAATGGAAGAGGAATTAGAATATACAGATGAATTCAAGAAACAAGTTAACGATTTAATTTTTGAAATAGAAGAAATTAAAAATACTTTAGAGGAGTAATGTCTAAAAGTGCTGTTCATAGTCATTGGATATATTCATCCCCCACTATTTTGTACGTCCATTTTCAATCAATAGAGCCTCCATTCACCTTTGCCCCAAAATTTGCTTAATTATTTAGTGTTTTAAATTACTGAAATGGTCACTTGTTAAAAGTACTGTTTTAACAAGTGACCGGCCAGATCCACGACTTCTAACTTTCGAGGTTACTTCTCATCTGCTATTTCTGCATAACTTTTTAGTAGGTGTACAAGCCCCTTTTCATAGGCATTGTCATAAAAAAACTTTGACAAAGATCAAATTATTATCGTTAATACTATAATTTTTTACACGTAGCTATTTACAAATAAGCATGAACATTGATATGATTGCATTTGCTTCACGTGGTTCGTAACCATCCCACGTAAAAAAACTAAGGAGAAATAAATATGAAAATAAAATTTTTAGCAACGAGTGGCATTATTGCCGCACTCTACATTGCTATTACATTATTAGTCGCGCCATTTGGCTTTACAGAGGTGCAGTTCCGAATATCGGAAATGTTTAACCATTTAGTTGCGTTTAATCCACGCTTTGCCGTTGGGATCATTATTGGTGTATTCATCTCTAACCTCTTTTCACCACTCGGCATCTACGATTTAGTTTTCGGTGTAGGCCATTCGATGATTACTCTTGGGTTGCTCATTCTTATTTGTAAATTTGTCAAAAATATTTGGGCACGTTTAATCATTAATACATTTTTATTTACTTGTACAATGTTCATCATTGCATTTGAATTGAATTTAGCGTTAGAATTACCATTCTTCTGGACATGGTTAACTGTTGCTGCAGGTGAATTTGTTGTCTTGGCGGTTGGTGCACCGATTATGTATGTATTGAACAAACGCTTAAACTTCAAAAATTTAATTTAATTTTATTGACGGATCTTTTAGATTCGTCTTTTTTTATTTCTTGGAAGACACCTTGACAATATTCTGAAAATATCCTACAATTCATTTCAATAAATGCTAGGAAAAAGAATAGTAGCAAGCGCTAGTACTTAAAGAGAGCTGATGGTTGGTGCAAATCAGTAGTACCTACTTGTGAATGGACTTTGGAGCAGCCTCATCAAATGTGAGGACGAAGTTACTCCCCGTTATCGGAGTACGAAAGCGCGCAATTATTGCGAATGAAGGTGGCACCACGGTTACTCGTCCTTTTTACAGAAGGATTGTAGTGGCTTTTTTTTATGGAAAAATTAGATAGAGGAGTCGAGAGAAGATGAGTACAGTAGCAGAGAAAAAAGGATATTTTGGTGAATTTGGCGGTAGCTTTGTTCCCGATGAGCTTCAAAATGTTTTAAGTATTTTAGATGAAAACTTTCAAAAATATAAAGACGATGAAGACTTTAATAAAGAGCTGGATTATTATTTCCGTGAATATGTTGGACGCAAATCTCCACTTTATTTCGCTGAAAATTTAACAAAACAATTAGGTGGCGCAAAGATTTATTTAAAACGTGAAGATCTTAACCATACTGGTTCACATAAAATTAATAACGTTCTTGGACAGATTTTATTGGCCAAGCGCATGGGTGCTCATCGTGTTATCGCCGAAACAGGTGCAGGTCAGCATGGTGTAGCAACAGCAACTGCTTGTGCAATGTTCGGAATGGATTGCACAATTTATATGGGTTTAGAGGATACAAAACGCCAAGCATTAAACGTCTTCCGTATGGAGCTTCTTGGTGCAAAGGTAGTAGCTGTTGATAAAGGTCAAGGACGATTAAAGGATGCAGTGGATGAAGCATTTGCTGATTTAGTAGAAAACTACGAGACGACTTTCTATTTACTAGGTTCTGCTGTTGGGCCTCACCCGTTCCCTTCAATGGTGAAGCATTTCCAATCCGTTATTAGCCGTGAAAGTCGCGAACAAATTTTAGAAAAAGAAGGCAAGCTACCAGCAGCAGTACTTGCTTGTGTCGGCGGCGGTAGTAATGCGATCGGTGCGTTTGCAGAGTATATTGCAGATGAAAACGTTCGCCTCATCGGTATTGAGCCAGATAAGGCTGCCACATTAAATGAAGGAACACCGGGTGAATTACACGGCTTCAAATGTTTAGTACTGCAAGATGCAGAAGGCAATCCATTACCAACCTATTCGATTGCCGCTGGACTAGATTATCCTGGAGCTGGTCCAGAGCATAGCTATTTAAAAACAATTGGTCGCGGAGAATATGTAACAGTGACAAATGAAGAGGTGCTCGAAGCATTCCAAGTGCTATCAAAGGTTGAAGGCATTATTCCTGCACTTGAAAGCTCCCACGCCGTGGCTCATGCACTTAAGCTTGCGCCAACATTATCCCCGGAAGAAAGCATTATTATCAATATCTCTGGTCGTGGAGACAAAGACGTTGAACAAGTATTCCAAATGCTAAATAAATAAAGATAAAGAGCGACTTCCCTTTGTGGAAATCGCTCTTTAATCTATACGAGTGAACCTAATTTCGGATAAATTTCTGCTACATTATCTCGAAGCCTAGCTTTCAGAAACTTTCCAACTGATGTTTTTGGTATTTCATCTAAAAATACTACATCGTCTGGTACCCACCATTTTGCAAACTGGCTTTCTAAAAATGCAAGAAGCTCCTCTTCACTTGCTGACATTCCTTCCTTCAATACTACACAAGCTAACGGGCGTTCTTGCCATTTGACATGCGGAATTGCGATAACTGCTGCTTCCAGCACAGCGTCATGAGTCATTAATGCATTTTCTAAATCAACCGAGGATATCCACTCTCCACCCGACTTAATTAAATCCTTCGTACGATCTGTTATTTTGATAAAGCCATCCTCTGTTCGTACCGCAATGTCACCTGTATATAACCAACCGTCTCGATAGGCATCATTGGTACGCTCATCCCGATAATACTCGTGTGAAATCCACGGACCTCGTAAACGTAACTCACCCATCGTCTCTCCATCCCACGGCACTTCCCCATTGTCATTGATAATACTCGATTCAATACCAGCCATCGTCATTCCTTGCATTGCTCGCGATTCAATACGCTTTTCAATAGGCCATTCATCCATCCAAGACATATAATTTGATAACGCTACAATTGGAGTAGTTTCAGTCATTCCATACACGACAATATACGGAATGCCATATTGTTCTTCAAATGTACGAATAAGTCGAGTAGGTGAAGCTGACCCGCCACAACAAATAGCACGTAACGAACTTATATCTCGCTCACGCTTCTCCTGTTCCTGCAACGCACCAATCCAAATTGTCGGTACCCCAGCTGTTAATGTAACCTTCTCCTGCTCTACTAAATCCAATATGATTGCTGATGTGAATTGTGGGCCCGGCAATACTTGTGTAGCACCTACATTGACACTAGCAAATGGTAGGCCCCATGCATTTGCATGAAACATCGGTACAATTGGCATCACGACATCACGCTCAGAAATGCCCATTGAATCAGACATACTCAGCATCATACTATGTAGCACTAGACCTCGATGTGAATATACAACCCCTTTTGGATTTCCTGTTGTAGCACTTGTATAGCACATTCCAGCAGGCTCCTCTTCCCCTATATCCTCTGGGAATTGATAGTTTTCATCTGCTGCTGCTAATATATCCTCATAGGATAAGGCATTCGGTAATGTCGTTTCTGGCAAAGTATCCTCGTCCGTCATAATAATATAATGTTTCACTGTCTTAAGCTCAGGCGCAATGTTTTCGATGATTGGTAGCAAGTCCACATCAATCATTAAAATTTCATCTTCTGCATGATTAATAATATAAATTAAATGCTCTTCTGATAAACGAATATTCACCATGTGCAAAATAGCGCCGGAACATGGCACCGCAAAATAAGCCTCTAAGTGGCGATGCTGATTCCAAGCAAAGGAGCCAACCTTCATTCCTCTTGTCATCCCTAGCTTTGTGAGCGCATCCGCTAAGCGACGCGTTCTTTTCGCCCATTCTCCATATGTTAAACGGTGAATCTTCTGTGGACTCGTCCGAGAAACAATAGTCTTTCTAGCAAAATAGCTTTCTGCTCGTTTAATAAAGTTTGTTAATACTAACGGCGTCTGCATCATAAAAACCATCAATCCCCTCTTCTAGTGAACTCCTTTTTTACCTTTGTGAAATATTAATAGTTAATTTAATTGAATACTATTAATATTCTGAATATGATTATATTGGAAAATTATAAATTACGCTATATATTCCAATAATTTTCTTTTTATTGTTAACTTTTACTAAAAAGCGACAATAATTTGAGGGTGACATTTGTTAAAACGTCTACCATGTTTATAAGTTGATTTCCATTATTCCGATGAGCCTAATCAAAATAAAAAAGACGAAGAAATTAAATTCTTCGTCCGATTTTTAGGTATTTATTTATGAACAAGCTTTTGTTTGCAGTTTGATTTTTAATTTTTCTAGCATATCAACTGTCATTTTTGCTAAGTCATACTGTGCTTTAAAGCCCCATTCTTTTTGTGCTGCTTCTACATTTATAGAATTTGGCCAGCTATCTGCTATCGCTTGACGTACTGGATCTACATGATAATCCATACGGAAATGTGGCAAATGCTTTTTAATTTCCGCCGCAATTTCAGATGGCTCGAAGCTCATTGCAGTGATATTAAAGGCATTGCGATGGATTAGTTTGCTACTATCGGCTTCCATCAAATCTACAATAGCTTGCAATGCATCTGGCATGTACATCATGTCCATGTACGTACCTTCTTGAATATAAGACGTGTACTTTCCTTGCTTGATCGCCTCATAGAAGATTTCTACTGCATAGTCTGTCGTTCCTCCTCCTGGAGGAGTTACGTATGAAATTAACCCTGGGAAGCGGACACCACGAGTATCTACACCAAATCGATCGAAATAATAATCACATAATAGCTCACCAGCAACTTTATTTACCCCATACATTGTTGTTGGACGCTGTAATGTATCCTGTGGCGTATTATCCTTCGGTGTCGACGGACCGAACGCGCCTATTGAGCTCGGCGTGAAAAATTGCAAGTTTAACTCACGTGATACTTCTAACGCATTCATTAAACCACCCATATTTAAATTCCACGCAAGCAATGGATTTTTTTCCGCTGTTGCTGATAATAACGCTGCTAAATGCATCATTGTATCTGCACCAAAATCTTTCGCTAAATCATGCATTCTTTGTCCATCTGTCACGTCCAATACTTCAAACGGACCTTTAGAATGCTCAAGCTTCCGGATATCTGTCGCTAATATATTGTCCTCTCCATAAATACCACGAAGTTTTTCTACAAGCTCAGAACCTATTTGACCTAGCGCACCTGTAACCATTATCTTTTTCATTTCTCCAAACCTCCACCTGTGAACAATTGCACTTCTCAAGAGTACATTAATATATAAACAAACATTGATTTAACAACACTTCTGATGATTATCATTATAATTTGTTCATATTAAAAATACAACCATAATATTTAGAATTTTGAAAGACAGACAGTAAAAATCCTTTACTATCAGTATATGAGCCCTACAAAATATTGTGCTAGACAAACATACAAAATACATATGTACACCCGAAAAGTACATTTGTTCATTTTTTTATAATAGCATTGTACATTGAAATGATCCTTGCCCCTACTTGCCCCAAAAAAAGAACCTCCCTTGTATTCAAAGAAAGGTCCTTTTGTTCTTATTAAATTGAGAAGCGCTTTACGGCTATTTGTAAAACTTTCGATACTTTATGTAGCTCTTTAATATAATCATGGAATTGCTGCTGCGCGGTTAACTGATCAGTAGTTAAAGTAGCTACATGTTTAGTTGATGCTGCATTTGTATCCGAAAATGATGTTAACATTGCCGCATCATCACTAACTTTTTTCGTATGGTTAGCAATTTCTTGAACGGTTGCAGATACTTCCACTATATACGGCTTCATTGTATGTACTTTTTCTAAAATTTGATCAAAGCTTGTTGCTGTATCCCCGGTAACCTGTACGCCCTTTTCAGTTGCGACTAACACTCCATCCATCATTTGCACAGCATAGCTAGAATCTAAATGAATGTTTTGTACGATGGACGTAATCGTTTTTGTTGAGTGGACTGTCTGCTCCGCGAGCTTTCGTACTTCATTGGCCACAACCGCAAATCCTTTACCGTGCTCCCCTGCTCTAGCAGCCTCAATAGATGCATTTAAGGCTAGGAGATTTGTTTGCGCTGTAATTTTTTCAATCACCTCAACCATTTGATCGATTGTAGCTGCTCTTTCTACAAGATTGAAAATGGCAGTATTCGATTTTTCAACTGCACGTTTAATAGCTTGTATTTGTGTTAAATTTGCCTGTACAATTTCCGTACCACTTTCTGCATCACGTGCAGTTTTATGAGCAAAGTTTTCAACAACCTGTACTTTTTCTAAAATCACTTGCACACCATTTAGCACTTCCTCTAGCGATGCTGTATTGGAAGCTAATTTCTCAGTAGAAGCAGCAGTTGAATTTGAAATGGACTGCACATCCTTTGCAATTTTACGTGTCGTGTTAGACGATTGCTCGGAGGATTTCTGCAGTTTCCCTGTCATTTCTTCAACCTCATGCGCACTATTTGATACTGTGTGAAGTAGTCTTTTCACCTCTGTGACCATTTGATTGTAAGACAATACGACTTCGCCAAGCTCATCCTGTGCCACATAACTAGCATTCGCGGTGAAGTCACCCTGCTCTGCACGCTTTAATAATGACTTCAATTGGCGCGTCGGTATATTCACAGCTTTTGTTGCTATAAATCCTATACAGATGACTAGCAAAACAACAAATAAACATACTCCGCCTAATAGCCAATAACCAAATTGCACATCTTTCTGATATGTCTGTTGCTGTTCCGTAGCCTTCTGAACCAAATAGTTTTGAATTTCTTCTAATAATGAATGACTTTGCTGACTTACAGGCAAATACGACTGCGCATAAAATGATTGTTGTTCATTGTGCCCCAATTGCTTATAACGATTAATCAAGTCTACTTGCTGAGCTAGCAAGGTCTTCAATTTCTTCATCTGATGGTTCATCTTTTTATCGATTTCTACACTTTCTAAATGATTTAAAGGCTGCTCAGCATTTATTAAAATGTCAGACATTTCTCGATAATCCCTAGCTGAACTCACTAAATAATCTAATTGTCGTTGTGATTCTTCTAGTTCATTTAACCATCCGATCGGCACAAGTCCTTCTGTATAGCTTTCACTTGCATGCCATGACATTTTCCGTAAATAATCAACGCTAAAAATACCTAGCAATACATTCGATAGTACACAAACAATCATCAGTACAAGTAGCTTGTCCTTCACCATTATGTATCGAAAAAAACGCATCATCTTCGGCTCCTTCTCCAACTCTTACCAATAATAATAGTATGACAATATAAAGCTAGTGTTTTGTTTTTGTAAAGATTTCGCGAAGAGTTATGAAATTTATCCCATTACTTCTACTATAATAGGTGCATTTTCCCCTCTTGGTAACGTGATATTAGTCCTCATCAAATACCTTTAGCAACACGCCCATACGATCCGGAAATTACCTCCACATTATGGTGAAGAGCCTCACTCCCCTGCAACCTTCCATTCTTACCAATCGTCGCCTATTAATAGTTGGTTTATCTTCATTCAGTAGAAAACGCTCCTTTCGAAAGGTAGTGAGATGAATGCAGATATGTTAAACCACAATGTTTTCTGTGCGAAAGCGTAGCGTCAGCAACAATTGTTTTTTCTGTGCGAAAGCGAAGCGTCAGCAACAATTACAACAAGGCGAAGTTGATTAAAAAAGGGGGTGTTTGAATGTTACAGTTCAAGAAGTTAGATAAAAATTTAGTCATTAGCTTGTCATTACTCGGTATTATTAGTTGTCTATTTGTCCATTCCAGTAGCACGGTGTTTGAGCAGTATACAAGCTCGTTCATTATAAAGCAGCTTTTTTATTACCTAATCGGATTTTTCATTATGTATGGAGTAGCAACACTTGATATTGAGCAGCTAAAAAAAATAGGCTGGCCATTTTATTGGGCGATGGTCTTGTTAACATTTGGCTTATTCATTGCCCCCGAAAGTATAGCCCGCACTGTCAATGAAGCGAAACGTTGGTACCATATCCCTGTGTTAGGATCCATTCAGCCATCAGAGTTTTTAAAGTTGGCGTTTTTAATCGTGGTCAGTAAGGTTATTGTTGCGCATAGAGAAAAATATGTGCGCCCTACCTTTTTAACAGATATGCGGCTACTCTTAATCATCGCTGTTATCACTCTTCCACCTACGCTTGCTGTTTACAAGCAACCTGATACGGGCATGGTCATGCTATATATGTCGATGATTGTACCGATGCTTTTCTTTTCAGGTATACAAAGAAAATTGCTAATCATTTTCACAGCTATCCCAGTATCAATTCTCAGCGTTATGGTTATTCTTTATGTAAAATTCAATGATTTTTTTACAGATAAAATTTTAAATAAATTATCAAGGCATCAAGTTTCTCGCATTTATGGATGGTTGCAGCCTAATGAATATCCGGACTCATCTTTTCAAACAAGGCAGGGTTTTTCGGCAATTGGTTCAGGACAGTTTACCGGAAAAGGCTACATGAACAATGATGTCTATGTCGTGGAAAAGCATACAGATTTCATTTTTGCGAACATTGCTGAAGAGCTCGGGTTCATCGGAGGGGCATTTGTCATTGTTCTTTTATTCTTTGTTATTTACCGTATAGTTCTTATTACAGTAGAAGCAAAGGACCCATTTATGACGCTGATGGGAGCCGGTATTGCCAGTTTATTAGCTTTCCAAATTACACAAAATATCGGTATGACCATTGGACTTTTACCTGTAACAGGTATGACATTGCCATTTTTAAGCTATGGTGGTAGTTCACTCATCTCCAATTTCATGTTAATGGGTATTGTGATGATTATCTATAATTCATATAGCGGCTACATGTTTAAAACAACAAAAGAGTAAGGTGAAGGGTATGAACAACATTATTAAAAAGAGAATTTTATTATTGCTATTCCTAGCAGGAGGAGCTTTGTTCATACTCCTACTCCGCCTTGCCTTTCTTATGCTATAAGACATTCAAAAAGCTGTCTCAAAAGTTTTTACGACTTTTGAGACAGCTTTACTTTTAGATTTTATATTATGCCTGCACTTTATGAATACTATCAATCACAACTTTTATGATTGTATCAAGATCCTCTTGTACAATATTAAGTGGTGGAGATAATGTTAATACGTTATTAAAGCCTGCAACAGTTGCACCATTTTTACCTATAATAACACCCTGCTCCTTACATGCAGCAATAATAGCATTTACTTTATCTACTGGTAAAGGCTCCTTCGACGTTTTATCTGACACTAACTCGATGCCCAGTAATAAGCCTTTGCCTCGAACATCCCCAACGTTCGGGTGATTACCTAATGCTTGCTGCAGTGTTTGGAGGGAAGTTGCTCCAACCTCAGTAGATCTTTCAAATAATGCTTCTTGCTGAAGAATCTCAATATTTTTTAATGCAACCGCACATGCGACTGGTGACCCACCAAATGTATTAACATGGCGGAAATAACCATATGCATCAGAGCCAGTGAATGCCTCATAAATTTCTCGTTTTACCGCTGTAGCTGATAATGGTAAATAGGCACTCGTAATCCCTTTGGCCATCGTAATAATATCTGGTTTTACACCGTAGTTCATGAATCCAAATGGCTTTCCTGTTCGACCGAAGCCACAAATTACTTCGTCTACAATCATTAATGCTCCATGTTTTTTACATACTTCTTCAATGCCCTTTAAGTAGTTCTCAGGAGGCATAATGACGCCTCCACCTGTAATAATCGGCTCTAAAATCATCGCGGCTATTGTTTCACTTAGCTCCCACGTCATCGTCTTATCTACAGCCTTAACGCTTGCTAAATCTGTTGGAGCAAGTGTATCACTTTCGTGTTCTCGATATTGATCTGGTGGTGCTACATGAATAAAGCCAGGAGATAATGGTTCATATTTATATTTGCGTTCCGCTTGCCCTGTCGCAGCCAATGCTCCGAAAGAATTCCCATGATAGGCACGGTAGCGAGAAACGATTTTATAGCGAGAGCTTTCTCCTTTTTGTTGATGATACTGACGTGCAATTTTAAACGCAGTTTCATTAGCCTCTGACCCACTATTAGAGAAGAAAATAACATAATCTCCACCAAGCATTTCATTGATTTTTTCTGCCAGTTCAACTGCTGGTAAATGCCCCTGCGATAAAGGAGCATAAGCGTTTTTCATCATTTGCTCATGGGCAACATCTGCTAATTCCTTGCGTCCATAGCCTACATTTACACACCATAAACCTGCCATTGCATCGATGTATTCAACGCCATCTGTATCGACGATCCTCGCACCATTTGATTTTTCTACTACATATGTCGCTTGTGGATTGTAAGGTTTCATTGAATGCCATACATATTGTTCATCTTTCTTTAAAATATCACTTTTAAGATTTACTTGAACCATATCTATACACTCCTTTTAGTTTTTTTCACTTAGTCACATCGTTATTGCTTGGAAACGCAAATGAACTTGCCGTATCCTCTGTTTCATCAGGCCAGCGTTCCGAAATCGTTTTCGCTTTCGTAAAGAATCGTGCTTGGTCCGGTCCAAACATATGCCCTTCACCAAACTTAGAGCGCTTCCAACCTCCAAAATTGTGATAGCCAACTGGAATCGGAATCGGAACATTAACACCTACCATTCCTACTTCAATTTCTTCCTGGAATTTACGCGCCGCCGAACCACTGCTCGTAAACATCGTGACACCATTTCCAAGTTCGTGGTCATTAATTAAATCAATAGCTTCTTGTAAGGATTCGACGCCTACAACAATGCGAGCAGGGCCAAAAACTTCCTCTTTAAAAATAGTCATTTGTGGAGTTACGTTATTTAACAATGTCGGTCCAAGGAAAAAGCCTTTAGACGTTTCGCATATTTTCGGATTTCGGCCGTCCGTTACAAGGTTAGCCCCTTCTTCAACAGCACCATCGATATATCGAAGAATCGACTCTTTTGATTGTTGCGTAATAACTGGGCCAAAATCTACCTCGCTATCTGTATATGGACCAACCTTTAATTTCAAGATTTTGTCCTTCAATATTTCTGTAAAGCGTTGTTCCGTATCTTTCCCAACGACGATTGCTCCAGAAATAGCCATACAACGCTGAGACGCCGCTCCAAATGCTGCACCTAAAAAGGCATTAGCTGTTTGCTCTAGGTTTGCATCGGGCATTACAATCATAAAGTTCTTCCCGCCACCAAATGCAGCGACACGTTTATTGTTCTTCGTCCCTGTTTGATAAATATATTCCGCAACAGGTGTGGATCCAACAAATGAAATTGCTTGTATCTCTTTATTTTCAAGCAGTTCATTAACCGCTTCTTTATCACCATTAACGACTGTCCAAATTCCATCTGGCAGTCCTGCCTCTTTCCATAACTTACTTAAATATAATGCCGAGATTGGCACACGCTCAGATGGCTTTAAAATCACTGCATTTCCTACTGCAACCGCCATACTTGTAATTGCCAATGGCACCATAACAGGGAAATTAAATGGAGCAATTGTAGCAACAACTCCAAGTGGGGCTTTTGCAGAGAAGGCATTAATATTGCCGCCTACATTCACCGAGTATTCTCCCTTCAGCATTTGCGGGGAACTGATTGCCATATCTACGGATTCAATGCCACGAACAATTTCGCCCTTTGCATCTTCCTTCGTTTTCCCACTTTCCTCACAAATGACTTCAATGAGCTCATCCTGTCTTTCTACTAATAACTGACGGAAACGATGTAAAACCTCAACCCGTTTGCCAATCGATGTCTTTTTCCATGAAGGGAATGCTGCCTTCGCTAGCTGGATAGCCTGCTTCACTTCATCTTTAGTTGCTAACGGTACTTGCGCAATGATCTCTCCTATTGTTGGATTATACACGTCTGCGTAGCGACCACTAGTACCGGCTGTTTCAACACCATTAATAAAATGTGATAATATTTTCATTTTTTGCTGAACTGTCATAATTTCCCCACTCCTCGTTTATAGTTATTCAAAATCCAACTCTTCCTTTTGGAAAATAGAGCTAGCCTCATCTACCGGGTTAGGCGACTTTTTCTTTTGTGTAACTAAATAGAAAATCATCACTACTGCCACTACAATGCATGTGAATAAAATTTGTGAACGCATCGATTCAATAAAGAACATGGCGATCAGTAATGCTGTTATAACCAAGATTGTGAAATACGTTAAATATGGGAATAACCACATTTTCACTTTTAATAGCTCGGGGTTTTCTTTCTCCATTTTCCGGCGCATTTTTAATTGTGAAAACGCAATGATTAAGTAAAGAATCAATGTAATTGCACTACATGAACTAAGTAAAAACATAAACACTTTATCTGGTGAAACATAGTTCATAATAACGGCAATATAAGAGAAGAATGTCGCTGTTAATATGGCATTAACAGGTGCACCCTTTTTATTTAATTTCAAAAATGCTTTTGGGGCCTCCCCCTTCTCCGCTAAAGAAAATACCATTCGAGATGTAGCGTAAAGCGCAGAGTTTAAGCAAGATAAAACCGCTGTTAATACAACAAAATTCATGATTTGTGCAGCTGCGGGAATTCCGATGTAATCCAACACTGCTACATAGGGACTTGTTAAAATATCTGAGGAATGCCAAGGTAATAATGTGACAACTACCGTTATCGATCCCACGTAGAAAATCAAAATACGCCAAGTAATTGAATTCGTAGCTTTTGTCACCGCTGCTAACGGTTCGTCAGATTCCCCTGCCGCAATGGCCACAATTTCTGTGCCCATAAAGGAGAAAATAACAATAACTACCCCCATCAGGACTGCTCCAAAACCATTCGGTAAAAAGCCACCCTCACCGATCAAATTAGCAGTACCTACTGCATTAAAATTAGGTGCGATACCAAAAATAATGAATGCACCTAGTCCAAGAAAAGCTATAATACTCGCAACCTTAATAAGAGAGAACCAATATTCAAATTCACCAAAAGCTTTTACGGAAATGACATTTGTTAAAGTAAGTGCGACAGTTAATAAAAGACTTAGTAACCATAAAGGAATCCCGTCATACCAATATTGAATGATTGCAGCTGCTGCAGTTGCCTCTAAAGCAATAGCAACAACCCAGAAAAACCAATATAACCAACCAATCATAAAACCTGCCCACGGACCAATGGCTTCATGTGCATAATGCGCAAAAGACCCACTTGTTGGATTGACAGCTGCCATTTCTCCAAGCATTCGCATGACAAGAATAACGATAATGCCCGCAAATATATAAGATAAAATTGCGCCAGGGCCGGCAAGGTTAATTACTGAGCCACTTCCCATAAATAGACCTGCTCCGATAACCCCCGCAATCGCGATCATCGTCATATGCCTTTTCTTTAACCCTTTCTGTAATTGCGTTTGTTGCTCCATATTCAGCTCACCTCTTTTATTAGATTGGATTACCGCTTACAAAAATTTTACATGTTACATAGAAATGAAGGTATAGACAGACTGTAAAATTCTATGCATTTGTTTTAAACATAATGTAAAATAGACTAAACATTCTAAAAATACAATATTCAAGTTAATTTCAGCAAAAATAATACATTAATGAGAAAACTAGATAAATATCTATGTTAAAAGGAGGGAGGGTAACATGAGTCAATTTAAGCTTCAAGTGAAGGATGTATTAGAAAACACATACTTCCAAAGTGCAGAGGTCGTAGCTGGTGATGATGGTTTATTACGAATTGTAAAGTGGGCTCATGTCATTGAAATTATACAAGTAGATAATTTTCTAGCTGGTGATGAATTAGTTTTAACAACGGGGATCAGCCTTCAGCACAGCATCGAAAACTTTATCTTTTTCGTAGAATCTTTAATCGAAAAAAATTGCGCGGCACTATGCATTGAATACGGGACTTCCATACAGACCATCCCGGAAGTGATTGTAGCTCTTGCTAACCGTCATAGCTTCCCTATTATCGTTTTTCATGACACGGTTCCTTTCGTCCGTATTACACAAGATTTACATAGTCAAATTATGAATCAACAATATTTAATGATCTCTACTTTAGAATCCTACTCTCAAACATTAAATAAAAATGCTCTATTAGGACAAAACGCAGAAGAAATTTTACAAAATATGTATCATGAATTGAAGACACAAATCATCTTTTCTATTAAAGGTCGAGAGCCTATCTTTTTTCCAAATATGCCGCATACTAAGCGCCAACAACTAGTTACGCTGGAAAAATCAGCAACCGTGTTTAAAAATGAGCCCATCTTTATTTTTGACCAGCATTATGCAGATTTAACGCTCTATAGAGAAGATGGTCTATTCTCAGAGTTTGAATTACTTATTTTAGACCGTACAGCTACTGCCTTGGCACAGCTGTTAATGAGAGAATTTTATATTGAAGAGAAAAGGGACATTGAGGATGCCTCTATTTTAGGAGATTGGATCGATCAAAAACTATCGAAAGAGGAAATTTATAAATTTATCGTCAGCTATCATTCTAGCTATAAGCTTTCTAGCGGGGCCGTTTTTATGTTAGCAATGCCTAATGCAGTCTCTAAAGTACAAGAGGATGTCGTCTACAGCAAGCTCTACTACCGAAACCTTTTTGAGCAAAATGGATTTATACCATTTCTATACGAAAGGAAAAGCTATGTCATTTTTATTTTACTTCATCAGAAAGATAGTAAATCGAGTCGCGAATTATTAAATACATTAGTTTCTTCCCTGCAGAAAACTGATTTTTATAAAAAACAAATGATTCAAGGGTATCAAGTAGCCATTGGCAAAGTCGTAGCAGACGTAGAGGAAATACCGAAGAGTTATCAAACTTCACTCGAAACATTGTATATTTGCAGTAAAGTACAAACTACATCTTACTTTTATGATGATTTACATTTGTATCACCTCATCTATAAATTACAGATGCAAGTAAATTTGCAGGAAGTGATTCAAGATTATTTACAGCCCGTTATTGAATACGACAAAAAAAATAATAGTAAGCTATTAGAAACGCTGCAAGTATACTTGCAAACGAACGGCTCTAAACAACAAACCGCTAACCAACTGTTCATCGTACGCCAAACACTCTACCATCGTTTAAAAAAGCTTGAAAGTCTTTTAGGGAAAAATTTCATGAAGGGGCATAATCGAATTACGCTTGAATTTATGTTGCTCGCCAATTCTTTAATTGAGGATAAAAACTAACTACATGTTTATGATTGATCAGTGATGTTGAAGAATAGCACGCTCAAAATCGCTATGAGCGTGCTATCAGATTTTAATTTTCGGTAACTACTCCACTATATAATGCTGGTCTGCGGTCGTCATAAACTGGAATTCTGCCTCGTACTTCATCGACAATCGAAAAGTCCACGTCAATGACAGCTACTTCCTCGTCCTCTGCACCAACCCAAAGCACTTCGCCCCACGGTTGAATAATCATTGATTGACCATTAAAGTTTTCTACTTTTCTCGATATACGATTAACAGCGATCACGAAGCATTGATTTTCAATGGCACGTGCTTGCAGCAATGTGTTCCAATGATCGATACGTGGCGTCGGCCATTGTGCCGGCACGAACAATACTTTTGCGCCATCTAAAGCGTGAGCACGTAGCCATTCTGGGAAGCGAATATCATAGCAAATCACACCTGCAGCCTCGATATCACCAAGGGCAAAGCGATTCATTTCATCCCCTGCTTCTAAATATAAATGCTCGTCCATCAATCGGAAAAGATGTGCCTTGTTATATTCACCTACTAACTCACCATTGTTATCAAACGTATACATCGTGTTGAAAAATTTATCGCCCTTCTTCGTTGAAACAGAGCCTCCAACAATATGTACGCCAAGCTCTTTCGCTAGGTTTGATAAAAATGCTTTCGAACGTTCTCCATTCACATCTGCAAGCTCTGATAATTTTTCAAGTGCATAGCCTGTATTCCACATTTCCGGTAATACAATAATTTCTGCACCTTGTTTTGCCGCTTCACGAATCTTTTCTTCCGCACGAGCAAAATTTTCTTCTACTTTGCCAAAACCAACATTTAGTTGGATACACCCAATTTTCATCTTAATTCCTCCCCTTCTCCCAAAAGTATTTCTTTTACTGCATTTGTGCTTTTCTATATTTCATTATACTACAATTGAAAATGATATCGCTGTTGTCTGAGCTTAGAGCAGCTTTGGAACAAAAACAAAAAGACCAGGATCTCAGCAATAAAGTGAGCCCTGGCCTTTTCGCGAAAGTGAATCTTACTAATCATTTTTGCTCTTAGTTTTAGATTCTATTAATTAGTACGATTAAGATTAATAAAAGTTACAGTAATTAAAAAAAAATTAAATATTATTTTAAAGGGCTTAAAAGTAAGGCCAAAACCTATGTTTTATGGGCATTGTTAAGATGCCTCAGATGTTGTTACAATGACAAGGCATAATTACGTTCGGAATCTTCTTTGTACTTAGGCTCGCATGCTCTCTGTTTGTATTTTGTGCGTCCATCTTTATAAATTGAGACTCTAGACAATTAGTAAAAAAAGTAATAATATTTGCATCAATTATTATTTTCTAAAAAGGAGAACATGCATGGAATTCTCAAAAAAACTACAGCAACTCCCGACTCAATTTTTTGCAGCATTGGTGCAAAAAGTGAATAGTGCTTTAGCAGAAGGGCGCGATGTTATCAATCTCGGTCAAGGCAATCCAGATCAGCCCACTCCCCAACACGTTATAAAAGCGTTACAGGAGGCAGCTGAAAACCCTCAAAATCATAAATATTCTCCATTCCGCGGCCTAGTAGAATTACGTCAAGCAGCTGCAGACTTCTACAAACGTGAATACAATGTTGATATTGACCCTGAAACTGAGGTAGCTATTCTTGGTGGTACAAAAATTGGTCTTGTTGAGCTACCATTAGCGGTTTTAAACCCCGGTGATACAATGTTATTACCCGATCCTGGATATCCAGATTACTTATCTGGTGTTGTATTAGGTGATGTTAATTTTGAAGTTATGCCACTATTTGCAGAAAATGATTTCCTGCCTGATTATCATGCTCTTTCTGATGACGTAAAAGAAAAGGCTAAGCTACTTTACTTAAATTACCCGAACAACCCAACTGGTGGTACTGCAACACTTGAATTTTTCGAGGAAACGGCGCGCTTTGCTAAAGAGCACAACATGATCGTCTCACATGATTTCGCTTACGGTGCAATTGGATTTGACGGCAAGAAACCTATTAGTTTCCTGCAAGCGGAAGGTGCCAAAGAGGTCGGCATCGAGATGTATACATTATCTAAAACATACAATATGGCAGGCTGGCGTATTGGATTTGCAGTTGGTAACGCTGATATTGTTGCGGCTATTAATCTTATTCAAGATCATCTATTTTGTAGTCAATTCCCTGCCGTACAACAAGCAGCAGCGGTTGCCCTTACAGCATCACAGGATTGCGCGAATACGCTAAGAGCGACTTATGAGCGTCGACGAAATGTTCTTATCGAAGAAGCACAGCGCATTGGTTGGCAAGTAACGGCACCAAAGGGCTCTTTCTTTGCATGGCTCCCTGTTCCATTAGGTTATACAAGCGAGCAGTTTGCTGATGTATTGCTCAACAAAGCTGATATCGCAGTAGCTGCTGGCAATGGCTTCGGTCAATACGGTGAAGGCTATGTTCGTGTAGGTTTACTCGTAAGTGAAGAACGCTTACGTGAAGCGGTCAGCAGAATTGAAAAATTAAACCTATTTAACTCATGAACATTTGATTCCCTCTATCAAAAAAACTGTCCCATCAGCTCACGCTTGCTAAGGGACAGTCTTTTGATCTCACTATCTTTTGTGGTAGCTCTAGCCCTTCTTCTATTGGATAACATTGGTCATAACCCATTTCTTCATACGGACACACCACCCCACTAATCGCTCATAGAGCCATGAAAATGCGTTTCATATCTCCCACCCCACACATAGTTGACTCTCACTAACATTCCCACCCATCTCCCTTAATGGAATATTGTAATAAAATAAAAAATTTTAAAAATTCCATTGACTTACCATAACCAATAATTTATATTAGTCCTATCGGATTTACAAAAAAATATTATAAATCTCTTATCAAGAGTAGCTGAGGGACTGGCCCTATGAAGCTCGGCAACCTCCTTTTTTAAGGAAGGTGCTAAATCCTGCAAACGATATCGTTTGAAAGATAAGAGAGGACACTTTTTTATGAGCCTCTCTTAATTTTTTAAGAGAGTTTTTTTTATCTTCATTTACATGAAGATAAAAGCCTCTGGCGAATGTCACGGATTTTAAAAAGGAATGAATTGTGCTAGCACAATTCAAAATCCGGACAGCAATTACGCCAAGGCGAAATTGTTTTTTATACAAACCGATAAAACAACTTTGGAGGTATGTCTCATGAAAAAGAAAAACAAAATTTTACTAGGTTTAGCAAGTCTCACATTAGTAGCAGCATTAGTAGGTTGCGGTACTAAAGAAGATAAAGGTAGTCAAGGTAAGGCTATTAATGAAAATAAAATTGTAGTAGGTGTAACTTCTGGTCCACACGAACAAATTGCAGAAATTGCTGCAAAAGTTGCCAAAGAAAATGGCTTAGAGGTAGAACTAAAAACGTTCTCTGATTATGTTTTGCCAAATACATCGTTAGCCGAGGGTGATCTTGATGTAAACAGCTATCAACACAAGCCTTTCCTCGATGCATTTAACAAAGATCACAAAACAGATTTAGTGCCAGTAGGAAAAACAATTTTAACTCCAATGGGCATTTACTCTGAGAAATATAAATCATTGGATGAAGTTCCTGATGGTGCTACTTTCGGATTACCAAATGATCCAACAAACGGTGCTCGTGCTCTATTTGTTCTTCAAGAGGCAGGCATCATTAAATTAAAAGAAGGTGCAGACTTAACAGCTTCTACTCGCGATGTGGAAGAAAACAAAAAGAATTTTAAATTCATTGAATTAGAAGCTGCACAAATTCCGAAGCAGCTTAGTGAAGTAGATGTGGCAGCTATTAATACGAACTTCGCTCTTGATGCTGGTATTGATCCTAAAAAAGACTCCATTCTTTTAGAATCTACTAACTCTCCATATGTAAACTACATCGCGGTACGTTCTGAAAACGAGGATGACCCAGCGATTAAAAAATTTGTTGAAGCCTATCAATCTGATGAAGTACGCAAATTTATTGAAGAGGAATTCAAAGGTTCTATCATTCCAAGCTGGTAAGTAACGATGAAGGGCCTTTCATAAATTAAGAATCTGCGAGACTCCTATAGGAATGCTAGCAGATTCTTGCTTTATAAAAGGACTTAGAAAGGAGATATCACAGTATGATTCAACTAGAAAATATAACAAAAGAATTTAAAACTAAAAAAGGCATCGTTAAAGCAGTAGATGGCATTAACCTACATGTCAAAAAAGGTGAAATTCATGGGGTTATTGGCTACAGTGGTGCAGGAAAAAGTACCCTTATTCGCTGTGTTAATTTATTAGAGCGTCCAACAACAGGTAAAGTATTGATCGACAATGTAGATATTACTTCCCTTTCTTTAAACGACCTTCGCGAAACGCGTCAAAAAATCGGCATGATCTTCCAGCATTTTAATCTCTTAAAAACAGCGACCGTTTACAACAATATCTCGGTACCATTAAAGCTTCTAGGCTATAACGACTCTGAAGTGAAAAAACGCGTTGCAAAATATGCAGAAATTGTTGGCCTAACAGAGAAATTAGATAGTTATCCTAGCCAGCTTTCGGGTGGTCAAAAGCAACGTGTCGCTATTGCACGTGCACTAGCCCAAGAGCCTGAGATTTTACTCAGTGATGAAGCGACAAGTGCTCTCGATCCTGAAACAACTGACGCTATTCTTGAGCTTCTCTTAAAAATTAACCGTGAACTGGGCATCACTATTTTACTCATTACACATGAAATGAATGTTATTCAAAAAATTTGCGATGATGTATCCGTTCTTGAATCAGGGACGGTTGTGGAATATGGCTCTGCTATAGAACTATTTTCGAAGCCTCAGCACCCAACGACACGAAAGTTTTTAAACACTATTTCTCAACGTAATTTATCTCCTTCCCTTATCGAGCAATTGAATCTTTCCGGAAGTGTGATTCGTTTAACATTCCTTGGTGAAAGTACCGGGAAGCCATTACTTGCAGAAGTCAGCAAAGTTTATGATGTACAACCAAATATTTTAACAGCCAATATCATTGAATTAAAAAACGGCATCGTCGGGAATATTGTCGTGCATCTTCACGGTGAGGCACATATCGTAGAAAAGGCACTTAAATATTTTACAGAAAACGGGGTAGACGTTGAGGAATTAGGAGGCGAATTAAATGAATAGCATTCAAAGCTTCTTTGCAGACTGGTCAGATGTTATTGGGCAATCCATTATCGAAACCTTTCAAATGGTCGGGATTTCATTATTGTTCTCTATTTTAATTGGGATCCCTTTAGGGCTTTTAATCGTTTTAACCCGACCAGGGCAATCATTTGAAAATAAATTTCTCTATCAATTTTTCAATTTATTTATTAATATTATTCGCTCTGTACCGTTCATTATATTACTATTCTTCATTTTACCGTTCACGAAGCTGATCGTTGGCACAACTATTGGTGTAAAAGGTGTTATTGTGCCGCTTGTTGTTTATACAGCGCCTTATATTGCGCGACTTATGGAAACGGCACTATTGGAAGTTGATCCAGGTGTTGTGGAAGCTTATACAGCAATGGGTATTAAACGTCGTCACATCATTTGGAATGTCTTACTACGTGAGGCTCGTCCATCCATTATTTTAGGCTTAACAATTGCCACAATCGGTCTGATAGGAGCAACAGCAATGGCTGGAATGGTTGGTGCTGGTGGTTTAGGTGATCTCGCATATCGTTACGGTCATTTACGCTATGAGGTCGATGTGATGTATGCGACAGTGTTTATCTTAATCATCCTTGTTCAGATTATTCAATCAATGGGTAACCGCTTTGCTGCGAAACTAAAGAAAGATTGATAGGAGGATTACGATGACAAAAACAACACATGGTGATCTACTGTTAAAAAATATAAATGCACAAGCCCCCTTCCCTATTTGCTTTGCAGATTTAGAAAAGGCTGTTGCTGAAAAGATGGAAGCTGGTCCGTTTGGCTACATTCGTTCAGGTGCTGGGGGTGAACAAACATTACGAAATAACCGTGCCGCCTTTGAAAAATACTCTATTATTCCACGCTTTTTACAGGATGTTTCAAGTATTGATACATCGATTGAGCTGTTCGGAAAAGTACATCCAACTCCGCTCTTATTTGCTCCTGTTGGCATGAACAAAATGGCACATGACGAGGGAGAGCTTGCCGTTGCACGTGCGGCTGATCAGTTAAAAATTCCTTATATTCAAAGTACAGTTTCAAGCTATGCACTTGAAGATGTGGCACAAACAGCCCCTACTGCTACTAAATGGTTTCAATTATATTGGTCAACAAATGAGGAAATTGCATATAGCATGGCAGCCCGAGCTGAGGCTGCTGGTTTTGAGGCTATTGTTTTAACTGTAGATACCGTCATGCTTGGCTGGCGCGAAGAAGATGTTCGCAATCAATTTTCACCTTTAAAACTTGGGTATGCTCGAGGAAACTATATGAATGATCCTGTTTTTACTGCTTCTTTACCAGATGATTCATTCGAGTCATATATACAGGGCGTTTTGCAAAATGTGTTCCATCCTACATTAAATTGGGAGAATGTACGTGAATTAAAGCGCCGTTCTAATCTCCCTATTTTACTGAAGGGAATCTTACATCCTGAAGACGCAAAACTAGCTATTGAAAACGGCATTGACGGTATTATCGTATCAAACCACGGTGGTCGCCAATTGGATGGCGTAATTGGTTCACTCGATGCCCTTTCTGATATTGTGAAAGCTGTAAAAGGACGAATTCCTGTTATTTTAGATAGCGGTGTATATCGTGGAATGGATGCTCTTAAGGCACTCGCTTTAGGAGCTGATGCTGTTGCCATTGGTCGTCCCTTCGTCTACGGACTAGCATTAGATGGGCAGCAAGGAGTCGAAAAAGTAATGACGAATTTATATGATGAATTAAAAGTTTCCATCGCTTTAGCGGGGGCAATATCAATAAAAGGACTACGTGATATCACATTAGTGAAAAAAGATGGAGCGTAAATAAATCGTCCGGCAGTTTGAGATGGAGATAAAAGATTTATCGGAATAAATTTGCGTTTTATCGGAACAATTACAGATTTTATCGGAACGTTTCACCGATTTATCGGAACATTAATATAAATTGGGCTACCTCACTATTGAGATAGCCCAATTTTTTATTGAATAACGCCTAGTTCACGACCGACTTTTTCATAGATTGCTAGAGCGCCGTCCAGCATTTCTTTTGTATGTGCCGCTGTAGGCATGTTACGAACACGTCCTGTGCCTTTTGGAACCGTTGGGAAAACGATTGATTTAGCGTAGACGCCTTCTTCAAATAGGCGACGTGAAAATTCCTGTGTAAGCTTTTCATCACCAATAATACATGGTGTAATTGGCGTTTCAGATTCGCCGATATTAAAGCCTAATTTAGCAAGACCCGTTTTTAAATAATCGCCATTTTCCCAAAGCTTATCGTGAAGCTCTGTTGAGTCAATCAGCATTTGCACTGCCGCTGTAATCGCAGCAACATCACCTGGTGGTAATGCTGTTGAGAATAAAAATGGACGAGAACGCACTTTTAGCCAGTCAATTAAATTTCTCTTACCTGCTACATACCCACCAACAACACCAATTGCTTTAGAAAGTGTACCAATTTGGAAGTCGATTTCTTTTTCTAAACCGAAATGCTTTACAGTACCCTTCCCTTTACCTGTTACCCCTGATCCGTGCGCATCATCTACATATGTTATTAAATCAAACTCTTTCGCAATCTCGACGATTTCTGGTAATTTTGCAATATCACCGTCCATTGAGAATACGCCATCCGTAATAACCATGATTTTATTGTATAAGCCTGATTCTGTTGCGGCCTTTGCCTTTGCACGTAAATCATCCATATCGGAGTGATTATAGGCAATAATTTTCGCACGTGATAAACGACAGCCATCGATAATCGAAGCATGATTTAATTGGTCTGAAAGAATCGCATCATTTTTATCCATAACAGCTGAAATAGCTGCCATATTACAGTTAAAACCAGATTGATAAGAGATCGCTGCCTCTGTTCCTTTAAACTCAGCAAGCTTTTCCTCTAATTTTACGTGTAAATCAAGTGTACCGTTAATCGTACGGACTGCTCCAGCCCCCACACCGTATGTCTCTATTGTTTCTTTGGCAATACGCTTTAATTCTTCATTCGTTGCTAAGCCAAGATAGTTGTTTGAGGATAGATTAATTAGATCTTTGCCACGTACCTGAATAATGGGTCCGTTTGCTCCCTCTACTGGATCAATTTCATTGTATAAGCCTTGTTCATGTAAGTCTTGTAGGTTTTCATCTAAAAATGCATTCAATACTTTTGACAAGCGTATCATCCTTTCCTAGGAAAACTGTTCTAGCTCCTAGTGTAGCACATGCATGTTATAAGAAAAATTACTTTGTTAATCTTTCGAATAGTGGGGCAGTTTTTTCTCGCCATAGAGATGACGATAGACAATTATCGATTAGCCGACGGACTGTATACTCCGCTTCCGCATAACGTTTCGAATAACCCATGGCATCTTGCATTGCTTCTTTATAATTTGCTCGAATATCTTCAATTTGCGCCTCTGCTTTCTGTGAAATTGCACAATGTTTCCCTATATCGAAAATTTCATCCCCTAGTCTGCCGTCCTCGGGATCAAAGATATGAGGATCCGTACTATCAAAGATGCAGAAATTTAATTCCGGGATAAGAACCATATCAACAGAGTTTGCATCCAACCCACACCAAATAATTTGCGCATCGAGACCTCTCGCATTCGCTTCGTCTGCCAAACCTTTCATTAACGAAGATTTACCTGTACCCGGTTTTCCTTTGATCATCAATCTCCGAGATACATTTTTCGTTATACTATCTACTGTATTTTCGGCCCCCCTCGGTGTTAATGTTCCGAGTAAGCGGTGCGTGCGCACACCTGTTTTGTTCAAGACCATCGATTGGAAAACATCTGCCTTTAAATTTTCAACCTGGTCATTTAATGCCTCCCAGTTCATACAGCTCTGTGTGACTACTTCCCAATCATCATGAATCTTTATAGCTTTAGTAAGCGACGAAATACACTTCTCACGCCATGACTCTCGTTCCGTCATCGTATTAGCAAGCTGTTCGCCAACCTTTTCAAGCTGAACTTCTTCTAAGCAATCATAAAATGACATCACCCGATGCTTTGTGCCAAGAAAAGTGGGTTCAATCCCCCACTCCGATGACCATACAAATAATCGATTACAGCCTTGAACGTATACTGCCTCTACAACATCCTCCAGCAAAGCATGCTTAAACCACTCCACCGCAAAGCCCTGCTTCACATAAAAATACCCAAGCTCTTTAAGAAGCTCAGATCCTTTAAACGTCGGTGCACCCTGCAAAATATAAACTAATTCTGCCTCATCCATCAGTTCTTTATATAAATGTTTAACTCCTTGCCCAGTCAGTGCGTGTCCATAGTAATAAGTCACATTTCCGTTCAATTTCGATCCCCCTTTCTTATGCCTTGCATTATATGAAGGAACCTTAAAAAAAATGAAAAGCTACTTTTAATTTTTCACATAAGATAAAAAAGGAATATCCAAGATAAAGTCGAATTTTTACGTTTGGAGGGAAATGTATGATAAAAAAAATTGGGATTGTTTAATTGGTATTAACAATGATGTTAATAGGTGTACCTTATTTATTGGGTTATTCAACAAATGAATTTTTAAAGTATCCTTTATATTTAGGAGTAATAATAACAGTTGCATTTGCTCCTGCCCCTACCATAAAAAAACAAAATAGAAAGTAATGTTCTCAAATTCATGGATATCGACCGACTTGCAGAGCATTTTCGAGTTACCTAAGTGTTTCTCCTTCTTAGCTAGCAGTCTACTGCTTATCTAAGTGATTCATCCGCAAAATGCCAATAAAAAAACTACCCAGCATATCATTTTTGGGTAGTGGTGATTGATGCAATCTTTGATTTTGTCACAGCGACTAAATCATCTAGCTGTACGTGGATTTGCATGCCAATTTTTCCGGCACTTACAATAATACTTCCTTGCTCTTGAGCCGACGCATCGATCACAGTCGGATAAAGCTTCTTCATGCCGACTGGCGAGCATCCGCCTCGTACATAGCCTGTATAACCAAGTAACTCCTTGACCGGGAGCATATCGATTTTTTTCTCTCCGATAACCTTTGCAGCAGCTTTTAAATCAAGCTCATCTGCTACAGGGATAACAAACACAAAGAGCTTTTGTGCACTTGCCTTTGCTACTAATGTTTTGAAAACATGAGAAACTGGGTGACCAATTTTTTCTGCAACCGATATTCCGTCAACTTGGCCGTCACCAGTCTCATATTCAATTACTTCGAACTGTATTTTTTGTTGCTCCAATAATCTTATCGCATTTGTTTTCGCATGCTTTGCCTTCGCCATGTCAAAAATCTCCTATCTGCAGCATTAGGCTATCATGGAGAACATAGGGTCATTTCCTGGTTGATAGCCTTCTTTTGCCATTTGAATATGAGTGGCATATTTTTCAGAAGCGGATTTAAATGTTCGCGCCTTATATGCCTCCGCATAACTCTTACCGAAAATTGTATCTGCAAATGGATCCAATTTCAATTCCTTCGAAAAACGCTCTGGTACATTAACGTCAATACTTTCACGTACAAAAGCAGGTTCACTTTCATCTACCTCTTGACCATTTAATTGCGCTTGCATATGCTGTATTTGAGCATTTGCACTTGCCGCTACACGTAAATCTTGTGGTGATGGCTGCGAGGGGGCTAGCGCTGTATTCCTCACCTGATCTAATATTTGTAACGTCTCCACATTTACATGCTCTAGCTGTGAATACGCAAGAGCTTCAGCTTTTTGCGTTTGCTCATGAGCGAGCACATTCTTTTTCGTTTGTTGCAAATCTTGAATGATTGCTTGTTGTTGTGGCGTGACTTCTTTAGATTCCTCTTTTTGTTGTTCATAGAGTTCTTGATCTGTATGCCCTAAAAGTAAATTTTCTAGCTCAAGCAATAATGGATTTTTCTTTGGTGGAAAATACATTGCATTTTTTCGATATGCATCACCTGCTTGTTTTCGCTGTAAAATCTTTTTACGATTATAGTGTGATGACAGTCTTTCTTGTTCTAATAAACTTGATAGTTTCATATGATTCACCTCGGCTTTCTTATTTAATATGCGAGTTAAAAAATAGATATGATAATTTCTTCTCTGAATAGTTTCTGTACCTTAATTATCGGAATTTTCTTTATCAAATTCAAGAGCAAATTAATACTAAGCTCCTAACGAAATAATTCACTTTCGTCAAAATAGGCATAAAAACCTATAGTTAAATTTGTTTTTTCGTTCATTTATTACTGCAATATATAATTTCAATAAAAATTATTACTGTTATTACTTTATAAATGGTGTTAATTCACCACTAAAAAAACAGCCCTTTAGCAAGGACTGTTTTCTATCTATCTTTTTTAGGTTTAATAAGTATACTTTTATAGGCTAGGTAGCCAAGCCATGCTCCTAGCGTATTTAAAATTAAATCATCAATATCTGCTGAGCCAACCGTAAAAATAAACTGGATAGTTTCTACCGCTAGGCTAGAGATAAAGCCTATACAAATAACGATCCAAGCTTTGCGGCACTTTTTTGATAATAGTGGTAGTAAAAAGCCCATTGGGGTAAATATTAATAAATTGCCGAGTAAATTAATAATAATGATATCAACATTAAAATACTGAGCGTAATTTATATAGCGAAGAATTGTATCAAAGGGAATAAAATTTGTCGTTAATCGCCAGTTACTATAATCAAACAGCCCTAATTCACCAAAAGAATATTCACCATTGAACAACATAACGACCACATTCACTAGACGATCAATGACTAGTTTATAAAAAGCTATTACAGAATAGATACAAAAAAAGATCCACCCTGCTATCTTTATCGGTAAATAATATGTATCTATTAATGAACGATAAGGTAACGGTAGCTTGGCTCCACTATGTATACTATTTTTTGTCATGCCAATACCACCTACTTCCCTATATCCTCACATAATTTTAATATTCCCTGCTTCCCTAAGCAAGTGGTAATAATAAGATGGATAAAGCGTTATAGCATACTATCGCAAATTGTATAGCCTTCACATCTGTCCGATCTCGCTTAGAAAAGAGATGACTGAACAACATGTCAAATACAACACAAAATAAAAAAAGCTGCCTCAATTATTAGCTGAGACAGCGTTATTTCAAGGTTTTATACTGGATTTACTCCATGCTTACGTTCTGAGAATAATAAGTACTTTGACATATAAAGCTCTAAACGTGATTCAAGTGCTTTTCTTAAATCATTTGGCTCAATAACATCGTCAATGATCAGCTCTGAAGCTAGACGATAGACATCGATTTCCTCTTGATATTCTTTGCGTTTCTCTGCAATAAAGCTTGCTTGCTCCTCTTTTGGGAGTTCAGCAATTTTATTGGCATAGACTGCGTTAACTGCAGCTTCAGGTCCCATTACAGCAATTTGTGCGTTGGATAATGCAATACAACAGTCTGGCTCAAAAGCTGGACCTGCCATTGCATACAGCCCTGCACCATATGCCTTTCGAACAATGACCGTTAATTTAGGAACGGTTGCCTCGCTCATTGCAAAAATCATTTTCGCACCATGGCGTATTATCCCTGCTTTTTCAACCTGTGTACCAATCATAAAGCCTGGTACATCGGCAAGGAAAAGAAGCGGAATATTAAACGCATCACAAAGTGAAATGAACTTTGCAGCTTTATCAGCTGAATCGTGGAACAAAACACCTCCCTTTACGCGCGGTTGGTTGGCGATAATTCCAACGGGTTGCCCATTAATGCGTCCTAGCCCTGTAATTAATTCTGGAGCGAATAATTTTTTTACTTCACAGAACGAATCTTCATCAATAATACGTTCAATTAGCTTATACATATCAAAAGGAACGTTTTGATTTTTCGGTATTAGCTCATCAATCGATTTTTCAAACGAAGCTGGTGGTTTTGGAGCTTCTACCTTACTACGCTCTGCATAGTTATTCGGGAAATAGCTCAAGTATTTACGAGCATAGGAAATAGCTTCCTGTTCTGATTTAGCAAGCACATCTCCACAACCGGAAACAGAACAGTGCATTTTCGCTCCACCCATTGTTTCCAAATCTACCTTCTCGCCTATAACCATTTCCGCCATACGAGGAGATCCTAAATACATCGATGCATTGCCCTCTACCATGACAACGATATCGCAGAATGCAGGGATATAGGCACCACCTGCCGCAGAAGGCCCAAACAGTAAGCATATTTGAGGAATTTTACCTGAAAGCTTTACCTGATTATAGAAGATGCGTCCTGCCCCTCTGCGACCAGGAAACATTTCTAATTGGTCAGTAATACGTGCACCTGCTGAATCGACTAGATACAGTAATGGGCAATTTAGCTTTTCAGCTGTTTCTTGAATACGAATCATTTTTTCTACTGTACGTTTACCCCAAGAGCCAGCTTTAATCGTCGAATCGTTTGCTAAAACACAAACAGTACGACCATGGATTTTACCGATTCCTGTGATAACGCCATCTGCTGGTAGGTCCCCTGCTAAGCAGTTCGCATACAAGCCATCTTCGGATTGAAGCCCATCATCTAATAATAATTCGAGTCGTTCACGTACAAATAGCTTTCCTTGTTGTGCATTTTTATCGTGATATTTTGGCAAGCCACCTGCTAAAATTTGTTCCTTCATTGTTTTCGTCGTATTTTCTGTCGGTACATTGCTCATAGTTAATTCCTCCTTTTGCCTAAACGGTTACGCCTTAGCATAAATAATTAATAATATACCTAGATTTTGGTTCGTCATCATAGCGTGGGGTTGATTTCCGTTCCAGCTGGGCGCTTTGTTGCTGTCGCTACGCTTTCGCACAGTTAAAACATTCGCCGCTGTCGCTTCGCTTTCGCGCAGAGCTTCCTAGGGGCGTTCGATGAGCCCCAAGAAGTCATCTAGCTCCACTTTTGATGATATGCCAATATTTTAAAATTCTACTTTAAAACCTTTCAAAATCTCTTATCAGATCTTTATTTCCCTACATATTGCGGTGTTCGTTTTTCCTGGAAAGCAAGTAAGCCCTCTAATCGATCTTCTGTAGGAATCAGAGCATTATATGCGAGTGATTCGATTTTTAAACCAGTAGCTAAATCGACTTCAACACCTTGATTCATGGCGATTTTCGCCTGTACTAAAGAAAGTGGAGCATTTTTTGCCATTTCAAGTGCAAGCTGCTGTGCCTTTTCAAGTACTTCATGTCCCTCATGAACATACTCTACAATGCCGTAACTTCTTGCTTCCTCTGCATTTAATCGACGCGCTGTATAAATTAATTCTTTCGCTTTTCCAATACCAATTAGTCGCGGAAGTCGTTGTGTACCTCCTGCCCCCGGGATAATGCCGAGAGAGGTTTCCGTAAGGCCTATCTTGGCATGGGCAGCTGCCATGCGTAAATCACAAGCTAACGCTAGCTCGAGTCCGCCACCGAAAGCGACGCCATTTAATACGGCAATAACTGGTTGAGCGAGTGCTTCTACTTTTGCCACTGTTGCTCCGATTAATTGCACAATCTGCTTTACTTGTCGGTCTGGCATCCCTTTACGCTCTTTTAAATCTGCTCCTGCGCAAAAGGCTTTTTCCCCCGTTCCTGTTAGTAAGACGACTCGTACTGCCGGATCACCATTTATGTTGTCGAGTGTCGTGCTAAGCTCTTGGAGTAATTGTACAGACATCGCATTTGCCGCTTCCGGTCTTGAAAGGGTAATAAGCCCAATGCAACCATGTAATAATTCAAAACGAACGAGTTGCGTCATATTTGACTCGCACTCCTTTCATTACGGGCAATCGCCATTTGTTTAGAGGCAACTGCCTTCCCTAGTTTCTGTTCAATAAACAGTGCAGCCTCTAGCACTTTATTCAGTTCTACACCCGTTTTAATACCCATTCCATTTAATAAATACAATAAATCTTCCGTAGCCACATTACCTGATGCTCCTTTGGCATATGGACAGCCCCCAAGTCCACCAAGCGCACTATCAAACTTCGTAATGCCCATTTCTAAAGATTTAACGATATTTGCTAGCGCTGTGCCACGTGTATCATGAAAATGCATCGCAAAATTTTCTACAGGGAATCTTTTTAATAATTCTTCTAAAAGGCTTTCCACCTGTGTCGGTACACCAACGCCAATCGTGTCACCAAGAGAAATTTCATCGACGCCCATTTCCAGTAATTTTTCTGTTACTCGCAAAACTTTTTCTGGTTGTATGTAACCTTCATACGGGCACCCAATCACCGTTGAGATATAGCCTCGTACGTTTTTATGCGCTGCCTTTGCCCCGTCCACAACTTCCTGTAATATCGGAAATGTTTCATCGATTGATTTATTAATATTACTTTGGTTATGGCTCTCACTTGCCGACATAAAAACGCTCACTTCGTCTATTTCAGCCTGCAATGCACGTTCTAAGCCACGCATGTTCGGTACTAGTGCCGCATACGTGATATCTTTTTGACGTTTAATGGCTTGAAGAACCTCCACTGCATCAGCCAGCTGCGGAATCCACTTCGGATGCACAAAAGACGTTACCTCGATATAATTCAATCCAGTTTGACTAAGTAAATTTACTAGCTGTACTTTATCGGCAGTTGCAATATGCGTTTTCTCATTTTGCAAGCCGTCACGAGGACCAACTTCCTTTAACGTTACATGCTTTGGTAGCTGCATAAAGAAGCCTCCTTATTCGATTTCTAAAATATCGTCATCTACGTTAATGAAATCCCCTTCATTCGCAATGATTTTTGTAACTACGCCATCTTCTTCTGCTGCAATAGGAATCTCCATTTTCATCGACTCTAAAATTGCCACATCTTGTCCTGCAGTCACTTTTTCGCCTTCTACTACAACGATTTTCCATACTGTTCCTGCCATGCTCGCTTTAACTGTTGCCATTGTAAATCCCTCCAAATGTATGAATAACGCATGCGCACTCATTGTTTAAGTGCGCATGCTTTGATCAATTTCGCCTTGGCGTAATTACCGCTGACGCTTCGCTTTCGCGCAGATAAACAATGCGTCCGGATTTTGAATTGTGCACAGGCCTGCACGAGGGCCGACACGATGTCGGTCATTTCGGTAATGCCACAGGGCGTGGCGTTTTTACCGATGCAGGTCAGTTAGCCGTTTTCGCAGGATGCGAAAGTGTTAGGCTAACATCCTTTATTCATTTCTTTTAAAATCCGTGACATCCGCCGGAGGCCATTATCTTCATTCAGCAGGAATCTGCTGCATGAGGATAAATGTTCTTACTTCGTCTCTGCTAATTGAGGTAAATAATATTCATCCACAAATTTAGTGGTTGTATAGCCCTTTAAAAATTGTTCATGTGTCACTGTTTTCAACAACATCGGAATATTTGTTTGAATACCTTCTACTTTATACGCGTTAAGTGCCTTAATCAGTCTTTCACACGCAATTGCTCGTGTTTCTCCCCACACAACTAATTTGCTAATCATTGGGTCGTAAAAAGGTGTTACCGCAGTGCCAGCCTCTACGCCGCATTCATGGCGAATACCTTCACCTGTAGGCAATTCAAATGCCGTAATGGTGCCTGGAGAAGGGAAAAAGGTTGACGGATTTTCAGCATAAATACGTACTTCAATCGCATGTCCTTGTCTTTGTATACTATCGCGAGTAAATGCTAGCGGTTGTTTTGCCGCAATTTTTAATTGCTCCTCCACAAGATCTAGCTTTGTAATTTCCTCCGTCACCGGATGTTCCACTTGTAGGCGCGTATTCATCTCTAAAAAATAAAAGTTTTGCTCCGCATCTACTAAATACTCAATCGTACCAGCATTCACATAGCCAATATGCTGAACTGCCTTAACTGATGCATCTAGCATTCTTTTTCTTGTTTCCTCAGAAATGAATGGAGATGGCGCTTCCTCGACTACTTTTTGATTTCGACGTTGAATCGAACACTCACGTTCAAATAGTGGTACGACATTACCTTCATGGTCTGCAATAATTTGTACCTCGACGTGGTGAGGATCCGCAATAAATCGTTCCATATACATCGTGCCATCACCAAAGAATGACTGTGCACGCTTTTGATTCCCCTCAAAGGCTTTTGCTAATTGCTCGGCATTTTCAACGAGCTGCATGCCGATCCCTCCACCGCCAGCAGAGGCTTTTAACATAATCGGATAGCCTAGGCGGGAAGCAATTTCAATAGCTTCCGCGACATCTTTTACCGGTGTCTCTACACCTTCAACAATTGGTACACCGGCAGCTTTCATTGTTTTTCGAGCTTCTAATTTACTACCCATCGAAGCAATTACGTCCGCGCTTGGCCCAATAAATACGAGGCCCGCTTCTGTACAACGTTTAGCAAACTCAGCGTTTTCTGATAATAAGCCATAGCCAGGATGAATTGCGTCAGCGCCACTTTCCTTCGCAACTTCAAGAATACGATCAATATTTAAATAGCTTTGGGCAACAGGTGGCTTTCCAAGGCAGAACGCCTCATCTGCATCCTTCACATGTAAGCTTTCAGCGTCTGCCTCAGAATAGACTGCAACTGTTTGAACATTTAGCCGTTTGCATGTTCTTATAACACGTCTAGCTATCTCTCCACGATTGGCAATTAACACCTTCTTGAACATAAGTCTGACCCCCTTTTTACTTCACTGTAGGAACAAAATTTTCTCGTAATTTAAACTTTTGTACTTTTCCAGATGCAGTCATTGGATAGTCCTCGATAAAGAAAATATGTCGTGGTATTTTATGTCTAGAGATTTTATCCCGACAATAATCTCGAATCTCTTCCTCTGTTGCCTGCTCTTCTTCTCGCAAAATAATCCAGGCTGCCGCTTCCTCTCCATAAACAGGATCAGGAACACCTGCAACCTGTACATCCGCAATTTTTGGGTGTGTATAAAGGAATTCTTCAATTTCTCGAGGAGATATATTTTCACCGCCACGAATAATCATATCTTTTAAACGCCCTGTTACACGTATATAGCCCGCCTCATCCATCGTTGCCAAATCCCCAGTATGCAGCCAGTTATCCTCATCTATTGCAAGAAGCGTTTCTTCTGGGTTATTATAGTAACCTTTCATGACATGGTAGCCTCTCGTACATAGCTCCCCTTGCTCATTCGGCGCAGCTTCTTCGTTCGTACCAGGAATGACAATTTTAACTTCTAGATTTGGCAATGCGCGGCCAACTGTTTCCACCTTTAACAGTAGCGGGTCATCAGCTCTCGTTTGTGTAATAACAGGTGAGGCTTCTGTTTGCCCGTAACAAATCGTAATATCCTTCATACCCATTTTGTCGATAACTGCTTTCATAACCTCGATCGGACAGTTAGAGCCAGCCATTACTCCAGTACGCAACGTTGATAGATCAAAAGATGCAAAATTCGGTAAATTAAGTTCACTAATGAACATCGTTGGTACGCCATGTAACGCGGTACACTTTTCTTTTTCAACCGTTTGTAACACCTCAGTAGGTGAAAACTCTTGCACTGGTACCATCGTCCCACCACTAGTAGTAATCGCTAATGTTCCAATTACACAACCAAAGCAATGGAAGAATGGGACAGGAATGCACAAGCGATCTTCGTAAGTTAAACGCATACATTCTGCAATATTAATCGCATTATTGACTAAGTTATAATGCGTTAACATAACACCTTTCGGAAAACCTGTTGTTCCTGAAGTATATTGAATATTAATAACATCATCATAATGAAGTGCTTGCTGTCTTTGGTCTAATTGCTCCTCTGTTATTTGCTCTGCAGCAGATAACACATCAGACCAGTTTAGCACTCCGGGATATTTTGTCTCGCCAATTAAAATAACATTTTTTAATAAAGGTAGTCGCTCTGATTGCAAATTGCCTGGTTCACAATGTTCAAGCTCTGGACATAACTCTTGCAGTGTATTTATAAAAGAATGGTCTCGATAATTTTCAATTAAAATAATCGTTTTTGCATCGGATTGCTTCAATAAATATTCCAACTCGCTTGAACGATAATTAGTGTTTACAGTGACGATTGGGGCTCCCATTTTACCTGTACCAAATTGCAACTGTACCCATTCTGGAACATTAGTCGTCCAAACTGCAATATGCTCACTCTTCTCTATTCCAAGAGCCATCAACCCTCTAGCGACTAAACGACTTTGCCGATTGAGCTCCTCATAAGTCATACGTAAATCCCTATCTGCATACACTAATGCTTCGCGTTGTGGATATTGTTTAGATTGTTCATCTAGCAATTGACCAATAGTTTGATACACAAGTTCTGCCATGAAAATCCCCCTATGCTATTTAACTTCTTTCAGCATTCATCTCACATCTCTATAAGTGGTGAAATGAATGCTTGTTTAAGCTACTTTCCAGTGGATGTCCAAACACCTGCTGAAATAGAGGAACTCAGTCTAAGAACGCCACGTCCTGTGGCAAAGACTGAGTGACCAACATCAGTTGGCCCAAAGCCTCCAGCGGATGTCACAGAATCGGAAAGGAGTGCTTTGTGCTAGCACAAAGCCGATTCCGGACGCAACTATGCCGAGCCATAATTGATTATGATTAGCAACCAATTAGACGAGAAATAACGAGACGTTGAATTTCAGATGTTCCCTCACCGATTTCCATTAACTTAATGTCACGCAAATGACGCTCTACGTCGTATTCTTTCATATACCCTGAACCACCGTGAATTTGAATTGCTTGATTACAAGTGCGGAAGCCCATTTCAGAGGCAAATAATTTTGCCATTGCCGCTTCCTTCCCGAATGGTTTCTTTTGATCTTTAAGCCATGCCGCCTTATGTACTAACGTACGTGCAAGCTCTATTTCCATTGCCATATCGGCTAATTTAAATTGTATTGCCTGAAGTTTTGATATAGGTGCACCAAATTGTTCACGTTCTTTAGCGTATTTTAATGCTTTCTCATAAGCTGCCTGTGCAATTCCTACTGATAATGCAGCAATGGAAATACGCCCACCGTCTAACGTATTTAAAAATTGGCTAAATCCTCGTTTTTCATCCCCTAAAAGATTAGCTCTTGGTACACGAACATTTTGCAAAATAATCTCACACGTATTGGAACCACGTACGCCCATTTTGTCGTAATTGCAGTTGATCGTTACGCCAGGAGTGTTAGTTGGTACAATGATAGATGAAATAATTTTTTTACCATCTTCACGTTTACCTGTCACTGCTGTCACAATAATTTGACGTGCAAAGCCCGCGTTTGTGATCCAGCATTTTTCACCATTAATGATGTAATCATCACCATCAATTACAGCTGTTGTAAGTGTTCCACCAGCATCTGAACCTGCATTTGGCTCTGTTAGACCAAACGAACCTAATGTTTCTCCCTTCGCTAACGGAACAAGCCATTCTTGCTTTTGCTCCTCTGTGCCGAAATTGTAAATAGGCGAAGCACCTAAGCTAACTGCGGCTGCATAGCTTAATCCTGTGCCGCCACATGCACGTCCGATTTCTTCAACAGCAAGTGCATAGGAAACAGTATCTCCGCCTGAACCGCCGTACTCTTCAGGAAACGGGATCCCTAATAAGCCTAGCTCTGCCATCTTTTTAAAGCTCTCTATTCTCATCGTCGATGTCTCGTCAATCTCACGAGCATACGGTTTAATTTCTTTTTCAGCAAAATCACGTACCATATCTCGAATCATCTCTTGCTCTTTCGTTAGTTCAAAGTTCATCCCCAGTCCCCCTAATGTTTAATTTGCCATAGCAGATTTCGTTCAGATGACAGCTGTAATAAATCAATTATGCCTCGGCATAACTCCGTGACATTTGCCAAAGGCTTTGGACCAACGTGATACTGGTCATTCAGTCGTTGCCACAGGACGTGGCGGTCTTAGACTGAGTTCCTCTATTTCAACGGGTGTTTGGATACGCGTTGAAATAAGTTAATACCGACTAGTCGGTTTGTTTTAAATATTAATAAAACCAGTCGTTGCTGGCTTCCCCTTGACCATAAATTGAATTGCTTCGTCCATTGCTTGTTCAGTGACAATCGCACGCAATATCATATCCGTAAATACTTCTGTAATTTCCTCCATTGTTAATGGACCTGATTGCTTAAACCATTTGTATGTCCAGTTAATCATCCCGACAATAGCCATCGTTACAATAGTACAAGGTAGTTCTGTACGAAAATCCTTTGTTTGCTGGCCTTCCTCTATGACTCTTTGTAAAATATCCCGATATTGGTCTCGTTTTTTATGAATGATTTCACTATATTCCTGTGCCAAGGAATGACTTTCCTCGTAAAAAACCGTAATATGCGCTTGATACATATCAAACACTTGTGTTAGTGTTTGCAGCATTGCACATAAACGTGTAATCGGTGTCTCGTATTTGTCATATGCCTCCTGTGACTGTTTAATCACATACGAAATAAATACATCGTGAATTTCATATAACAGTTCATCTTTCGATTTAAAATTATGATAAAATCCACCCTTTGATGCACCAATATATTCAACAATGCGATCAACAGTTACATTGTGATAGCCATCTTGCTGAAATAGCACTACAGAAGCGTCAACAATGCGTTGTTTTAATGTTTTCTTTACCATAGACATCTATCATCCTTCTTATAACTCTTTACTCAATCACTTCTTATAATTAGAAAAGGTTGTAGGTTATCGCATAATGTATGTTGATTTCCGTTCCGACTGAGCGCTTTCTTAAGGGCGTCCAGTCTCTATGACATACGTTTTAACAATATGCAATGCCACCCTATAATTCTGTTGACAACCCCTTAATTTTCCTAATTATTAAAAAACTATGACATCATTAATATAGCATTTCTAAAAAATAGTGTCTAGCGTCTATATAGGATATAATTAATTTTTCGAGAATTTATTTTACATAAAGTAGAATTTTAAAAATCACTACAAATAAAAAAACCTACAATTACTGTATGCTTTCCATTTTATTTTATTACTAAAATCTCAAAAAAATTCCCTAGTGTTGTACAAAAACACTAGAGAATCTACAAAACATAGTTATGAAGCTTTTGGTATTCTACGTAACCAAGAGATGATTATTGCAATAATTAATGCAAAACCTAAATAGCCCATTGTTGAATAAACCTTTCCAACTAATGTCGTGAACCCAACTAAACTCGCAACAAAGCCTATTAAACCAATTACCACGATTCCTATTTTAAAATATTTATGGTCAGGCGCTATAAAACGTACTGTAAAGGCGTAAAGCATTCCTACAGCCGTATTGTACATCATGCCTAATAAAGCAATAGACATTAAAATCCCCACTACAGGATGAATTTGTTTGGCTAGCTCTAATGTTGGCATCGCTGTCCCACCAACTACGTCCATTTTAACGAATAAAGCAATATTAATAAGTATGATTAAAACACCGAGCATAATACCACCAAGAAAACCGCCTAAACCAGCAATCTTACGCTCTTTAACCGTCCCCCCCATAACAATTAGCATCGCCGTACCAGCAGCTATGTTATAAGATACATAGAGGAGTGCACCTACTAGCCAATTGGAAGCCGCAGATGATTGCTCTTTCGCTAGCACATTCTGTTCTGCAATTGTTAAGTCCATTGTGAAAATAGAGTAAATTAATATGATAAAAACAATCCCCATTAAATATGGCGTCACTAAAGCTATTATATTAATAATATTTTTCACATTTAATAGCAGCGTTAAAATCGTAATGATTACCATGAAAATGCTGCCGATCATCGGGTTCATACCGAACATTTGCTCAAACGTTGACCCTGATCCCGCAAACATAACAACCGCTACACCAAATAAGAAGAACGTTATGACTATATCTAATAGTACGCCAACATAACGCCCACCGATTTGATAGATTACTTCTTTATGAGATGTCGTTTGTGAATCTGCCCCTAATTGCGCTAGACTCATCCCTAAAAAAGCAAATGCGATTGTTGCGACAATTCCTCCTGCTATACCGTAAAGACCAAAACTCGTAAAGTATTGCATAATTTCTTGTCCTGATGCAAAGCCAGCACCAACGATTAATCCTACAAATGCGCCACCTATCTGCCAACTTTTTTTCATAGAACACCTGCTTTTCTATTTAAATCAACTATGCCTCGGCATAATTCCATGTCATCCACTGCAGGCTATAGGCCAACAAATGGCTTTTGCGTGAAAGCGTAGCGCCAGCAACAGCACTATCCTGATCATTCAGGCGTTTCCACAGGATGTGAAGTTCTTAGCCTGAGCTCCTCTATTTCAGCGGAAGTCACATTATTTATAAGTTTTCTGTGCTACTGTAAACAAGTCGATCGTCTCTCTATTTACTTCATAACCGATACCCGCTTTTTGAGGAACTTCAATAAGACCGTCCTTCACCACAACTTCTGGGTCGATAATGTCTTTTTCCCAATATCGACTGGAACCTGCTGTATCACCAGGTAAAATAAAATTCGATAATGTAGTTAACGCCACATTATGTGCACGACCAATACCCGACTCCAGCATGCCGCCACACCAAACAGGAATGTCATTCGCCTCACAATAATCATGTATTTTCTTGGCTTCAGTTAAACCACCGACACGTCCAATTTTAATGTTAATAATTTTAGTACTGCCCAATTCAACAGCTTTACGTGCATCTTCTAATGAATGGATACTTTCATCTAAGCAGATAGGCGTATCGATTAATTTTTGTAAAGCTGCGTGATCAATAATGTCATCTGACGCCAATGGCTGCTCAATCATTGTTAAATTAAAAGCATCTAGCTGTTTGAGCGTTTCAGCATCTGTGAGACGATAAGCTGAGTTCGCATCCGCCATAAACGCCACATCTGGGAACGTCTCACGTAATGTACGCATTACTTCTACATCCCAACCCGGTTTGATTTTAATCTTCATTCGTTTATAGCCTTCATTCACAAAACCATCTACTAACGCCACTAAGTCCTCGATTGATTTTTGAATACCGATACTGATCCCAACTTCAATATTGTCCTTTTTACCACCAAGTGCAGCCGCGAGAGATTGATTCGTCTGTTGGGCGTAAATATCCCAAATAGCACCTTCTATCGTTGATTTCGCCATATTATTTTTACGAATCGGTTTAAATAGCTCATTGACCTCATCTGGATGCTGAAGTTCTTTATTTAAAATAAGAGGAATTAAGAAATCTTCTAGCATGTGCCAGTTCGTTTGTAATGTTTCCTCGTTGTACCAAGGAGAATGAAAGGCAACAGATTCTCCCCAACCGATTGTTCCTGATTCATCTTTAGCCTCTAAAACTAAAAAATCCTTATCATCAAATGTGCCAAAGCTTGTTGTAAATGGTTCTTTTAATTTCATCTTTAAATGCCTAATGGTACATTCCGTTATTTTCATATTGCTTTGCTCCTTCCAGTCCTAAAGTTTCTAATTTAACAAGAACATACTCGTTGTAATTTTCTTGCTGTTGCAATTGAACGGCTGCATAACCTTGTGCAAACAATTGTTGTAATATGCGTCTCGTTTTGAAGCGCCAGTCCAATGCTAATGTCGGGTCTTGCAACTTCAATGCTTGAAAATCCTTCGGTACAGGCAGCGTATATAAATCGCTGTTATATTTTAAATTTTCAGTTATTTCTAAAAATAAGAATCCTTGTTCATTTTGTACACAGTTAGCCACTGGTGTGGCATTCTTTGCATCTATTAAAACGCTTTTATTGACGTAATCAGAGGCTATATACCAGCTCACCTCAAAACGATCAGAGGGTAACCCCTTATTTAAACCATCCTGCATTTCTCCATAGCAATTTTCTATATACGTATAACAAATGCCATTTAATTTGGAGAGATTAAGATAACCATTACGTGTTTCCAGCGGATCAAAGGTCCATACCATTAAATCATAGCCCCGCTCTATAGCAATGGCTTGCTGGGCATATTTTAATTTTTCACCGATTCCTTGAGAGCGGTAATTTTCGTCTATCCCCAACATATGAGAGCATAAATAGCTTTTGCCCTCTCGAAACCCCGAAAAGCCATAGCTAAAGCCAACTAATTTTTCACCATCATAGGCACCCACAACGATCCCACCGTTTTTCACAGCGGTTAACGTTTGATGAATGGGAATAGAAGGCATCCCCCAAATGTTATATTCCAATTGCTGAACTTGTTCCAGCTGCTCGATTGTCTTTATTTCCCTTATGTCAATCATCCTATCACTTCTTTCTATATCTTTATCCTATATGAACGGCTTGTTCTATAAAGCTCGTAAAATCGCTCTCGTAATAATGTTCACTCCTGTAATAAGCCGCTCTCGATTAAAGGTCATTTTCGGATGATGTAAGCCTGGTGTTACACCACAACCTAAGCCAAGCATTGTTGCTTTAAGGTTTGGACGCTCATACGTATAAAAATGAAAATCCTCTCCTCCAGGGGTAACGACTGGTGGAGTACATGCGCTTTCCCCAACCACGTCAACAATAGCGGAATTCATATGCTGTAAGGCCTCATCATTCACTAATGCTGCAACGATATGTGCATCTACAGTTAAAGAAATTTTGGCTCCATACATCGCTTCAACCGATGCTTTTACACGTTCAACACCATCCGTGAGAGACTCCATTACTTCATTTGTTTGTGCCCGTGCATCAATGCTAAATGTTGCTTTTCCTGGAATAATATTCGTAGAGGTTCCTCCTGCATTAAATTGCGTCATTTTGACTGACGAAGAGACATTAGGGTCTGTCCAGATTTTTTGTAAACCTTCAATAATTGCGGACCCTACCTCAATGGCATTAATGCCAAGTTCAGGTCGTGCGCCATGAGCCTCTTCTCCAATAATAGTCCCCGTAAAAAGCTTTGCCGCACCGTGGTACAAGGCCGGGGCGTACGTTCCGTCCCGTAATTCTTTCAACGGACGAACATGGACACCAAATAAGTATTCTAGAGGATCAATAAGCCCCTTATCAACGAATGCTCGAGCACCTTGTGCTTTTTCTTCAGCAGGCTGAAAAAGAATACGTACTGCACCGGGAAGCAAATGCTCCATATCCTTCAACACTAGTGCTGTCCCAATAGCCATCGTCATATGACCATCATGACCACAAGAATGATTCGCCTTAAATTCACCATCTACTTCCTGCCATAGTGCATCGATATCCGTACGAAATCCAACGCTCGGCGTTCCTTTCCCAATATCTACATACAGTCCGGTCATATCTTCGAATAACTGAGGCTCCATCTGTGCCTCCTTCAACAAATTGGCGATGTATTTAGTTGTCTGCTTTTCCTGCCAGCTAATTTCCGGATGCTCATGTAAATGTGTAAAAATCTCTGCCAATCTCGGCTGTAAGTTAGGTAATACTTGATTCATATTATTCAACTCCATCGATTTGCTAAAAAGCTATTTTGGAAATCATCATATTTTACGCGTTGATTTTCATAATAGTCGTGATCCTGTGCAGTCATACCTGCAATTAATGTATTTAAAAATGAAATCAGTGCTGGCATTGCATCAATCGTAGACATTTCTTGTTGTTCATTTATAAAAGTAATCGTCGCATATTGTGTAATAGGTGCAATTTTAGAATCTGTAATGCCGATGATTTCACAATGTTTTTCTTGAATTTCAGCTGCAAATTGAATCGGCTCTTTAAAATAGCGATGGAACGATAAAATAATGACCACACTATCCTCATCGATTTCTTGTAAAGCTCTAATGATTTCACTAGTTTCAAAATCTAAAATCACGACGTTAGAACGTAGCATATTTAACGTAAAATACAACCATTGTGCCGCTAAATGGGACGAACCATTCCCAACAATATAAATTTTTTTCTTCGTATGCAGCAAGACGGAAGCACGATTAAAATCTTCTTCGTTAATGTTCTTTGCAACGTTTAAAATGCTAGATGCATCCTTTTCCATCGTTTTTTCATAAAACCGCGGCGTTTCAAAAAGTGCCTGTTTTGATTGCAAATAATTTTGCAAGCTACTAGTATTTCCTTCATTGAATAAATGCATCGTTATCTCACGTTGCAACTCAGCATAACCCGATAATCCTATAGCGTAGCAAAAGCGGATAACTGTCGTTTCACTTACCCCTGCCCTATCCCCCACATATGCAGCTGAATGAATACCTGCATTCTGCATATTTTTGAGAATAAAGACAGCTACCTTCTGCTGACTCTTTGAAAGTTCCTGGTATTTATGTTGAATGACTTGGTGAATTGTTTGATTATCCATCAAAGAAGTACATCCTTTTTTATTTTATTTTTGAAGTTTGAACTTCATTCTGCATGATACATAGCCTAGCACAGTTTTTTTCACAATACAATATATTTTCTGAAAGTTCTGTTTATATCTTCTGAAATCAATGAAAATGGCTGTTTTTTAAAAGATTGTTGCTTTTCAATCAATCGAGTGGGTTTGTTCAATAAGCAGGAATGAATTTTAGTTAATATTAAACGGAAGATTTGTTTATAATTGGAACTCCTGTTCATTTCGAACGTTTTAAAGTAACGGAGCAAGAAAGTTATTATTTAATTTAGGAGGGATTTAGTGGGTGTTTTTGAACCATTGTATATTTTCTTCTTATTAATTTTGCTTGGTTTGATTTATATTTTAGTAACTATCTATACAATCTGCAAATTTAAATTTAATATGATTGGGCTACTACTGATTATTCTTTCTATATCTAGTTATTTATTAATTGGTAAATATTTGGTTAATGCCGGTAATTATGCAGATGAACATTCTTCATTATTCGGGTTAAGCTTTCTTGAATTGACACTTCTATCATATCCGTATATTTTTCTTGGATTATTAGTTGTTTTAGGAAAAAAGGGTGAGCGTAGTTGAGGCGGCTTTCGTAAAAAATTCGGTTTGCGGAAAATAAAAAAGCAGAGTTAATCTTAAGAAATTAACTCTGTTTTGCTGACTTCAAGATTTTGTGTAGCATTCGAACGAATTAGGTTATCTCCCTACACCCTTGAGGAAGGAGAGTTCTCTCGTTCTAAAAAATTGCAAACAAAAAAAGCCAAGGAATAAATCCTCGACTTTTCTAGGTGCCTAGCGACGTCCTACTCTCACAGGGGGAAGCCCCCAACTACCATCGGCGCTAAAGAGCTTAACTTCCGTGTTCGGTATGGGAACGGGTGTGACCTCTT